>DATDLS010000248.1:0-13706 GCA_036519195.1 Occallatibacter sp. | reverse complement strand
AGGAGAGCGTGAAGACTGAGAAGCACCAGAGGTAGAGAGATTTGGCTCCAATGCGCTCCACCAGCCAGCCGTTGAGCGGGAGCATAAGAGCGAGTGCCAGAAGATAGCCGCTGGTGACCCATTGAATCGCCGTGAGGCTGCAGTGCAGATCCACGGCGAGACTGGAGAGAGATACGTTGACGATGGTCGCATCGAGCTGCGAGAGAAAAGAGCCGAGCACCGCGACGGCCGTGATCTTCCAGACCAATGGGTCGAGGCCGCTGGATTCGCTGGAGGACTTAGGCAAGGGCGGCCAGAACCTCATCGGTGGAACGGACGCGTGTGAGACGCGGGAAGATATGCTCAAAGGCGAAGCGATGGTGTTCGGCGCTTTGGGCGGAGCACGCGTCTTCGACGAGCACAAAGGCAAAGCCGAGGCCAGTACCCTGGCGCGCGGTGGACTCGACGCCTACATTGGTGGAGATGCCTGTGAGGACAACCGTGTCGATGCCGCGGGATTTAAGCTGCTGCTCGAGGCCGGTTCCGGCGAAGGCACCCCAATGGCGCTTAGTGACGAGGATGTCGCCATGCTGGAAACCAGCGGAAGGAGTGATCTCCGACGCTGCGGCGGGCAGTGGCTTGTCGCCCAGATTGTGCGGTTGGTCGACGGGAAGCTTCATGAAGTCGTTGAGATCGGCGCGGACATAGACGACGGGAGCGCCGTGAACGCGGAAGGCGTCGGCAAGTTTCCTTGAGTTTTCGACGACCTGCGTGGACGCATACGGGGCGCTGTTCATGCTGACGACGGCATTCTGCAGGTCGATGAGGACGAGTGCGGTCTTTTTAGGGTCGAGATGGCGTTCTGCCATGGTTCCTCTTTATTTGAAAATATTTGATAAATCGAGGACATCCTCGATTTATCTGATTTTAGAATATGAGGATGCCCTCGATTTCGTCAAATCCCGTTCGCGTCGCACCGCAGCAGGAACGCTCGACGCGCCGGTTGGCGGGTTTTCTGGACGCGGCCGCGGAGCTCTTTGTCGAAGTCGGCTACGAAGCAGCGACGATGACGGCGGTAGCGGAGCGAAGCGGGTCTTCGATCGGCGCGCTCTACAACTACTTTCCGGATAAACAGTCCATCGCGTTCACGCTGGTAAATCAATATTCCCAAGAGGTGGAGGCGCATTGGAAGCCGTTGATGGAGCAGGCAGAGACACTGACGCATGCCGAGTTCGCCGATCTGTTCATCGAGCGCATCACCCAATTCGTCCAGAAGCGTCCCGCTTATCTGAGCCTGTTGGCCGCGCCAATCCGCTTTCGCCGCGACCCTGCAGCCCGGAAGGCTTCACGAATTGCAATAACAAACGCCTTTCAGGCAAAGAATCCGTCGCTTTCAAAGGAACAGTCTCTACTTGCTGCAAACCTATCTCTCCAGATAGTCAGAGGCATGATGACACTCTATGGGGAAGCAGATTCCAAAGGCAAAGTCCTCGTTGTGGCTGAGTTTAAGAAGTTGCTGACGTTGTATCTGAGAGGCGTCTTGTCCGAAGACGAAGCGGCGGCCAAGTAGAGCCCAAATTCCTGCATTTGATTGCAGCCATTGCGTGGGTGCACACAGTTTGTGTCTCGATAGCCGGCAAGTGTTCCCCTAATCCCGCCCAGATCTCTGTTGATGCCGGTTAACAGGCACATGCGCGTTTCCAGCACCGCATTGTATCGAAACGCGCGTTCGCGATTTGGCGTCTACTGTGCATCTGTGCGCTTGTGAAAACCCAAAATCATGGTCAGTTCACTCGCTACCCGAATTCGCCGCGTGCTAAATCTCCGTGACCACTCTGTTCAAAGTGGATTATGTCATTCCTGAGAGTCCCCAATATCGATGACTATCTTGCCGGCTGATCCTGATTCGACGATTGCATGTGCGGCATCGATGTTGGAGGTGGAAAAATGCGCCGGATTCAGGAGTGGCTTGAGCTTACCTTCGTCTGCAAGCGCCGCGGCACTGGTGAGGATTTCGCCATGATGCTCCAAGCCAATTCCGCTAAGCATTGGAAACAGCGTAAAGACCCCTGAATAAGTCGCTCCGCGGAATGAGAGTGGAGCCAGCGAGTGTGTGCTCCATCCGAGACAACTCAGGACGTGCCCGGTATAGCGGCGCGCGGCCTCAAACGACGCATCGATAGTTGAGCCTCCGACAGTGTCATACACGATGTCGAATCCAAGCCCACCAGTGAAGGTACGGACATACTCTTCAACCGTGCTGGAGTGATAGTCGATTGCGGTAGCTCCGAATTGTTCGACCAGATGTTTCTTGTTCGGTGAAACGGTGGCAAACACTTCGGCTCCAAAAGCACGCGCGATCTGAACAGCCACGTGCCCCACGCCGCCTGCGCCGGCATGAATCAGCACTTTCTGTCCAGCATGCACTTGCGCCCGATCCACTAGCCCCTCCCAGGCTGTGATCGTACTCAGGGGGAGAACCGCGGACTCGCGCATCGAAAGCTTTTGGGGCTTATGGGCCAGCAGGCGCGCATCGGCGTTCACAAACTCGGCGAGCGTTCCCTGTCTGCCGCCGACGCCTCCCACCATTCCGAACACCTCATCCCCGGGGCGGAATTTGGTGACCTCGGCTCCGACTTCTTCCACCGTACCTGCCATGTCGAGACCGAGCACGGCGGGGAGAGGCTGCTTTGCGTGCTCAGCTCGGCCGGCGCGAATCTTGGTGTCGAGAGGGTTGGCACCGCTTGCCACGATGCGTACCAAGACTTCGCCGCGCTGCGGCGCCAGACGCGGCACCGCAATCTCTTTGAATGGCCCTCCTGCTGTTTCTACTTGCCACACTCGTTGTTGCATAGGGGGATCCTTTGCGTTTGAGTTTATTCTAGTGGCGAATCCAGTTCTTGGGGCTCGTGTCACCCGGCGCTCTCGGGGACCACGGAGATCAGGGCGATTAGGGATTCCCGACGAAGAGCCGACATTTCGTTACTGATCTGCCGTCGACGAGTGCATTAGCGTCAAACAAAAACGCGCGCGGCAATTTTCTGCCATAGGAATTGACCGCTGGCCACTGGGCCGAGAAGCCCGTTGTAAGGCAACTTACAAGCGACTCCCGACTCACTCTTCGCGCAGCAGGATCAAAGGATTGACCGACAGGGCGCGCTGAGCTGGGATCCACGTAGCCAGCAGCCCCAACAGCAGCATAGCTAGAACCACGCCGGCCAGTACCAGCGGATCACGCGGCGTGGCCTGATACACAATGAAAGCCAGCACCTTCGCCGCAAGCAGACCCAGAACCAATCCAACCCCCGAACCCAGTGCCATGATTTTGAACGCACGTCCCAGCGAGGCCTGTAACACTTCCTTGCGTTGCGCGCCGAGAGCTACGCGAATTCCCAACTCTCGCAACCGCTTGCTCACCGAGTAAGCAACCATTCCGAATATACCCGTGACCGAAAGCATCGCGCCCATCATGCCCAGTACACCCAGCGATACTGTCGCCATGCGCGAGGGGAACAGTGTCCCCCCCAGTTCTGTGCTCCACGGGCGAATCGCCAGTACCATCGCAGGGTCGATATCCCGGAGTGCACTTCTCATAGCTGCGGCAAGTTGCTGCGGGTCGCGGGTCGATCGCACAACCAGCCATATCCAGCTAGCCGGCGATTGCAGGAGGGGGAGGAACATCGCGGGCTGCTGCTTTTCGGTGAGGTTCAGGTACTTTCCGTCTTCAACCAGACCTACCACCCGCACGCGCGTACCATCCCGCAGCTTGAAATACCGGCCGATTGCGTTCGGTATGGAGCCCAGTATCTTGCTTGCAAACTCCCGATTCACCACTGCTACGCGCGGGGCGTTTGTGTCGTCATGCCATGTGAAGACTCTGCCCGCCAATAAAGATGTTCCGGATGCGCGGAAGTAGTCTGGAGATACGTTGTACATATAAGGGTCGGCCGCGGCATTCGATGGGCTCAGGTCCGCGGTTGTGTCGGTATAGACGATCCCTTGCCAGCCACCGGGAGGTTCTAAGGGCGGCCAATTCACCGATCCTACGGAATCTACGCCAGGAATCGCGTGGATGGCATCGATCATGCGCCGTTGCATTGCGGGTACTCTTTCGCCGCTGTAGCCTGCTGTCGCCAGATCGGTATCTATCAACATCGCGTTCCGCGGGTCAAAACCGAAGTTGCTGTGCATGGAGCGCATGAGTCCACGCACAGCAACCATCGATGAAGTGACCAGCACGGCGCAGATCGCAATTTGAACGACAAGCAGTACGTCTCGCACAGTGATTCGGCGCCCGAACGCGCCCGTCGATCCGGCTTTGACGATCTCATACGGATTGGCGTGGAGAATTTGGTGTACCGGAACGATTCCGAAGAGAATTCCGCTGACCAACGCCAAGACCAAAGCTACCAAATAAACGTTGGCGTCCGGACTTACGGGCACATGGAGGGGGAATCGCGGAAATGGCTGCCAAACGCTCAACCGGCGCAAAAGCAGAATGCTCGCCACGAGTCCGGCTACGCCTCCAGTGAGCGAAAGCAGCACGGATTCGGTGAACAACTGGCGCAAAATGCGCGTGCGGCTCGAACCAAGGGCCAGACGCAAGGCCACTTCGCGAGAACGGTCGGCGGCCCGCGCCGCAAACAGGCTGCCCAGGTTGGCACAGGCCGCCAACAGTATCAAACCCGAAAGCAGCATCAATCCGGTGAGAAATGCCCGCGTGGGCCCGTTCAAATAGTCGCCATGAAGACCAGCCCGCGCCAACGTATAAGGCTCATTCCCTTCTTCTTTCGGATAGGTCCTCTTCAGATACGAGTCCACGGAGTTGAGATCAGCGGTGGCCTGGGCCGGAGTGACTCCCGGCTTCAGATGTCCCACGGTTTCAAACATCCAACGGCTCTCGCGCGCGTTCAATATCTTTTCGCCTGATAACTGATCATGATTCACGATGGGCACGAAGATGTCCGAGGCGAAAAACAAGATGGTCCCCTGGAATCCCGGAGGCGCCACGCCAAGGATCGTGAAGGGATGCTTGTTGAGCCGAACAATGCGGCCCACCACGGTGCGATCGTCCCGAAAATGGCTGTGCCAATAGGCGTAGGAGAGCACGACATAGGGCGCGCTGTTCGCGCCGTGCTCGTCGGAAGCGTGGAAGAAACGGCCAATATAAGGCTGAATGCGTAATACATCGAAGTAGTTTCCGCTGGTCTCGTACTGCCAAACATTTGATGGATCTTTGCCCGTGTCCAGCCCTGACTGACGGATTGCAAAAACAGCCACATCCTCAAAGCTGCGGTTGCGCTGGCGAAGATCGAGATAATCGGGATAGGAGTCGGTCCCATGTTGGATAACAAGAAGGCTCTCAGCCTGAGGCACATTCAGCGGACGCAGGATGAGCGCGTTCAATACGCCGAAGACGACTGCGTTGGCACCGATGGCCAGCGTCAGGGTCAAAACGGCAGTGATGGTGAAGCCGGGAGACTTACGCAACTGGCGTAGGGCGAATCGCAGGTCCTGCAGCAGGGTGGTCATGGTCGGGCTCCGGGTTCAGGTAGGCCTGTAGGAAAGGCAATTCGAGAGCCAAAGTGTCCTAAACGGAACTTTTTGAGAACAAAGCGGTTTACCGAATCTCGCAGGCCCATCGGACCCGAATTGAGTGTCCGGTTTCGCCCCAGGGTGTCCGTGAATGAACAGGAGCGGCGGCAAAAGCGCATCCGTTCTCAGTTGTCGCCAACCCCCTCACCGACAATGGTTTTCGTGACGAAAGCAGGATAGGAATCGAATAACACCCCAGGCTCCGAAAGCATCCTCGGACCCCAGCCTGGGGGCAGAACACAAGATTCCAGTCGCATGCCGACATTTCATTTCTGATCCTCCGATGCGCGCAGGAGAGAACTTGGGCGCAATCGCCAAGTCGTTCGGGACAACCTCTTTCGGAGCATAATGAAGGCAATGACTTGCCATCGAGGATTTGTGAGAGGCCAAATCAATCTGTTGCGGTTCATGCTCTGTGTGCCGCTGCTCATTCTCGGTACCGGCATCGTTGACCTTCCAGGATTCGCACAGAATGCGTCCGGCGCGTCGGCAAACAAGGACACTCCCCAGCCGGACTTCCTTTCGGTCAAAGGCCGATTAACCGTTCGGGTTCCCTTGCAAGCGCTCCATCTGGGAGAAGAAAATGTGTTCGAGATTGCCCTCAAGGGACCGGATTTGCAGCATCTGGTCGTAATCCAAGGCCAGAAAGACTCCTTCGGTAACCCCGCTGATCTGGGCGATCAAGGCCAGGAACCTTCGCTTCAACGCCGCCCGGATGGTACTAACTTTGTGAATGTTGTGCCGGCAGGTCTTGGAAACGTGGAGTTTGACTTCGTCGCAAGCTTTGTCGATGGAGGTTTCGAGAGCGAAACGGTTACAGCTAATGTGGTGGCATCGCGTCCACCCCGCAAGCTAGAGATCGATTCCATGCAGTTCGGTGATCGTTCAATGCAGTATTTAGAGGTAGGACAGCAGAAGATCTTATGGATCAAGGCTTATTTTGAGGGAGTGCCGAATCCCCTGACTATTCCGGCAAAGGACATGCAGTTCAAAGTAAGCCAGACCAAGGGTGAGCCCGCAATTCGTTTCGATTCGACAACCGGAACGATCAATTCGCTGCGGCTTGGCCATGCATTGATTGAGAGTACGTATGCGGGCGTGCTGCAAACGACCTGCGTGTTGGTGCGGGAGTCTGACTTCTTTGATCGCGGGAACTGCGAGGAATTGCGGGCGAACGGCGATGGCGCGCTTCCGACGGCACAAGGAGCCGACGCACCAGGCGCGCAGGAGGGCTCGACACTTCCCTACACCTCAGTCGACCGGCGCATGGGGCGGTTTGTAGCCGATGATCGGCTAAAGATCGTCGCCTCGGCCCATGCGCTGAATGTTGCCGAAGACAATCCGATCGAAATGAATGTACACGGTGGAACCGTTGTCCGTGTGGAATGCAAGGCGGGCAATAGTGCCTGCGTTGCCGGCGATGGCGATGGTAAGGCGCCCCCACCGCTCACCTTCGAACAGCGTGCAGACGGAAAGGTTGTCGTCCAGATTTTTCCCGCACAGTTGAATACTGGTGATTCCGAGTTCAACTTCGCTGTCTTCTTCGCTGATGGCGGAGTGGCTCGCAGGACCCTCAGCGCCAGCGTGGGATTCGGCACCAAGCAACCGCGCGGCATCAACATGCCATGCGGAAATGACAGCTATGGCAATCCGAATGCGCCGCTGCGTCTCTTCGCGCCGGATCATGGCCAGCCGGCTTCCCCGACCACGAATCTCTGGATCGACGCGTGTTATGACGGGATCCCAAGTTTTGTTGTGTTGCCACCCAAGGTGGTCACGTACCGCGTACTCGGCGACGAAGATCAACCGCCGATTCAGGTCACTTCCACAACGGGACAAGTCACTGTTTTGCGGCCGGGCCAGGCATTACTGGAACGCGAGTTTCGCGGGCTGAAGAGTGAGACATGCTTTGTAGTTGTTCCCAGCGCCGAGCAGGAGGACGCCGGCGATTTATCAAATTGTCGCGCTCTGCGGGCAAAGTACGCCGCTCCATTGCCGGAACCGCCGCCTCCGAAGACTCCGCAGTTTATTGGCCACAATGCCGCGGCGATCGAGACGGCTTTGGTCTCACCGCGTGTAAAGGACAGGTTCAATGCCGACGAACGGCTTGAAATCCCCCTGGAAGGTGTCGAACTGCCGCTTGGCGAGCCCGCAAAGCTGGCGATTCACCTCACAGGACCGGATGTGCTACGGACAGTAGTCTTTCAAAAGCTGACGCAGTATAACGGCCAGAGCAAACCATTATCCTTCGAGGAAATGGAGTCGTTCGACAGGGTGAATATCGGTCCGAAGACGATGAATATCGGCTTTGTCGATCACTCGACCGATGGAAGTGCATTTGTGACGCTAGTCGCGCGGCGGCCTGGCACGGTCGAATTTCGCATAAGCATCCTCTTTGCAGACGGCGGCGTAGCTACGCGCACAATCCGTGTGCCGGTAAAGCTGCCGGACCATGCTCCGGTCCGGCTGACGAACGGAGCGGGCGGAAGCGGAACGGATGCTGGAATGAGCGTGACGACCATGCATTTGCTCACCAATGCGCCAGACCAGGTGCGATCGCTCTTCCCATTTGCATGGTTTCAACCGAACGGCTGGCCGATCGCGTTAGGACCGAGCGATGTGACGTTTGCGGTGCAACAGGCGACCGATCCGGTGATTCAGCTTGATCCTGCCACTGGCAAGGTAACGGCGGTGCGCCTGGGGCATGCGCTGGTGCGGACGCGCTTTGCTGGCACGGAGTCAGAGACTTGCGTGGTTGTTATGGCAAACGCGACCGAAGGCGATCCCTCGAACTGCGATGAGATACGGGAAAAGCATTAGTTTGGTTCCCGATCCTCGACCCCGACAGAGTCCAGGTAGCGTGGCCCTGAAGTTGGCCGATGAACGTAGATCGGTAACGGCAACGCCGTTTGCGACGTGAACGCTCGGCGCAGCGGAGGGCGCGATATTTCAGTCGCCATGCCGACATATCTGGACTAATCGGTTTTTCGACGAAGGACTTGGCGGATTACCACTCGTTCGGCCCCAGATACACTGCCAACTTCCTTCTGGCCGACGATTCAGCAGCGATCGGACTAAACCGGCAAATATCTGTTACGGAGTTAAAGACAACCTGTCATCACTTTGCCTCCGTCAGGAACGGCCCAAGCTTCATATCATCTGTACAAGAAGCATCCACTGTTCCAGCAGTCGCTACAAACTTCGCGATGATTCCATCTACGCAGGGAGATCCAGTCCCATGCGTACCGTTGTTGAGCAGAACCGTCTGACTCTTGATTAGATCGCGGGCTGTCTCTCGTGACACCGCAAGCGAAGTTACCGGATCAAGGGCCCCTGAGATTAGCAGTGCAGGGACATCTGAGTGAACTGCAGCATGAAAATCTGCCGGCACACGCCCCTGTGCCCACTCCTTGCAATAATTTTGATACTGCCTCACCTGATAATCACCAAGATAGGTCCCTGTGCTTTCATTACCTATCAGGGCCTCCGTCATTCCAGGAATATCCTCCGAGCAAGCGACCGAGATACTCAGATCCCGATTGATGGCCTTATCGATCGCGGTCCGAACCTGCAGTGCAACCGAAGCGTATACGCTCCAATCTCCCTCGTATGCTTTGTGAATCATCAATGGAAATGCGCTGAGGACCTGCGGCACATAGAGCGCTGGCCTCAGTGTGGACACAAACAATCCTTTTGAGATAGTCACCGTCTGTTTGGATTCGCCAACTGTCACTTCCGCCTTCGCTGGTACCTTGTCCAGTCGCACCAACAACGTATCGAACTCCTTACGCAAATCCGGGTAGCTCTGCTGACAAGCTGTTGTCGCTTCACACCGCTCGATGATCTGATCGATCGAACTTTGCAAGGCGCGGGAAAACGAGAGCGGAATTCTGTACTCTGGCGAAACAACTCCCTCAAGCCCAATCGTCCGTACATGATTCCCATGCTGTCGCAGATAGACCAAAGCTGCGCGCGTGCCATACGACGTTCCAAAGACATCAATCTTCTCGTACCCCAGCGCCGCCCGCACGTCATCAAGATCGTCCGCAAAGATCGATGTTGTGTACTGCGTCAGGTCCGCCGTCTGCGCCAATTGTTCACGGCAGGCTTGCAACCGTTCCGTTGGAATCTCTTCTCCCAGCACCTGCTGCGCGTTCGTCATATCCCGCAGGTCGCACTTCAGCGGCGCGGACCCACCCGTCCCGCGCTGGTCTACAAGCACAACATCACGATCTCTGCGGATTGCGTTCGTATACCCCATCGCCGGATATGTTTCGATAGCACTCTGTCCAGGCCCACCCGCCAGAGGAAAGAATGCATCTGACGCCCCACCTTGAAGCGCCGGCAAGACCATCACCTTCAGGGCAAGGTGTCGCCCATGCTTCAACTCCCGGTTTTCCCAAACCGAAACCGTCCCGCACAATCCCTCGGTGTTGCCATCCACGGTTCGGCAAGGCTCCAGTGGAACCGTACCGATCGTTCGCGGCTTCAGGGCAAACGCCGCAGGCTGCGCACCTGGACGATGCAAACTAAGCGGCAGGTTTGCCGCTCCCTGCGCCCAAGTTCCCCCCAGCGAGTCGCCTGCCGCGCTCAACGTCGCTTCGTAGCTTGCTCCAATGGCCTTCATCTTCACATCCAGCTTGCCGCTATCAAACGCAACGCTGCCCACTGGAACCACCGCGTTCCCCTGGTCAGGACTGGTCAGCTTCAACTTCAATCCATCCTCGGGCGTTTGCTCAAACACAAACACCAGATGCAGGTTGCCGATCATTCCGTCCCATTCACCGGCGATCGAATTTCCTGCTGCCTTCTGCGCTGTTGCCATCATCGGCGTAGTCGCCATCGCCGCAACCAAGGCTGTTTTTAAACCAAGCACTCCCCATCTCGCAATCATCGAGCATCTCCTCGTCATCTTCAGTTTTCTTGTTTAGTTAGTCTTGCCCGAATTCAACGGCCGGCCCGCGCCATCATCAGCAGCCCAGCCATCCCGATTAGGTATGCCGTACCCCAATAGGTCGTCGTATGGGCAAGATTCAGGGAGTAACCGCGACCACCCCTGAGCATAAGCATCGGCACTTGAGGCTCAAAGCATACCGGCCATCTCGCCATACCGGCCTGCCCCATCAGGTCGGGCAGGCACATGGGCTGGGCCTTGACTCCCATGTCAGCCAGTTGCTTCCTTCGTATCTCAACCCAGACGGCTCCGGCAATCGTCAAAACCAACCAGACCCCAAGCCAAATCTTCCCTAAGCTCTCAAACTCCCCCTTGGGAACACTCAACAGGATTGGCCAGAACACAATCCCGCATGTTGCCACAATTCGGTTCCAGTCGCACATCAGCAGATAGTACCGACGCGTAGCCTCCTTAGCCTCCCTGTATTCAATAGTCTGCACTGTCGGCAATGGTGTCCGCCACGCAACGATGATCCGCTTGATGAGCAAGATCCCAAGCTGGAAGTAGAGGTAGAATCCCGGTACCCAAAACACCAGCCGAAGACTGTGCTCTTGCGGCGACGTGCGGTAGGCATGAACGAGCGCCAGCACAGCCCCTGCCGTCGCCAAACCCAACACCCATTCCAGTGGCCAGTTTGTGTAGTTCCTCAGCCTCCGTGGTGTCAGCGACAATCCCAACGTGGAGGTCATAACCGCCTGCGATTGGTCAACCCTCGCAAACTGCCACGCCTGTCGCTCGGCGATGCTTACGTTGTACAGGTGGTTCACGTGGATTGCCGGAACCAGCGCCAGAATTACCCAGAGCAACCATGACGTATGACCCGTCAGCAGCATGACAACCGCCGGAATATCCAGAACACATGGGATCGCCATCCGCAGCCAGTACCTGCGAAGAATTGGTCGTCCGGGGCCTTGGTAGAAATTAGCCTCAACCGGCACATCGAAGAACCACCCCTCTCCACGCAGATGAGGCTGCTTGGCACGGCGTAGCACCCCGCGAATCCTGCTGACCCAAAACAATAGGTAGCAGTACACCATGTACTGCTGTAGATGTGCCCCTGTCATTTGTCTCCCCTTCCCACCATCTCCAACTCTTGCGCGACTGCTTCTAAAATCCTGCCCTTCGTCCAGCCAGCCAACACAAACTGTGTCAGTGCTGTCCGCAGGGGGGTTCTTAGTTCTCCCGGTGTGCGCGCAGTCGGCATTCGTGCCGCGACCACCGAGCCGGATCCATGCTTCACGACAATTAGTCCGTCTTTCTGTAATTCGCGGTAGGCGGTTGCAATCGTGTTCAAGTTCACTCCAAGGTCAGCCGCAAGCTGTCGTACCGGAGGCAACGGAGTGCCCTCTATCAGTTCACCTCGCGCAATCAGTTCCTTGATCCCATCGGCGACCTGCTGGTAAATCGGGCGCGCATCATCGGTTTTTATGGTCAGCAACATTGTCTAGTGTCGGTATACACTATACACTTTAGCCGGGTCAAGTAAACGATCCATCTTCGTACTCCCGCAACCAAGCAGGCGGTAAAGCGCTTCGATCTTTCGCTATGCCATTCTCATCAGTGAAGTATCGATAGCCAACAACATCGGTAGCGACCAACGTTCGGTTCCTATCGGGACTGTCTGCGCGAGATGACAGCGATTCGGAGTAATCTCTCCGGGCAGCTTCGATAGGATCGTTTGAAGTGAGCCGCTGCGGTTTGCGGCGGACGCGGTGAGCTACGCACATCGATGGCGTTCAATTGTAGGCATATGATTACAGGGTACTTGCTTAGAAACAGCGTGTCGCTCGCACCTGCCACAACGGAGATATTCACGGCGAGCCCAGGATAGCGACCAGCTTAGATTCTGCCCAGACGTCAAGCCGAACGTCGCCCACGCGGCAGCGTTCGCCACGCAGCGGCTTAGTTCAAACGCCACAAGGCACACCGACCTCTCAGGCAGGACGGTAGACGCTGGTGACGGCGCAGCCGGAGAGCCAGCCAGCGCCTCCGGTATGAGGACCTGCCGCAGTTGGCGAGCGCTCTGGGAAACCTGAACCCTCCCTGCTCCGCTGCAATCCTGAATGTGGTTCGGCCCACCATCGTTGTCGATTGCGGGCCGAACAAGTCGAAGGACCGGTTGTTGTTCTTCACGCTCCCAGCCCAGCCACAGAATTCCTGTCGGGCCGCCCGACCCCCTGCGCTCCTCCCAGGAACCTCCCACAATCCTCGATGAATCCACCGTGCTGCTCCCCCTCCCCTGTTCATTTGCGAACACTGCTTCTCATAATCGGACAATCCAGTCCCTCTCTCTTTCATGTTGATATTCAACATGAAACATCACTTATGTAGATATTCAACATGGAACGGGAAATGCTCTTCTTTCCTGCGTAATATTCAATACCCATCGGCACAGAGGAGATTACACATGTATACGAAGCGAAGGGAATGGAAACATAAAGCGTCTCATCACTCAAACCGGAACCTGATCCTCGTTGCGATCGGAACCTTAATTCTCTCCACGGGCGCTCTCTGCGCGCATGCGCAGTCAGCCAGCAGAGAAGATCTCCAAAAGCAGATTCACAACTTCGAGGCAAACGCCGCGCAGGCCGATCCTCCCGCTATGGCGCCCGTTCCGTCCGGCCGCATCTGGGCGCATCTTGGTTCGTTGTATGAGGATGCCGGCATGTATCCGCAGTCTGAAACGGCTTATGCGCATGCAATCCGGCTGTTCAAGGCCGTGCCTGGCGCTGACGCCGATCTGGCCAGCGCCATCGACGGCTTGGGGGCGCTCTACATGATGTGGGGAGACACCAGCCAGGCCGAGCGTGCCGAGCATGAGGCGCTTTCCATTCGGCAAGCCAAAGGTTTGACTGCCGATCTCGAGCAAAGCTGGTATCAGCTTGCCGGGCTGGCTTTGCGTGAACATCGGTTCGACAAGGCTCGCGATTACGCCCAGCGCGCCATAGATCAACTACAGACTGAGCCGGCTCCCGATCCCGACGAGGAGATCAATACTCGGTTTGCACTGGGAGCGGCGCTGTGCCGGCTGCAACGCTATGCCGAGGCGATCGCAATCATACAAACTGCAATGAATGTTGTTCACCGCACTTATCAGCCCGGGGATTTCCCCGCCGGCTTCGGATCGTTTCTGCTGGGCTTTACATACTGGAAGTCAGGCGATCTGGAGCGCGCCCGG
>DATDLS010000247.1:0-9842 GCA_036519195.1 Occallatibacter sp. | reverse complement strand
TTCTTCCACCGACCCGACAACAACGTCAAAGGGCTTCGACGAGGTGATGCTCCACCGTTGCATGTTGACTTGGCGAGTTTGCATGTTCGTTTTCCTTAGGCATGGCCCGACTCGAAAGCGTGATGCTGCCCCGGATAACTGTAGACCGTAACATTCGGTTTGCCGGCAAGTGCCGCCTTGATCTCAGCTTGCGCGGCCTTGGAAATGAACTCATCCTCCTCGGCCAGATGCATGAGAATGGGCGCATGAATCCCATCGACCTCTCCCAGATATTTCTCAGTATCGGCGCCGTGATACCACACCGCCGCGTCGATGCCGTCGTTACGCACGGCTGCGATGAAGACCATCAGCGCGCCGAGGCAATAGCCGAGCAAGGCAACCTTGAGGTTGCACTCCGGGAAATTGCGTACAACTTCGATGGTGTCTTTGATGTCCGTGACGCCGGTATCTCTGTCATAAGCCTGATAGAGGCGGAGGCCGCGGTCCCAGTCGGCTTCGGAGGTGACGTTCAGATCGACGCCTGGCTCCTGCCGCCAGTACAGGTCTGGAGCGACCGCGAGGTAGCCTTGTTCCGCCAATTCATCGCAGTGCTTGCGAATGTCGGCGTTCACACCGAACAGTTCCTGCAGAACGACAACAGCCGAAGCCGGCGAGGTCTTCGGTCTTGCGATATACGCGGAGAACCTGCCGCCTTGCCCTTTCACATTGATGTGATCCATGATTTCGCTCTCCTGTGGCGGCTATATCCATACAGAATCTCCGCCGCCCGGGACCGGATCGGCGGAGTTCATTTGTCCGAAAGAATATGGCTACTCACTGACGGAGGTGGCAGCCTCTTCGATGAGCTTGGCTGTTTCCTTCGGGAAAGACATATAGGCCACATGGCTCGCCTTCACTTCGACCGTCTTGGCTTTGGCGCGCTTTGCCATCATGCGCTCCTGTTCCGGATTGATTGATCGGTCTTCGGTCGCCACCATGTAAAAGGTCGGCTTGTGCTTCCAGGCGGGATTCTTAACCTGATGAGTGAACGAGTCGGTCGAGATCGGCACCTGCGCTATAGCCATGAATTCCGCCTCATCCCGCGGGATGTCCGCAGCGAAGTCGGCCGCAAAATGCGCCTCTTCTATCCACCAAAGCCCGTTGCTGTCCGGTTTGAACGCCTTGGAGGCTTGCGGCACGGCCGTTTCGATCGAGGCACAGCTCTCTCCTTCATCGAGAGCAAAGGCCGAAATATAGACAAGCGCTGCAACGTTTGGATGATTTCCCGCCTCGGTGATGATGGACCCTCCGTAGCTGTGGCCGACCAGAACCACTGGGCCGCCCATGGCGTCGATCGCGGCCTTTGTGTACTTTTGATCGTCGGCGTAGGAAGTCTCGGGAGGCTGCGCCACTGACACCTTGTAGCCATCATTCTTGAGGATGTCGGCGACCCGCTTCCAGCCGGAGCCGTCGGCGAAAGCTCCATGCACCAGAACTACATTCTTAACATGCTGTTTCATGATCATTCTCCTTTGCGTTAGAGATCCGCCCGGATCAGTTGATTTTCGATTTCGAACGCCTTCGCGCCGAACCGCTCTTGTCTCGCGCGGGTCGCACCTCTTGCAACGTAAAGACCTGTTGACTCCTCGTTGACGTGTGCGGAGCCAGCAGCCTCTTCGATGAGCTTGGCTGCTTCCATAGGGCGAGACAGGTAGGCCACGTGGCTGGCCTTCACTTGGACCGTCTTGGCATGGGCGCGCTTGGCCATCATGCGTTCCTGCTGAGGATTGATCGACCGGTCGGAGCTTGCCACCATGTAGAAGGTCGGTTTGTTCTTCCAGGCGGGACTCGTGACCTTGCGGGTGAACGAGTCGGTCGAAATCGGCACCTGCGCTATAGCCAGGTAATGTGACTCGGCAGGAGGAAAATCCGCTGCGAAGTCGGCCGCGAAATGGTCCTGTTCGATCCACACGTTACCGTTGTTATCCGCCTTGAATGCCTTGAAGGCTTGCGGCACGGCCGTTTCGATCGACGGACAGCTCTCACCCTGATCGAGCGCAAATGCGGCGATGTATACCAGTGCCGCAACGTTTGGATCGTTGCCGGCTTCAGTGATGATGGATACGCCGTAGCTGTGGCCGACCAGGACGACCGGGCCGCCCATGACATCGATTGCGGCCTTTGTGTGCCGTTGGCCGTCGGCGTAAGAGGTCGCGGGAGGTTGCGCGACCGATACCCTGTAGCCACCCTTCTTCCTGATGCCTGTGGGCGCCGCAGCCGCAACTCTAACAGTGTTCCCCAGCAGCAGAGTCAGGGCGACGAACACAGCAAGAAGCATTACAGCCAAGTAAGTCTTCTTCAAGATCATTTCTCCTCTCTAGTTTGAGCTTCCGCGACTCGGGTATCGAGCCTCGCACTTGCGACCAACCATAGCCAGGAACGAGCGCGACACTCTTGAAAACATGAACCCTTTTTGTCGATTCCTGCTCAAATGCGGAGTGAAGGCGGGCGAAAAGACAACTCCGGGCTTGAGTTCAACGCGAGAACTCGAGCCGCATCGCAAATCCGCGACGATATTGCGTCCGGAGACGAATTCGGGCAACACCGCCCCGGGCCGCTGAACTTGAGGATGGGAACTATTCGTGTGGTTGGGGGAATTGGCGTTTGGGTATTTCGACAAAGCTCCTGCGACGTGAGTGTTCACGCCTCCACTTTGCGGGAGTCGCACCGACGACATTTGCAAACGCCCGGGTAAACGCGGCTTGATCGGAAAATCCAGTCTGCGCGGCAACTTCCACCAGCGAGTGATTCGTTTCCGACAAAAAGGCCTTCGCGATCTCAACGCGCTGCGGAATCAGGTAACGATGTGCCGAGGTCCCAAACGATCTCCTGAATGATCGTGCAAAATGGCTGACTGAAAGCCTACATTCATCGGCCAGTGTTGCCAGTCTTACCTCGCCGTCCAGGTGCTCATGGAACAATTCCACAACGCGGTGCTTTTGCCACGGCGCCAGACCGCCCTTGAATTGCGGGACAGCTTCGGGAATTTGAGCGTACCGCCCGACAAGGTGCGAACAAACCATCAAGGTGAAAGAATCCACGAACAACGGAGAGAACATCTGCGGCCTATTCAGGCACGGCAAGATCGCTTGCGTCAGGTGATTGAGTGTCGGGTCAGAAGTTCCATAAACGCAGTGGAGACGCTTAGCTCTGGGCGTTCCGGCATCGTCCGTGAGGGAATCCAGGGTTGCACGCGGAACATGGTAGTGGATCCAGTCGATCGGGCCCGGATTTCGAATACTGGAATTTGACTCCAGGTCGCACATCGCGACTCCGCCCACTGGCCATGCCCCCGTCTTTGTGTGTTTGCCGTCGGTCCAAAGTTCCCATTCCCCGGAATTGGCATGATTAAGATGAACCGAGACAACGTAGGCCTTTTCCGATGGGATGGACGCAGTTCGTTCCGGGATGCCGCTCCGTGCAATCAGCCGGGTAATTGCCAGTTGCGGTCGGACGACGGAAACCGCAGAATCGATGGCAACATAGGGCGGTTGGTTCATGGTGAAATACTTCGCCATCTGCGTGCCATAGGCGCTTGCTTGGATTTCAGGCGAGGTCGCGGAATTCCGATTCTGTTCGCAGGTGAGAGTTTTATTCACGGCGATCTCCAACAGATGACGACCGGTCGTCTCGAATGGATTGAAGAATACCATTTGGTGCATTTTTTGGGTGAGCTTAGGAAGAAAAAATCATGGTGATCAGAAATCACAAATTCAGGTCGTTTCGACAAGCCATGAACGAATGATTCGTCGCCATATCGGAGTCATGTCGAGTGCTCAGCATCAGGTCGCGCATCGAGCAACCAATACCCGCGAGATGCTCCTTCTCTCGGCCGGCAAGCTGTTTCAGGAAGTTGGTTATGTGCGAGCGAGCGTTCAGCGCATCGCGGCCAGCGTGAATGCGCCTAAGGGCACTTTTTACAACTATTTCGGGAGCAAAGAAGAACTCGCCTCAATCCTCGTCGATCGCCAATTTGCCGCTATCGATCAATCACTTTCGCTAGCGCCGGGAGGGAAGGCATACGAGCAACTGAAGCATCATTTCCACTTCTTGGCCACCGAACCGCCGTTGATCGCAATTGCTCCACTCCAATTGCTTGCGATTCTCGCTGCCGAAGCTCCGGCAATCCCGCCCGACATCGGGCAAAGAATTGCCGATGGCATACACCTCTGGGATAGCCGGTTGGGCGACCTAATCTCACTGGCTCACATTGAGAGAGGAACCTCCGTCGCGCAAGACTCCACAAAGCTAGCGTTACTCCTAACCACATGCTGGTTGGGGGCGATCGTTCGCAGAAAGTCGGATCCATCTCTGAAGCTTGTCGACGACTTTCTTCCCTCCTTGCTCGGCTGCGGGTTCCTTTGACAAGGAACGTAATCGATCGGCGTCTGCGCCATCGCGCCCTCCGGGCCAATTTGGGGAGATAAAAGGGACCAGCACCTGGAGGCAAATCTGCACAAAGAAAATGGCCGCGTCAGCTGACGCGGCCATTTCGAAGTGAAGTCGCAGTTTCCAAAGCCGGACCCGCAGAGGGAAAGATCTTCCCCGTCAGAATTACTGGCTCACGCGCGAACCCAGCGCGAATCCCGTAGCCTGATCTGCCGGAATGGTGCTCACCGGAGGCGGATCGGCGAAAGCGCCTGACTTGGCATTAATGGCGGTCGAATAATCCGGCCCCAATCCCAACTTCTTCAAGGCCCGCGAGTCCGGCATGAGCTTGGTCTGCCAGCCCTGATCGGACTGGTACTTCTGCATGGCTGACTCGGTGGTTGAGTCCCACTGGCCGTCGGGGTCTTTCGTCAGATAGTGCTCCCGCACCAGCGCCTGCTGAATCTCGGTCACCCGTTCCGGCTCAATGGCCTGTTGCCCATGAACTCTGTGCGACTGCGACTTGGCGGCTGTCGCTTTGTGGGTTGAATGCAAATGGTTTGTGCTCGTGGAGTGGCCGCTGTGGGTTGTTGCCTTGCGCGGGCGATTAGCAAAGGCAGGCATGGCGATCAGCGTCGCTGACAGCAGGAAGGCCAGATTGGCTCGAAATGAAGACACGCTGATCCCTCGAATGAAAATGACTTCGCTGGTGAATTACGTTCGAGTCTACGGTACGTCCCGCAATGCGGCAACAGAATAATTGCAGCGGGAACGAAATCGCAAACGGTTATGGGAAAGAGCACCGGATGGGGAAACCCCTTCGAAGCTCCTTCCCTGGTTCCGGGCGTGTTATTCGAGCGTGCCGCCCAGATAGTTGGTCCCGCCCTCCGGATGGCGCGGGTCGATCACTTCAAACACCACGTCGTCGCCATTCTTCAGCTTGCTGACGACGGCGTCAAACTGTTCCTTGGTCCCGGTCGGCTGCTTGTTGATGCGGGTAATGACCAGGCCCGGCGAAAGCCCCTGCAGGTCGCCGAACGAGCCGGAGCGCACCGACTGAATGACCACCCCCGGCTCATGCAGTTTGGTAGCGGTCGAGTCTGACTCCTGCCGTACCACCAGGCCCAGCTTTGCCTCCCCGGCGTCTCCACGGTCATCCGGACTGGCTTGGGCCTCCTGGTTCTCGGCTTCCGAGAACACCTTGTCCAGATCGCCGATGGTTGCGGTTGTATCCATCGACTTGCCGTCCCGCTGGAAGCCAAGCCGGATCGTGGACCCGGGCCTGCGGTTGGTGATCTCGTTCACCAGGTCGTCACCGTCCTTGATGGGACGGCCGTCGACGGTGGAGATGATGTCGCCACCCTTCAGGCCTGCCTTATCTGCCGGACCGCCCTTGACCACCTGCTGCACCAGCACGCCGTTCTTAAAGCCGTAGACGCGATTGACTGCGCCGGACAGTCCCTGATTGAATCGTATGCCGATCGATCCGCGGGTCACCTTGTGGCTGGCGCTGATCAGGTCGTTGTATACCTCGGCCACGGTATTCGACGGCATGGCAAACCCGATGCCCTGGTAGCCTGCCGACTGGGTGTAAATCGCTGTATTGACACCGATTACTTCGCCATTCATGTCCAGAAGCGGCCCCCCGGAGTTGCCTGGATTGATGGCTGCATCTGTCTGGATGAAGTGTTGAAACTGTCCGCTCGCTCCCGGCTCAATGGTCCGGTGCTTGGCGGAAATAATGCCTGCCGTCACCGTCTGCGCCAGCGCGAAGGGGCTGCCGATGGCTTCCACCCAGTCGCCCACCTGCGCCGAATCGGAATTGCCCAGTTTCACGGTCGGCAACGCGGTGCTGGTGTCGATCTTAATTACCGCCAGATCAGTAGCTTTGTCGATGCCAATCACCCGCGCCGGACGGCCCAGATCCTGGCTGTCGGGATCGGAAGACAGTTTCACATAGATCTTGTCCGCCTTTTCGATCACGTGATTGTTGGTGATGATGTAGCCCTTGGAGTCGACAATAAATCCCGAGCCGAGCGACTCTCGCACCTGGCTGTCGTCGCCGCCCTCCTGGTCAGGCATCTGCCCGCCAAAGAACTTGTTGAAGAAGTCCTGAAAGTTGCCCTGCCCCTGCCCCTGCCCCTGACCCTGACCCTGGCCCTGGCCTTGCGGTCCCTGTCCCTGCTGGTCGTCGTCCTGGTCGTCACCCGGAGCCTGCTGATTGGGCTGCATCCGGCTGTGTGGATTTCTGCCGCCCCGATTCAGCGTTTGCTTCGGCAGAGTCTGGGTGTTGATGTTCACCACCGCCGGGCCCACTTCTTTGGCAATCTTCACAAATTCGTTGGGCGCAACCGGCGAGTTCACGACCTTCAAGGGCGTGGCATCGGCGCTGTCGGTCTGTTTTTCCTGTCCGCGGACCCCATGAGCAGCAAACGATCCAGCCACAATGGCCAGCGAGAGCGTGCCAAGTAAGACAAACGTTGAAACGAGACGGCGCGTGCGCAGCCGTTCAAAGAGCGATTTCATGGCTTCCTGTGACCTCGTCGAGAATCCGGCCCGCGCGGCCGGACGGTTGATTGCAGCAAGTACCAGTATAGCTAGCCGGGGGCTCCCCGTCAGGCGCAAAGGCTCAATCGCTTTGGATGCCGAACACGTCCTCCAGGGATGACCTTACGGCCGTACAACAATGGCCCAGATGGCAACGTTTTCCTCCCCCGCCAGTCGCGGGCATCGCAATCCACAAACCTCTACCTTTGGATAGACGTTACCTGCGGCAAAGAGTCGCAGACCGGCCGTGCTACCATCCGGCATGGAATTTCCCCGCAAGAGCATTCCATTTGTGATTCTTGCCGCCCTTTCTGCGGCCTTGGGCCAGCCCTGCTGTGCCGCGCAAAGTGCAGCCCCGGCTCGAGTTCCCACGCTCCTTGACCGCCTCAACGCCATGATGGACGGCGGCAAGAGCGCCTGGACGCCCGATCAGTTGGCGACCATGAGCCGCCTCCGCGACTCGGCCATGAAAGACCCCTATGCGCTGAACCAACTGCGCCACCTGACCAACAACATCGGTCCCCGGCTGAGCGGCTCGCCGCAGGCTGCCCATGCGGTCGATTACGTTGCCGCCGAAATGCGCGCCCTGGGCGCGGATGTGACGCTCGAGAAAGCCAAGGTGCCCCATTGGATACGCGGAACCGAATCGGCGGAGCTGTTGTCCTGGCCCGATCAGGCGCCCGGAACCAGGCAGAAAGTCGTGCTCACCGCTCTGGGAAACAGCGTGGCTACCCCGCCGGACGGGCTTACCGCCGAAGTTGTGGTCGTCGACGACTGGCAACAGCTCAGCGCTTTGCCCGCAGGATCGGTCAAGGGAAAGATTCTGTTCTTCAACTACAAGTTCGATAAGGAACTGGCCGCCCAGGGAGGCGGTCTTGAAGCCTACGGAGACGCGGTCGTCTACCGCGGCTCTGGTCCGGTCGCCGGAGCCGCCGTCGGTGCCGCCGCGGTCCTGGTTCGCTCGGTGGGCGGGGCAGACTTCCGCCTGCCCCACACCGGCTTTACCGCCTACTCCGACGGCGTGACCAGAATCCCCGCCGCCGCAGTAACCGCCGAAGACGCCGACTTGCTCCAGGACCTCGTCGGCCAGGGCCCGGTGAAAATGCATATCACCCTCAACACCGAGACCCTGCCGGAGGCTGACAGCTACAACGTCATTGCCGACTGGAAGGGAACTGAGCATCCCGAGCAGGTCGTCATCGTCTCCGGCCATCTCGATTCCTGGGATCTGGGCACCGGCGCCATCGATGATGGAGCCGGCGTGGTTGTGTCGATGCAGGTAATTCATCTGCTGCACGAACTCGGCATCCATCCCAGGCGCACGGTCCGCTTCATCGCCTGGATGAGCGAAGAAGAAGGCTCCGAAGGCGCGGCGCAATACATGTTAGACCACAAGGGCGACTTCGCTAACCACATCGGCGCCATCGAGAGCGACCTGGGCGCAGATCATCCCTCCGGTATTTTCTACGCCGGCAAACCCGCCCTCGGCCTGTGGCTGCGCCCGGTCTCCCTGGTGCTCGAGCCGATAGGCGCAGAGACCAATCGAGCCGCGCCGGAGACCGGCGAAGATATTGCCGGACTTACCGAAAAAGGCGTGCCCAGCTTCGCCCCCGTCCAGGACAGCCGCTTCTACTTCAATTACCACCACACCGCCGCCGACACCTTCGACAAAGTCAATCCCCATCATCTTGATGAGAACGCCGCCGTCCTGGCCGTCCTGGCCTACGCGCTCGCCGACTCCGCCGAGCAGGCGCCGCGCTAGTCTTTGTACGAAACGCAGCTGCCAGACAAAGCAATGCCCATCAACACCGTATTCATCCGTGACGTAGGGACTCCAGGCTGGGCTTGGCGCACAGTCGTGCGCCAGTTCTGGAAGCGCAGCTTGCGCCCGGATCACCGGATGCAACTGCCCACCGGCGCATGGATGACGCGGCCCATCGCCGACCACTTCGCCAGCGAAGCCTTCATCACCAATGCAGATGTGGACTGGGGCAGCGAGCAGCAGCTCTTTTCCTTGAAGTGGACTAGCCCTGCCTATTCCCCATAAGAAGGCCGGGACTAATCATCTCATCCATCATCCTCTTCGTCGAAACTTCGGAGGGCAAACCCCTCAGTCATGATCAGGAGCTTGGAATAACCTTCCCACATCAGTTGGTGGCCGGGCTCAGGATCTTTTTTGCGGCCCAGGTAGCCGCCCATGCGGGCGACGAGCCGTACTGCATCACGCAAACTTAGAGGCGCGGGGAGCCGTTTGTTTTTTGCGTAGGCGTTCAGAACCTGCAGTTCGATATTCGAGAACACGACATCGGGAGGCAACTGGGGAGTCTCACGACCCAGCAGGGTCATAAGCATAATGCGCCAGGCGATAACTAGGTTGATAGCAATCGCCCGCCGGATGCGCTCGGCGGTCTCGTGACCGATCTTCTCGACGCCGCAACCGGATTTGAGAACGCGGTGGAAGTCCTCAATCCGCCAGCGCAGGCAGTACCAGCGTAAACATGAGACTGCATCTTCGGCAGAGCGGATATTGATGGTCGTCAACAGGACCCATTCGACCGGTTTGTTTCCTTCCGGCGGATTCGACTCGACCGCATGAATGCACCAGATGTCGATGGGTTCTTTCTGGGTAAAATACGAAGGGGGAGGCAGCTGAACCTGCAGGTAGCGCACTTCTAACTCGGCCTGACGGCCGGACCGTTTCGGCCTGGCTTTTGTCTTGCTGAGCTTGGGCCGGGCGCTTTGCCGCGGAACATGAACCTGTACTTTGGTCTGCAAAGCAGATTGACGAACGGCATCGAAGAGCTTGCCCGGGTTCTCATTGATCACGCGATTATGATTGGCGCGCACCAGCAGTTGGACCGAAGGGTTGCGCAGCTGCTCCTCGAACA
>DATDLS010000246.1:0-27515 GCA_036519195.1 Occallatibacter sp. | reverse complement strand
GCGATTGCGTCGATTCCACGGGCCACCTGCTCCCTGACTCCCCTTGTCAAACGGGTTCGCCGGGCGCGCATTACTGGTATGGAGGCTCAAGTGGCGGCCATCTCGGTGACAGTGTCGTTGGTGGCAGCAGCGTATCGCGCGGAGGCTTTGGAGGCATCGGCGGTGGCGGCGACGCGGATGCAGGAGAGTAGATGCGCCGACTGACCGTTAGCCCACGCAATGATTGGCAGGCTCGTTGCGAAAAAGTTGGCCTGACCTATCACACTCTCGCCACCGGCTCACCTTACTGGGATGAGTCTGGCTGCTGGGAGTTCACCGTTCGTGAGATTGATCGCCTCGAGGCTGCGACAGCGGAGATTCAACGGCTGGCTCTCGCTGCGGGAGACCTAATTCTCGATCAAGATCGATTGACCCAGATGGGGATTCCGCCCGCTGCGGTTCCGGCCATTCGCGCAGCCTGGAATAGTGAACCGCCTGCGCTTTATGGAAGGCTTGACCTGGCCTACGACGGCACCTTCATCAAGTTGCTCGAATACAATGCCGACACCCCGACGGGACTGGTTGAGGCCGCGGTGGCGCAATGGTACTGGTTGCAAGACTGCTTTCCTGACGCGGACCAGTTCAACTCGCTGCACGAGAAACTGATCGCAAAATGGAAAGATCTCAAAGACTACGTCACCAATCCCGTCCACTTTGCTGACGGCGGTAGCGAAGAGGACCGGATGACGGTCAGCTATCTTCGTGACACCGCCCAGCAGGCAGGTCTGAAAACCAGGCACATCGCCATGCACGAGATTGGTTGGGATGCGAAACGCTCCCGCTTTGTTGATCTTGACAACAACGTAATGAACACGCTCTTCAAGCTCTATCCGTGGGAATGGCTGTTAAGTGAGCCATTTGCCGACCATGCCCTTTCTACATTGCCTCCCGCGTCGGTCTTGCAGCAATATGGTCCGCGCCAGGATCGCCGGATGTGGGGCTCCATGTTGTGGATTGAGCCAATCTGGAAGATGCTCTGGTCGAACAAGGCTCTTCTGGCCATCCTCTGGGAATTGAATCCTGGTCACGAACTGCTCTTGCCCGCCTATCTCGATGGACCCCGTGAACTCAAAAGTTACGTGCGGAAAACTTTGCTTGGCCGCGAAGGTTCTGGCGTTACTTTGATACGCGATGGCGTTGTTGTCGAAGGCACTTTGGCCGGCGAGAGCGCGCAAGGCTATGTCTACCAGGCACTGGCTCCGATGGCCACGGCCGCGGAGAAAGTTGCCGTTTTCGGCTCCTGGCTGGTGGATGGCGAACCGGCAGGCATGGGCATCCGAGAATCGCTCGGGCTGGTCACCAATAATACAAGCTGCTTCGTGCCCCACCTATTCCGATGAAATAGCAGGGCGCTCGAGGGCTCGCCTTTGAGGCATCGGATTGCATAGCTTCCGGATAGGCGGAGATACATTCGGACTTGATGATCAGGTCCAAAAACTCGTTCCAGCATGAGCCCAGAACGACGATATAATCTCCGCATGTTGGCACTTCGCATCCTTCCCTTGGCCTTGGTTCTTACCATCGTGGCTCCTGCACAGCAGAGCGTCTCCTTTGCAACTGAAGATGGTGGCCAGGTCTGCGCCGATCTCTATGGTCAAGGCAGCAATGCTGTCGTGCTGGCCCACGGCGGCAGATTTACGAAGGAGAGTTGGCACGACCAGGCATTGTTGCTGACGTCGGCAGGGTTTCGAGTATTGGCCATCGACTTCAGAGGTTTCGGTTGTTCGAAAGGTCCGCGGCAGGAGGATTTCGGCAGTGCTCCGTTTGAGAAAGATGTGCTTGCTGCGGTTCGCTACCTGAAAGCGCACGGAGCGAAAACAGTGTCAGTAGTTGGAGGAAGTTTTGGGGGCTCGGCTGCCGGCGATGCATCGATCAAGTCGGCACCAGGTGAAATTGATCGAATCGTATTTCTCGGCGCAGCGCCGAATCTTTCAGCAGACGGCTTGAAATCACGAACATTGTTTATTGTCTCGCGCGAAGACAGCGACGGAAGCCGCGCGCTAAGGCTGCCTGGTATCCGAGCACAGTACGAAAAGGCTCCTCAGCCGAAGCAACTGATCGTACTGGATGGTTCTGCCCACGCTCAGTATCTCTTTCAAACAGACCAGAGGGCTCGCGTTATGCAAGAGATTGTGCGATTTCTGTCAGCGCCGTAAGGTGTGCTGCGGTTCAAGTGTCTCGGGATCAACGTGAAGTTCTGGTCGGATGGTCGCAATCTGGGCGGAGCCCCGTTTTGAGATCGTCTCCGAATAGATGGGTCATCCAACCTGAACTACGGGTCAGCTCTAACTGCGGTCGATGGGCGCATTCGATAACGCGTCAATTGATTGCAGCAACTCGCCGATCGATATCCTGTGTGGCTCGCCCCTTCAGGTATTTGTCGGGTTCGACCGAACCACAAGAAAAAGCCGCCCGGAGCGTCTTGTTATGAGGTCCGAACGGCTCGATTGTCTGGAAATTTGAATTGGAAATAAGCTACCTCCCAAACACCTGCGCATGCCGGGCGGCGGCGTTACGCAGTCTCCGAGAGAGAGCTTTGGTTGTACGGGGTAGCCGAGCTTCCAGGCATGCATCCCTTTTTGGTTCATCAGCTGGCATTTTCTATTCCTCATCTTGAATGCTTTACTGTAGGGCAATTTGCCACCAAAGTTCAGTGCTTCTTTTTGATTCGCCTGAATGGAAAAGGTCTAAACCCCTCATCCAAAACCACTTGATAGACAAGAAAAACAAGCGTGCGCAGTGGCCGAATTAGACAGCTTGAGGGCGAAAGCCAATCTCAGAGTTGATCAGATTGAGTTCCTGGGATATTGATCGACCAGTAACTTCTGGTCATTTACCTTCCGGTCATTTACCCGGAACTCGGAATTCTGGGATTTATAGACTTGGATTGCTCGACGAGTGGCAGGTGCTGAACACAATCAGTTTTGCCACTTGGTACAACATGAAGCTGCCATCCCGTGCAGCCTTATGCCGCCACTCGTTACACACCAATCTCGCCATAGACAGTTCGAGGGGATGAGCAGCATCATCCACGCCGACAAATACCGCAAATAATCGTTCACATAGCCATCCGAGTGGAGTACTATTGCGTTTGCATAGGCATTCGAGTGGAGGGCGCTTATGGTTGCAAAAAGACCGCCGGATGCAGGAGAGATTCTCCAAGGAACGCTGGATATGCTCATCCTCCGCACGCTTGTAATGGGACCGGCACACGGACACACGATCGCCCAAGCCATCGAACGGACGTCAGAGAATGCACTCGAAGTCGAGCAAGGCTCGCTTTATCCCGCACTGCATCGTCTTGAAGATCGAGCTTGGCTCTCCTCCGAGTGGGGTGTGAGCGATAACAACCGGAGGGCGAAGTTTTATCAGCTTACGCCAAAAGGTCGAAAGGAACTGAACGCGGCCACGGGGCGCTGGAGGAGGATGACACGAGCCATCGGGCTCATTCTTGACGAATCGTTCGAATAAGGGTGGGAGGACAATAAAAATGAGCTTGCGGCGGTTTGTAAATCGGACGGGAAAAGACAACGATTTAGCCGAGGAGATCCAGTCCCACATCTCCCATGAAGAGGACGCCAATGTGTGGCGCGGACAGGCCCGGGAAGAGGCCCGGCGGCAGGCACATCTGCGCTTCGGCAATCCCCGAACTGTTCGTGAACAGGTTTGGCGCTACCGTTCCTTCCCGCTGCTTGAGGATTTGAGGCGTGATTTCTATTTCGGATTGCGGGGACTAAGAAAAGCGCCGGGGTTTGCGCTCATTGCCATTCTCGTGATTGCCGTCGGAATCGGTGTGAATACCGCGGTCTTCTCGGTGATCAACACCGTGCTCCTGCGGCCGCTTACGTATCCCGATCCTCAGGCTTTGATGCAGTTGACCAACACCAGTCCCCGGGGCGCGTTTCCCGGGGCCAGCATTCCAGCGTTCAATCTCTGGCGTCAGCAGAGCGGCATATTTCAGCAGGTTGCCGCATATGATTTCGGCGGGGCCGGACTGAACATCACGGGGAGCGACCATCCACAACAGGTGCAGGGCGTTCACGTTTCCGCCGACTACTTTGCCATGCTGGGAGCGCCTGTTATTGCCGGACGCACCTTTACCCAGGCGGAAGACAGGCCGAATGGCGGACACGTCACGGTGTTGAGCTACGGGCTCTGGAAGAACCGCTATGGCGCCGATCCGAATCTTGTCGGGTCGACGATCCAGCTTGATGGCCAGCCGTATCTCGTAGTGGGTGTGATTGGCCGAAACTTTGTCACTGACACCCCGGTGGATCTTTGGGTGCCATTCCAATTCGATCTGAACTCGCAAGACATGGTTGTGTTTTTCACCGTGGCCGCTCGTCTGAGGGAGGGTGTGACCGTCCCGCAGGCGAATGCCCAGTTGCGCCTCGTCGCCGACCAGTTCCGCAGAGTCTATGGCGCAAACTCGCTTCCGTCTGGCGGCGCATTTGGCGTGGTTTCGCTCCAGGAGTCGATGATTGGCGATACCCGCATTCGGCTTCTTGTGCTGTTTGGAGCCGTCGCATTCGTTCTTCTGATTGCCTGCGCCAACGTAGCCAATCTTCTGCTTGCCAGGGCCGGAGCCCGGAAGCGTGAGTTTGCCACCCGAGCCGCACTCGGGGCCGGCCGCGGCCAGATCGTGCGTCAGCTTCTTATCGAAAGCCTGACGCTCTCGCTCGCAGGCGGATTGATTGGGCTTGTACTGGGATTTCTAGGAGTGCGGGTATTACTTAGCATCAATCCGGGCGGTATTCCGCGCATCGGCGAAGATGGCTCGGGCATTACGCTCGATGTCAACATCCTGCTCTTCACGCTGGGAGTTTCTATTCTCACTGGAATTATATTTGGCCTTGTTCCGGCGATCAGCGCTTCGCGACCGAACCTTGCAGCTGCCCTGAATGAAAATGGCAGCCGTGCCGGCATCGGGATGCGCGGCGGCAAGCTGGGCTCGGCACTGGTCATTAGCGAGATGGCGCTCACGGTCGTGCTGGTAATCGGCGCGGCTCTGCTGATCCGTACATTTATCAAACTGCAGTCCATCGACCCTGGCTTCGCGATGCAAAACGTGGTGAGCATGTCGATGTCGGTCAGCGGCGACCGCTTTCAACGGACAGCGCCGGTGGCGCAGGTTATCCGCGCCGGAACCGATCGGCTGCTTGCAGTCCCAGGAGTCGTGGATGTCGGTGTGACCAATTGCCTGCCCATGGCGGGCGGCTTCGGCATGGTCTTCGACGTGGTCGGACGGCCCAAGACAGGTTCGCCATTTACGGGTGGAGCGGGCTTCTATTCCATTTCATCGGGTTACTTCAGTACGCTCAAAATTCCGCTGCTGCGTGGGCGCAGCTTTACGAAGCAGGACGATGCTGCCGCGCCTGGCGTGGTGGTGATCAATCAAGCGATGGCACGGCGGTACTGGCCGAACGGCGATCCACTGAAGGACCGCATCCTGATTGGCGCGGGCGCGGGGCCCGCCTTTGCAGAAGGCCCCCGTCAAGTTATCGGCATTGTCGGCGACACGCATGATCGCGGTCCGGGCAGCGACCCATTTCCGATCATGTACATTCCGGTGGCGCAGATGCCGGATCTCGAGACCGCGCTGAACTCGCGGGTAGCTCCGCTTTGGTGGATCATTCGGAGCAAGGTCGATCCGCGGACGCTGACAACTGCGATCACCACAGCTCTTCGCGAAACAAGCGGAGGGCTGCCTGTCGCGCATATCCGCACCATGAACGAAATTGAAGCACGGAATATTGCACAGCAGCGCCTGAACATGCTGCTGCTGACAGTGTTCGGCGCTGCTGGATTACTGATGGCGGCCATCGGAGTGTACGGAGTGATGTCCTACTCCGTTCAGCAGCGCACAAAAGAACTTGGCGTCCGCATGGCGCTTGGGGCGCAGAGATCGGACCTTCGCAACATGGTGATCGGGCAGGGAATGATGTTGACTCTGATCGGAGTGATGTTGGGTAGCGGCGGAGCCTTCTGGCTGACGCGCTTTCTTACCGGATTCCTCTTCGGAGTAAAACCACTGGACCCGATCACTTTCATAGCTACGCCCGTCCTGTTGAGCACTATTGCCCTGATCGCCGTCTGGGTGCCTGCAAACAGAGCTACGCGAGTGGATCCGATGACCGCATTCCGGATCGAATGACGCTGGCGAGAGAATCAGCCTGTGGTGTTGCCCAGGGTCTTCGATCGAGGTTGTGCCTGGTTGGTTGCCATAGGTGGCCAATCATGAAGCCCGTGCGTACCTAGCTCAAACGGAATCAGCAATGGATGGGCACGTGCACAGATGGGATCAGTGATGGCGGAAATAACCGGCCAAACTGCTGGATTCTAAATAGCTTCGCCAGCTCTCACTTTCGCAAGGAATGATGCGTCAGAGACAGTGCTGGTAAAGTCGCATCCGATTGCCGTTAGCAGTTCTGGTATTTCCAGTTGCGTTGCTTGCCTTCACTGATCCAATTGATGGCAGTGATGATGCGCTTTTCGCGCGTCTCAGCGCGCTTGGCCTCGGCGATCCACTCGACGTATTCCCGTTTGCAACTGGGGCTGAAGGCGGCGAAAGCAGCGGAGGCCTTCTTATTGGCCTTGAGCGCCCTGCGAAATTCGGGTGGTGCTTCGACAGCGGGCGCGGGCGCTTTCGCCACTTTGTGACGGGCCGCGATAGGGCTGGTGTACTGGCCACTGTCAATGAAAGCTGTAGCCTTGCGAAGCAAGTCGAGCATCTGCTTGTTGGTGGGCAGGTCTTCAATACGCGTAAGGCGCCCGAGCGAACCCATGGCGTCAGGCTGCAGGACTCTTGCGTCGCGCAAGACGGCAGAGATTTCTTCGCCCCAGAAGCCGAAACTACAGTGCTCTTTAAAGGCGGACATGTTGCCGAAGATGACGCCCTTGTATTCGAAGAAGGGACGGCTCCACTTGATGGTTTCAACGACGCCGGGACCAGCCTTGTGGACCAGTTCCCGCAGGTGATTGAGGAGAGGCTGTGCGAAGGGACTGGACTTGGCAATGTAGACGTCGACTCGGGAATCGAAGGTGTTGGTTGGGCTCACGTTTCGCTCCTGATGTTCTAGACAATAGTGTACCGGCGGTTGTGGGGTTTGAAGATGCGAAAGTCAGGGTGGGAACAGCTAGGGTCATGGTCTGGGGTTCTGAGCCGACGGCCGCCCTACCGAACAAAACCCGGTTCTTATGGGTAATCGACGGTTACACCACTCCGCGCACACATTGTCGTGGCCGCGCAGGCTGAAGCGCCGAAAATCTCTTCGCTCCTTGATCTGACCGAAGATAGGCTCGACGACTGCCTTCCTCATCATGTTCCTGGTCGGCTTCTGGATGGGCAAGCGGCTGGGCGCGAATTACGCACAGTCGTCAACGCTCTGCTTTACTGCAGCAGGCAACAATTTCGAGCTGGCGATTGCCATCGCGGTGGCCGTCTTCGGTCTAAACTCCGAGGAGGCATTTGTCGGCGTGGTCGGCCCGCGGATCGAAGTTCCTGCCTTGATCGGCCTAGTCAATGTCGCCTTTTGGATGCGGCGACGCTACTTCGGCGGGGAGAGAGCGGGTTTTCAGGTGCTCCCGGTCGAAGGCACTCACTCCAGCGATACTTTGCGGCTGGTGACACGATGGTTGGGTTCAACCCCTGTACGTGATGCTTGATTCGGAAGCGTGAGTAGTAGGTCTCATCTGAGCACTGATCTCAACCTCCAGTGGCAGATATATGGTTTGCTCATCAACGGGACCGACGCGGGACCCTGTCGCGATGCACAGCGTTGGCGTAATTCCTGTTTAAATAGTATGGAGTTGCATTGACGACGAGATCATCAAACGGGATTTTGAACAGTTGAACCGATACGATAGGAATTCATTCATGAACATTGCCAAGCTCCTTATACTCACCTGTATGGCTATGAGCGGGGCTCGTTGCGTTGCCCAAGCCAGCGATCCGACCCTTGCGCCTCGGCAAGTTCCAGCCAAGACTCTGCCGGTGCCGGCCGATGTCAGCCCGGAGATGCAGAAGATTATTGCCGCACCACTGAGGACTGGCTGGGATGACTTGTGGAAGAGTGGCGAAGAGTGGAGAGCGGCTGCCAATGCGGCGGCTGCCAAGACGATCGAGACCCTCCCGGCAATGCGAGAGCGGCTCCATGTCACCGTTCGGCCTGCGACGATGGATGGTGTAAGGGTGTATGTCGTCACGCCTGACCTGATTCCGCCCGAACACCGCGACAAACTCCTGATTCACGTTCATGGAGGTTGCTATGAGCTATCTCCCGGCGAGGCGGGAACGTCCGAAGCAATCATGATGGCGGGGCTTGGACACTTCAAAGTCATCTCGGTGGACTATCGTATGCCGCCAGAGGCCTACTTCCCGGGGGCACTCGATGACGCAATGACAGTCTATAAGGCGACACTGAAGACATCGGATCCAAAGAACGTGGCGGTCTTCGGTACGTCCGCTGGCGGCGCTTTGGTGCTTGAGATGATGCTGCGGGCAAAGCAGTTGGGGCTAAGAATGCCTGGGGCGATCGCACCTGGTACCCCGATGTCAGACGTTACGAAGACTGGTGACAGCTTCTACACCAATGAGTTGGTCGACAATGTTCTGGTCTCCCGGGACGGATTCTGCGACGCGGCGACCGTGGTGTACGCCAACGGCCACGACCTCAAAGACCCTCTCCTCTCGCCTGTCTATGGAGATATGCACGGCTTTCCGCCTGCCATCCTCAGCACCGGGACACGCGATTTGCTCCTGAGCAATACAGTTCGCGTCCACCGGAAGTTGCGTGAGGCGGGAGTCGAAGCCGAACTCGAAGTCTATGAAGGCCAGTCTCATGCTCAGTACGCACGAGACGATCGTTTACCGGAGACCAGGGAGGCGTTTGGGGAGATCGCCGCTTTCTTCGACAAGCATCTGGGTCATTAAAAGGGCAGGGGGGATGGCATTCGGGGAGCAATCGATTCCGGGTCCTCAGGAAAGGGACCGCAGTGCATAGGGATCGAGATGGTTTGCGACCGCCATGAATCGTGTGATTGTATGCTGCCCGGCGACGGGGGCAAGCGCCGTCGGGACAGCGGAACTGAGCAGGAAGTCATGCTCGGATCGCGGGGCGGAACCTCTTCTCGGAGCTATTGAACTCACCCAATTCAGGGTTGCAGAAGAAAACACGGTGGACCTCTCCATCCATTTGTCCCACTCCGGTCTCCTCATTGCGGAACACTTCGCTGACGAGAACCCGGCCCTTATGCCGGCTGAGGTCCCCGCTGTTGACCACCCGCCGCGTTTGGGACGACCGGGAATACTGAACGCTCGATACCCTGCCGGGGAACGAGCCCCGTGCTGGACACGTCGATGCTTCCCGGTCTCTCGTTGGCGAGAGCCTCATGCGGGCGCTCCTGGTTGAAGACGAGGCGGAAGCGATCAAAGTGAGCGCGCGGCTGGCCGATCATTGCACGCCAATATCGCCATCCACGTCTACCACGAGATCATCGCCCTCAATTTGCACCGAATGAATCTTGAGCCGCTCCAGGCTGACCTTGTAGCCGGAACTGAGGGTCGACCCTTGCAGCGCCTTGCGCAGCAGGTCGGCCGCGTTTACCCTCATGCCGGACGGCACCTCGCGGCTGAGAAACGGAGTCAGAACAAAGTTCAGTTCCGTGTGGTCGCTTACTTTATCGACGCGCGCATCCCGGAAGCCCACCGTTTCTCCCTCCCCATCGGGTGCCAGGGACACTTCCGCCGGCAGTGTCAGGGCGATGCCGATGCAGGCACCGCCCATCCTTTGCCCAAGCCGGGCGTGCGTTTTCAGCTCGACCACGATCCGGTCGTCCAGAAAGCGCAATTTGGGACTCTCGGCGTAAACGAAGCAGGCCGACTGGGAATTGCCCTTCAGGTAGTACCGTCCGTCCAGACCGCTGAAAAGCTGCTGCTTCAGGGTGCGCTCCAGGGCATCACGGCTCACCTTGAGTTCAACTGCATGCGCCCGAAACAGAGCGACGGCCAGAAACAGAGGGACGGCAACCACCGTTCGCCAGGATGTTGTCATAGTAGTATCGTGCCATTCGGTGCGGCTTATGGCGAGTTTTCCGCTGCTCAAGACCAGCTGCCATGAGTCCGGGGCGTCGTCTTGAGGAGCGTAATCCTTTGAAGACAAGTAGATACGCAAAAATGCACGCAGATTAAATGGCCGAACTTCACCCCTCCAACTGCCATTTTTTTTATTGATTTTTGAAGAAAATCTACGTAAAATAGGAATCTGTAGTTTCCTCTGGAGTGACTGGAGCCCCGAGCCCGTCGCGAGGAAGCAAGCCTAAATCAACCCTTTTAAGGACACCAAATCGATGGCAAAGCGTCGTGGAAATCCGAATTGGGGCAAGCCGGAGCCCATTGGCCCGGTAGTGCCCACAGTGACCTCCTTCGAACAGATAGTGAAGGAGTTCAAGCTCAGCCCGGACCAGTACATTCGGTCCACCCGTCTTCGGGAGTGGGCGCGGAGGAACAAGAACTCCAAGTATATCCCCGAGGCTCTGCTTGAGGCCTGGGGATTTGAGATCGAGTCGACGTTGTAGTTCCTTGGGCTTAGCCTGTATGAACAGAAGCGCCGCCTTGGAGCGGCGCTTTTGTTGTTTGTGCCAGGCCCGTGCCCCGAGATGATTTTGCCCTTTGCCCGACCGATGGGCGAGAATAAACACAACGCCATGCCCGACAGTTCACGCATCTTTGATCCTCCCTATACCGACGTTCCCGGCGCGTTGGCCGAAATCCGCGCCGGACGGATGGTTGTCGTCGTCGATGACGAAGACCGGGAAAACGAAGGCGACCTGGTTTTCGCCGCACAGTTCGTTACGCCGGAAGCCATCAATTTCATGGCCAAAAACGGCCGCGGCCTGATCTGTCTCGCGCTGACCGAAGAGCGGGCCGACTATCTGCGTCTTTTCCCGATGACCCAGCAGAACACCTCGCGTTTCGGTACGCCATTTACTGAGTCGATCGAAGCCCGGGAGGGCGTCACGACCGGGATCTCTGCAGCCGACCGCGCCCAAACCATCCGCACCGCGATCGACTCTCAGTCCACCTTCGCCGACCTCGCGCGGCCCGGCCACGTTTTCCCGCTGCGCGCCCGCAAGGGAGGAGTCCTGGTGCGCGCCGGGCAGACAGAAGCGTCGGTCGATCTGGCCCGCCTGGCCGGACTGACCCCCGCCGGAGTACTGTGCGAAATCATGAACGACGACGGTACCATGGCCCGCATTCCCGACCTGATCCCATTTTGCCGGGAGCACGGACTCCTGATCCTCACCGTCGCCGAGCTGATCCGCTACCGGCTGCGGAATGAGCGCTATATTGTTCGTGCCGGCGAAAGCCGCATCCAGACTAGCTACGGCGAATTCCGCATGATCGCCTATGAAAGCGAAGTAAACGGCGGCGAGAGCCACATCGCCCTGGTGCGCGGCGACCTCTGTGCAGATTTGTCAAGCAAGCACGGCTCTTCGCTCTCTGAGGATGCCGGTGTCGGCTTGGACTCCGCCATGGGGCGGCCTCCGTCTTCGCGCGCCGTTCTGGTGCGGGTACACTCGCGCTGCACCGCGGGTGATGTGTTTGGAGCCGATTGCAACTGCCGCGAAACGCTCGATCAGTCAATGCGCATGATCGCCGAAGAGGGGTGCGGAGCGATCCTTTACCTGCACAACGCGTCGCGCGGTTTCGAGATCGAAACCGCGCCTGTCGCTCACGGCGCATTTGAGCCCGACGGAGTCGCAGTCGTGAAGACTGAGTCCGGCCGCCTGATTCTCCATCCGGAACTGCGCTCACGCGAAGGCTTGCAGGCGCGCACCGGGCGCATTCTTCGCGCCATTGGCCTGGGTGGCCAGATTCTCTCCGACCTGGGGATTCAGCGCATTCGGCTACTGTCGAATACGCCCATGCATATTCCGGCTTTGGAAGGGTTTGGTCTGGAGATTGTAGAGCAGGTGCCGATTCCAGTGCGAGAACCGAAGCGCGTCGCTGAGGAAGCCGCAGCGCGCCCTTGAGCGCCGCATCTGCCAGCAAGCGGCGGCAGCGCTCAAGGGTTCCCCGAGCGTTATCCCAGGTAAACGCAGCTCGGCAAACTCGAGGACGAGCCATAGGAATTTCTTGACGCGCTCGAATCCATGGCCTCTGCTGCGGCGGAAAATGCCTTAAGTTTGACGGTGATGTTGGAGCAGGAATGCTCCATGTTGAAGTCTTCGACGAAGGCCCGTTTCGTGCTTCCCTTTGTCTCCATGCTGGACTTTGAAGATCCTGACTTTGCGCCAGAAACCAAGCCCGCAGAGCGATGGTTGACACTTCGATGATTCATTGAATCTCCCCCTTGAGAAGGCTCATCGCAGCCGTGTTGTGGTTTGTCTGTTCTTCAAACATCGTTGCGGTCAGGCAAAACCTGAATCCGAACGACGCATTCGTTTTCTTATCGCGTCTTGCATTGGTCCATTGTGGTTGATCGAAAGGCCCATTCGGCGGGCCGAATCAGGTCCAAGAGTCAAGTCAGGCTGCCGAAACTTCCGTGTCAGTTCGGAATACCTTCAGCGGTGTCCGGCAAAGTTGAGATGCGGCGGAAGCATGTGTGGGTTCGTTCATTGCCGAAAGGCAAATCGAACGATGCTCCTCGAGCTCGATCAAAGCGCGCTCCATCTCCACATTCATATACGCGGCGAATTTCTTGCTGACGCTGTAATAGGCCACAGAACTGGCTTCCACATACTCTCGGCGCCTGGCTTCAAAGGCAGACTCCAGATTTCGACAAAGCAGGCAACGCATGGTTCCCTCCAAATCCGTCGCGGTTGTGAAAGCTCTGGGTTGTGGTTGCGTATTCGGGAATTCTCGGTTGATTGCTGGAAATATCTAATGGATCGACGTGGAAACGGGGTATGAACAATGAAACTGCCGCCACACCGTCAAACCAGATGGTTGAGAGCCGAGTACCGTGTAGATGTCGATCGTTCCCCGAAGGTTGTCTGGTTCCGACAAAAAGAAGAAAGAACTTCTTTGAATCCAGTTGGGGCTATTTTGTGCTGTCCAGCAGCTTGTATTGAGATCTGGGCGAACTCGTCTGGCGTCGTTTCAGGCCAGGAGAAAATGCTGCAGAGAGCCCCTCGATAGGTGTAATCATGTGCTGATTGCCCCCTCTTGTCAAGGACTCCGCGCAACATTTCTGTCCTGATTTCCACATTTTTTTTGAATGTTCATGTGCGGACACGATCGCCTTTGTTGTAAAGCGATTTTGTACTGAAAACGTCCAGAACTTCAAGAATTGGCGGGATTTTGTATCAATTTCGAACATTTCCCCCATCGCTCCCGCGCGTGCCCATGGGGGAATGCGGCAGCAGAATCCCAAAAATCGGGAACAGATTCCAATCGTCCCTCGTACTGGTCACTGAAGGTGATCCCACGATGCGCGCTTTGCTTCGATCTTCCATCGGTTTTTCTGTTCTGATCATTTTGGCAACTTGCTTGGCCTCGGCTCAATCGGGCGATTGGCAAAAGACCTATTCCGTTGCCGGCAAGCCCTCACTCAACCTAAGCACGGGAGACGCAGCCGTCGAGGTGCACTCCTGCGGTGATTGTCGCGCTGTGAAGATTGTGGTGGATTGGAGAGACCGCCGCCCGTCGGACTTCCTCCTCAAAGAGTCGCAGGCCGGCGATCAGGTGATCTTTCAGCTCAACGAAAAGTCCCAGATCGGGATTCACTTTACGATGGGAAACTCCCATTCGCCGCGGGTGACCGTGGAAACTCCGACCGTCCTTGATCTTGAGTTGCGCACCGCCGATGGCGCCTTGAATATCTCCGGCGTTCAAGGGAATCTGCAATTGCACACCTCTGACGGCGCCGTTGATGTCCATGACGTCAGCGGAACCTTGCGCCTGGTGGCCAGCGACGGAGCCATCAAAATCCATAATGTGACCGGAACGCTCGAGTCGCGCTCTTCCGATGGCCACGCCACAATTGATGGCAAATTCACTGCCCTGCAGGTTCACACCAGCGACGGCAATCTGGATCTGACCCTTGCCGACGGCACAGAGCTGACGACGGCGTCCCGGGTGGAGAGCTCCGACGGCCATGTCACCGTGCACCTGCCGCGGACCATGGCCGTGGATCTGGACATTCACACCGGTGACGGTCACATCAACTGCACGCTGCCGGTGATGGTCCAGGGATACAACTCCAATCGAGAGTCCGGCCATAACCTGCGCGGGCACCTGAACGGCGGCGGCATACCTCTGACCGTCCACACCAGTGACGGCAACGTCACCATCAACTCACTTTGACTTGCGATTCCGCGCTCGTGCCCCGGGGCCAGTACAGCGTATTCGCACCGGCGGCTGCCGACCCATGCCGGATAGCCGGTCTCTCCCTCATTCGTTGCGCAAGGCAATCATCGGATCCACTGCCGCTGCCCGCCTTGCCGGAGCCCAGGCCGCCAGCAGTGCCAGAACGCAAAACAGGACTGGTACCAGCGAGTAAGTCAGAGGGTCGACCGCACTGGTCTCAAACAGGTAGCCTCTCATCAGCCTGGTCGTCGCCATGGCGCCGGCAATGCCCAGCGCCGAACCGGCCACTGCCAGCGCCAGGCTTTGCCCCAGCACGAACTTGGCAATCTGGCTGCGATTGGCCCCCAGGGCCAGCCGCAGCCCAATCTCCCGGGTTCTCCAGCTCACCGTGTAAGAGATCAGGCTGTAGACGCCGATGGCGCCCACCAGAATGGCGAGCGCGCCAAAAGCGGTCAGCAGCATCGTGAGCGAGCGCGGCGCGGCCGCCGAAGAACTGACGACGCTCTCCAGCGTGCGCACCTTGGTCACCGGCGCTGCAGGGTTGACTTGCTCCACCAGGGTGCGCAGGCTGCCTGCCAGCTCAGCAGAGCTCAGCGGTGAGCGCAGCAGAATATTCATGACCGGCTTTTCTTTGGTGGCGGCCATCGTTGCTGTCGTCATAGGAAGATAGGTCTCCCACCCGGAAGCTTTATCCAGGCTCTCGTGCCGCGTATCGCTGACCACGCCCACAACAATCAGAGAGTTGTTCAGGTCCATCACTGCCGGGGAGGGCTCATCGTTTACCGAGACCAGGTGCTTGCCGATGGGGTCCTGGTTTGGCCAAAGCCCGTTGGCCTCGGCTTCATTCACCAGTGCTGCGCGCGTCACGCCAGATCGGTCCTCCGCCGTCAGCAGCCGTCCACGTAGCAGACGAATGCCCATGAGGCCAAAATAACTCGGTGATACGGTGCGGCTCGATGCCTCTAGAGCCAGCTGGCGGGGTGTCCGCGGATGCCCCTCCGCGTCAAAGACGAACCAGGTATCGTAGCCGGTCATAGGCAGCGCGTCCACCAGCGCCGCTGAATCCACCCCCGGCATCCCCTGCGCCCGGTTGAGCAGATTGACAAAGAATTCCGTACACGCGCCCTTCTGTGCGCATGCATTGCGGTCCAGAGAAACCTGTGCGGTCACGGTCTGCCGCGCGCGAAACCCCGGATCGGTAGTCGAGAGCTTATGCAGGCTGCGCAGCATCACTCCTGCGGCCGTGATCACAACCACTGCGAGCGCAATTTGCCCCACCACCAGCAGCCTGGAAACCCGGAAGCGATGTCGATTGCCAAACACGTTGCTGGCATTGCTGCGCAGGCTGCCCTGCAGGTCCTGGTTGCCGGCCTGCAGCGCGGGGACCAGCCCGGCAAGCACGCCCGTCAGCAGGGAAACCGCAGCCGCAAACAGGAAAACATCTCCGTGCAGCGCAAGGTTGGCCAGACGTGGCGTGTCCGGCGGAAGAACCAGCTTGAGCGCGTTCAGGCTGACGGCGGCAAGCAGAACGCCCAATCCGCCGGAAAGCGTAGCGAGCACCGCACTTTCGGTCAGCATCTGGCCAATCAGACGCCCGGTTCGGGCGCCCAGAGCAGAGCGCACGGAAATCTCCCGCTGCCGCACCGCCGCCCGTGCCAGCATCAGATTAGCCACGTTGGCACAGGCGATCAAAAGCACCAGGCCCACAGCGCCGGACAACAGCAGCAGCCTCGGCCGCACATCGCCGACAATTGAATCGAGCAGCGGATCGACCGCCAAATCGGCCGCCCAGCCATCCGGCATCTTCCACGGAAACAGCGTCAGCATCGCGCGATGCATGGACTCAAGCTCAGCCTGCGCCCGCAACGGCGCTACCCCGTCGCGCAGTCGTCCAATCGCCTGGTACCCGAACACTGCCCAGGGATCAAATGCGTCGCCCGCCTTAAAAGCAATCGGAATCCAGAACTGCGTTTCAAAGTCCGGGAAATGCGTCGCGGGCGGAGCCACGCCGATGATCGTGCGGTTCACCCCGTCGAGCAGAATGTTGCGCCCAATGACGCTCGGATCCCCGGCAAACTGCTGCCGCCAGAACCCGTCGCTCAGCACAACCACATGGTCCCGCCCTGCGTCCTCTTCCTGCGCTGAAAAAAATCGGCCCAGCGCCGGCCGAAGTCCCAGCGTCAGAAACAGGTTGGTGCTCACCGTGCTCCCAAAAGCGCGGCTTGAGCTTCCCGCCAATGTCACGTTATATTCCGCGTTCAGAGAATAGCCGGAGATGGAGCTAAAGCTCTGCGCGCGCCGTTGGTACTCCCGGATCCATCCTTTTGGATAGTTATAGTAGTCCGTCCCTGCTTTGAGCTGGACAAGCCGGTCCTGGTGCGGGAAGGGCAACGGCTCCAGCAGAATCGAGTCAATCACGCTGAAGATTGCCGTATTCGCGCCGATGCCCAATGCCAGCGTGAGAATGGCCACCGCCGCAAAGCTGCGGCTGCGATTCAACTGGCGCAGCGCGTAGCGAATGTCCTGGCCAAGGTTGCCCATGGGAAATCCTCCTGACGAATACCATTGAAGATTGCATGTGCAAGCCGGCGGCCAAAGCTGTGTGGAGCTAACAAGCCTGCTTGGAGGGATTTACCTCGGTCGATCAGCTTCGAGGTGAAAGCCGGGTGTTCGCTGACGACCTCTGGCGTCCGGAATTGAACACCGGAAGCCGCGCAGGACCTCACAGCCAGGCTACGGAGACAAGCCAATCGGAGCTGCCCAGCTGACGGTTTCTGCCCGTACGCTCACATAGGTCGCGTATCGGTCCTCGTAAGCTCCTTTTTCAATTCCCAAGTCTGAAGAAACCAGAGCAGTGGCACCCGGAGTCGGATCACTCGCGCCCAAATGCCTGGGCCACCGGCCTGAGTGCTGCCAGTGTGGCGCGCCAGGATGGATGTGCAGGGTTTGGGCCGAATCTGCTTGGAGCGAATCCACAACGAACTAGGGAAGAGGCGCAGGCGGCAGCTCAGCTGTGCCGCTGACCGGGCCGGATCTGCCACGGTGAGGCGAAGCTTTGAGTGAACTGATGCGTTGGGCGGTAGCTCGCCGGTCTCCCGGCTCCTGCCCCATCGGTCGTTCTCGAACAACGCCACCTACCAACCCAAAATATAGGCAAACAGCAGCGGCGCCACAATCGACGCATCGCTCTCGATGATGAACTTGGGCGTGGTTTCGCCCAGCTTGCCCCAGGTGATCTTCTCGTTGGGCACGGCGCCCGAGTACGACCCGTAGCTCGTTGTCGAATCCGAAATCTGGCAGAAATACGCCCACAGCGGCACATGCTCGCGCTGTAAATCCTGGTGCAGCATCGGCACCACGCAGATGGGGAAGTCGCCTGCGATCCCGCCCGCAATCTGGAAGAAGCCCAGCGGCGTCTCCGCCGTCGTCGTCGTGTACCACTCTGCCAGCTCCATCATGTATTCAATGCCGGTGCGCACCGTGTGCACGTTCTTCACGTCGCCCGAAATACAGTGCCCGGAGTACATGTTGCCTAGCGTCGAGTCTTCCCAGCCGGGAACAAAGATGGGCAGATTCTTCCGTGCCGCCGCCAGCAGCCAGCTGTCTTTCGGATCGATCTGGTAGGACTTCTCCAGGTCGCCCGACAGCAGAATCTTGTACATGAACTGGTGCGGAAAAAAGCGCTCGCCGGCCTTATCCGCCTGAACCCATTCCTTGAGCACTTCGTTCTCGATTCGCCGCATGGCCTCCATCTCCGGAATGCAGGTATCGGTGACCCGGTTCATGTGGCGCGACAGCAGCTTGGCTTCGTCGGCCGGGGTCAGATCGCGATAGTGCGGCACTCGCTCGTAGAAGTCATGCGCCACCAGGTTGAAGACGTCTTCTTCGAGGTTGGCGCCCGTGCAGCTGATGCCGTGAATCTTGTCCTGGCGAATCATTTCCGCCAGCGAAAGGCCGAGCTCGGCGGTGCTCATGGCGCCGCCAATGGTGACGAACATCTTGCCGCCCGAACGGAGCAATTTGTTGTACGCCTCAGCAGCGTCCACCAGCGCTGCGGCATTGAAATGACGATAGTTGTGCTTAATAAACGAGGTAATGGAAGGCATATTCTTTCTGTTTACTCCACTCCTTAAATTATCACAGCGCAGCCTCGCCTCCGGTTGCCGCGAAATCCTTACTCCACGCGGCTTTCGAGCCATTTCCCGGCGGGAAGGCGCGTTCGTTGAGCGGTCAGGCACCGGATTATTTTTCCATGAAAAAGGGCTGATGCAAGCTCTTGCATCAGCCCTTCCTCAACTGCGATATCGATCTTCTGCTCAAATGCGCCAATCGTCGGTCCGCCAGATCTTGATACGCTCCTTGATCTGCTTGCGCGTCAGACTCTCTTCCAACGCCTGCTTCGCCAGATCCACAACTTCATCGTCTGACGCGAAGCGAAGGCCGATCAACTGGTCCTCGTTGAGACGGTAAATCTGCGCGTGCCATTCGCTCGGCGCCAGGGCCTGCAGGCGAAGCCGCTCTTCCAGACGGATGACCCGGTCCTGCACCTTGAGCGGATAGCTGCGCAGCTTGACCATGGGAATGAACGCAGCGATGGACAGGATGACAATCCACTCGGTGAAGTAGTTGAGATCTCTCCATGCGAAACAAAGAGCGATGAACAGGTTGACGACCAGAACCGTGAGCAGAATCAAGTGATACGGAGGATCGAGACGTGCGTGATTTTTCAAGTTCTGTGGTGCGGAATCACTCATGCGTGGCTTCGTTTCCTTCTGGCCGGAATTGGCCGACATTCCCCGCGTTTCCGCGTGGGTCAGACAGCGGCGCCGGAGGCCTGAATTCCCGTGCTGCATGAATTTTGCGGGGAGTTTTGTTGCAAGTCAATCGAGAATGATCGCCCGGTTGGACGATTGGAACATGATTGCCAACCGGGCAGGTTCGACCCACGAATAGAAAATCGTTGGACCACGAACGGCGGCCCCCGGTTCGGAAGATCGCAACAAGACTGGCCATCCCGTGCACCCTCTGATAACGTTTTATTTCTGGCGAATTGGCCTCGGAAACGGTTCTGAACCTGGACCGGATACTTCGCCTTCTGTGGGGGGGCTTGCTTGAAACTGGAACCACTCTGTTCGTTTGCTGTATTGCCCGTTGTCGCTGCCTGGTTTTGTGCTTCATCGTTGGCATCCGCCCAGCTCGCCTTGCCGCGAGTCCTCTCCAGCCACATGGTGGTCGAGCGCGATCTGCCGGTGCACGTGTGGGGAACTTCTGCTGCTGGCCGGGCGGTGAACGTAAGCTTTCGCGGCGAAGAGCGCACCACAACGGCGGCGCCCAGCGGGCGATGGAGCCTGTACCTCAGGCCAGGCTCCGCGGGTGGTCCATTTGAAATGACGGTGAAAGCAACCGAGCCGGCCAATGGAGCAGTACCAAGTGCGCCCGAGACCATCACCTTGAGCGATGTTCTGGTGGGCGACGTATGGGTTGCTTCCGGCCAGTCGAATATGGAGTTCGCCATGCGCCAGGCCGCCACCGCCGATGCCGACCTGCCCCATGCCGATAACCCGCGCATCCGCCTGTTGATTGTGAACAAGAAAGCTTCCGAGTACCCGTTAGACGACATTGACACCGATGGCTGGGCCGCGTCCTCACCTGAGTCGGCGAAGAATTTCTCCGCCGTCGGCTGGTACTTCGGGCGCGACATTGAACAGCGCGAACACGTGCCGGTGGGTGTGATCGACTCCACATGGGGCGGCACCGTGGCCGATACATGGACACGTGAAGCGGCACTGGGCGCCAATGCCGCATTGGCACCCGTGTTTGTGCAATGGGGCGAGAGGACGGAGAGGGAATCGGACGCTTTGCTGCGCGATAGAGACCAAACCCGCCAACGTGCCGAGGCCAAAGCCGCCGGCAAGCCGGAGCCGCAGTTTCCCTGGCACCCTGTGTTGCTGAGCTGGGGCCCGGGCATGCTTTGGAACGGAATGATTGCGCCGCTCACCCCGTTCCCCATTCGTGGCGTGATCTGGTACCAGGGAGAGAGCAACAGCGCTTTGGCGCGAGCCCCTCTCTACAAGCGCCTGTTCAGCACCATGATCGAGGATTGGCGTGACCGATGGGGCGTCGGCCAGTTTCCGTTCCTGTTTGTGCAGATTTCCAATTTCAAATCGAACGAATCTGAAGACTGGGCGGAATTGCGCGAGCAACAGTTGAAGACCCTCGCGTTGCGCAATACGGCCATGGCCGTGACCATCGACATCGGCAACCCGGACAACGTGCATCCGACGGACAAAGTGGACGTAGGCCTGCGCCTGGCGCGCGCAGCACGTGCCTTAAGCTACGGCGAGAATGTCGCCTACGCCGGCCCCGTCTTCCGGCAGGCCACGCCGGAAGGCAGGGTGATCCGCGTCTGGTTTGACCATCAATCGAAGGGGTTGGCAGTGAAGGGCGGGGAACTGACCGGCTTTGAAGTAGCCGGTGCCGATGGGAAGTTTGTTCCCGCGATGGCCAAAATCGATGGGAACACGATTGTCGCATCCAGCGATGCGGTGCCGGCGCCTCTCGAGGTGCGCTACGGATGGGCCAACAGTCCGCAGTGCAATCTGTTTGACGGCGAAGGGCTGCCGGCTTCGCCGTTCACCTCCGTAGAGTGACCGCACCGAAGCTACCTCCGGGCAGGAATCAGAACCGTTGTCTCCTGAACCTCGATAATTCCGCAACCGCTACGCCTCTCGATCTCGGGCAACAGTCGGTCGATCATCTCGCGCGTTTCAAAGAATTCGATCTTGACGGGAAGCCGGTCAGAGAGTTCAAGGATTTTTGCTGAGTGGATGCGATGCGACGATCCGAAACCCGCCACGCCCTTGAGCACTGTAGCGCCGTAGATTCCCTCGTGAAACAGAAAATCCAGAAGACTCGTGTAGACGGGCACTCCGTGATGCTTGGCGCCGTCTGACAGATAGATGGAAACTTTCACTGCCTTTCCTGAAGTCAGCATGGCCTGCTACTCCCTGGACTGCGCGGGGAGCGCCTGAATAAAGCCGCGCAGCCCGCAACAAGGGATTGAAGCACCGCTCAGCGGCTGTTGGCAAGCCGGACTCAATCCCGTTGCCCGTTTCCGATCAGAGCGCGTCGGCGAGCACCGCCCCACCCCAGACGGCGATCAGGCCCAGAATCAGGCTGCCTCCGGCGTAGAGCGCTGCCATGAAAAATGCTCCCGAGCGCAGTTGGGCGAGCGTGTCCCACTCGAATGTTGAAAAGGTCGAGTACGCCCCGATAAAGCCGATCGGGATGAGGAAGCGCCATGCCGGGTTGAAGTCGGCGCGTCGCTCCAGGAAGGTCATCGAAAAGCCGATAACGAGGCATGCCGTCATGTTGACCAGCAGCGTGCCGTAGGGGAATCTGAAGCCCATGCGGTTGCCGACGGTTGAGCCAACCCAGTAGCGCATCACCGAGCCGAGTGCGCCACCAACGGCGATCAAGAGGTATTTTTGCAACGCAATCTCCTCGCGGCGCTTGGCTCGAAGCCAGAAAAGATCGTGGCAAGCGAGACAGCCGGCGTAATCGTTCAATTTTTTCCGGGGATCGCATCGGGACATGACTCCCCAACAGGATTCCCTGTCAGGAGTCATCATCTGTCCAGCCTCAACGAGGCGAACAGCGGTTAAGGCGAACTCCATCGCCGCAACGGATATTTTTATTACATGCTGGCCCGGGGTGCGGTGTCAACCCGGACTCTCGGTCGGTTGTTCGTCTTTTTGGCATTGGATACATTGACGGGAGAAACGCCGGCAGAGGGGACAGCGGATCGGATCGGCAGGCAGTCAGGTGGTACACGAGCACTTTTAGCTGCATGCGGCGGAGCGCAAGCATAGTGGTTCGAACCTTGGTGACTGCAGGCAGAAAGGGCAGCTGCGCAACCCCATCGCTCACAAATACGGATTCGACAGCCTCGGCGGGTCGCGCCTCACAATCGATGCGTTCGCTGCAACAAGCGCAGCGCGTTCCCGGATTCGGGTGATCCCAACAAACGCTGCTGACTTTTCGCGGCTGGGGGAGTTCTGCCCAACGCCGTGGCGAGTGCGGTGAAGGCTGCCCGCAAGAGCGTCCGGGGGGAAGGCGGATTACGGATAAGAGCCCGTGACCTCCACGCGACACGAAAATGTAGCCAAGGATGGGCCAGCCACCGGGAGGATCGAGACCGGCCTGCGCGGAGACTACGCTGTTTGCGTCTCCGTTTGAGCTTTCTCAAGAGTCAGGGAAAATCGACCTCAAAATGGAAAATCCCTGTCTCGCGGTCATCAGTGGCTCCTCTTTTTGGACGTGCAATCCTATCGAAACCGCCTTGATCAGTTGTGTTTTCCCTTCCACTCCGCATAGGGACCGTGGAAATCTTCGATGCCGTCTTCCTTGAAATTCCATAGCCTGGTTGCAACCTCGTCGATCAGGTCGTGGTCGTGCGTGACCAGCAGGACGGTGCCTTCAAACCGCTGCAGCGCGATGTTGAGCGCGTTGATCGCCTCCAGGTCCAGGTGATTGGTCGGCTCATCGAAAATGAGGATGTTGGGCTTGGTCAGGATCAACTTGCAGAAAACAAGCCGCGCCTGCTCACCGCCGGACAGAGCCTTGGTTTGCTTGTCGCCTTCTTCGCCGCTGAATAACATCTGACCAAGAATGCCGCGGATCTCCTCTACGTGAGCTGCCGGGTTCCAGCGATGCAGCCACTCGGAAACGCTCAGGCCGTGCTCGATCAGCGAGCCGACATCCTGCGGGAAGTAGCCGATGTTGGCTTCGTGGCCCCAGAACACAGAGCCCGAGTCGAGATCGAAGCCCTTTTCGGCGAGGCCGGGATAATTGGCCAGCAGGCTCTTGACCAACGTGGTTTTCCCGGCGCCGTTGCGGCCCATCAGGCAGATCTTTTCCCCGCGCAGAACATTGGCTGTGAAGCCGTCGATGACCTTCTGCTCGCCATAAAGCTTGGTCACATGCTTGAACTCAAGCACATGCTTGCCGCTGGGGCGGGCCTGGTCAAACTTGATAAACGGGCGTTGGATGTTGGAGCGCGCCAATTCATTGGTTTGCAGGCGCTCCACTTCCTTGCGCCGGCTGGTGACCTGCGAGGAGCGCGTGCCGGCAGCAAACCGTGCGATGAAGTCGTTGAGCTGTGCGATTTTCTTTTCGCGCTGTGCGTTTTGCGACTCGAGCGTGGAACGGATCTGCGTTTTGGCCATCACCATGTCGTCGTATCCGCCGGTGTAGACGATGATGGTCTGGTAATCGATGTCGGCGGTGTGGGTGGTGACGGAATTGAGGAAATGGCGGTCGTGCGAAATGGCAATGAGCGTTCCGTCGTAACTGAGCAGGAAGTCCTGCAGCCAGTGGATCGAATCCAGATCGAGGTAGTTGGTGGGCTCGTCAAGCAACAAGGCCTCCGGCTTGCCGAACAGAGCCTGGGCCAGCAGCACGCGGACCTTCTGGCCGCCCTGGATCTCGCTCATCTTGCGCTCGTGTATCTGTTCGGGAATGTCCAGCCCGTCCAGCAGCACCGCCGCGTCGGCCTCGGCCGTGTAGCCGTCTTCGTCGCCGATAATGCCTTCCAATTCGCCCAGGCGCATGCCATCTTCGTCGGTCATCTCTGGCTTCTCGTAGATGCGGTCACGCTCTTCCAGGGCAGTCCACAGCGGCTTGTTGCCCATGATCACCGTATCGATGACGCGATAGGCGTCAAAGGCGAACTGATCCTGGCGCAGCACGCCGAACTTGCGCGGCCGCACCACGGAGCCTTTCTGCGCTTCAAGCTCGCCCGTGAGTACCTTCATAAATGTTGATTTACCCGACCCGTTGGGGCCGGTGAGCCCGTAGCGGCGGCCGGGGACGAAGCTGACGCTGACCTCTTCAAAGAGCAGCTTGGAGCCGTAGCGCATGGTGACGTTCGAGACACTGAGCATTATTGGTCTGGTTCCTAAAGTGTGGCCGCAGCTGGGTTTCGGCGCCGGCGGCCTGGTTGAAGCTGGGGTTGGGTGTGGAGGAGCGCGCATGGGCAGCGCCCGCAGACATTGACACTCCCAGTTTCTCACAAAGCGCCCCATCCGCACACTCGCCACCCGCTCGGTCCAGAGCCGTTCGATCGGAAAGGGCGGAGCGGCCGCGTGAGCCCTTTGATTGTCTGAAACCACGCACTGAGATTGGGGTCAAGATGAATCGACGACGAGTTCCGAATCCATCGTCCAAAATATGCGGCAGATAGAACGGGAGTGCAGTGGCAGCTCGAGACGCGGGGGGGAGGGGCTGATCGGGGGGAAAGTAGCGATCCTGGCCTCGATCGCACGGGCCTCGAGAGGAGTCGCGTTCAGTGGGGATTTTCACCCCCTCCGTGACGCGGCCGTCCGGGGGAGTACGAAGTTGCCTCGGATGGAACCGTTACCGGCTAGCCAAGCAACGCCATGACGATGTGGTTGACCAGGAAAGCAGCTCCCCAGGCCAGCCCCAGCATGTAGAGAAACTGCACGGCGGGCCACTTCCAGCTATTGGTTTCGCGCCGAACCACGGCCATTGTGGAGGTGCACTGCATGGCGAATGCGAAGAAGATCATCAATGCCAGCGCGCCACCCAGTGTCATATCGTGATGCAGGGCGGTTTGCAGGTGCATGCTCTGCGTCGCCGAGTCCGCGCCGTAGAGCGTGCCCATGGTGCTGACCATCACTTCGCGGGCCAACACGCTCGACAGCAGACCAATACCAATCTTCCAGTTGAAGCCGAGCGGAGCGATCACCGGCTCGATGAAGTGGCCCAGCCGGCCAATGACGCTATCGGCAAGCTCTGGAGCCGCGTATGAGCCGCCTCCGACGTGCACAACCGGCAGATGCGCAAGCACCCACAGGGCCAGTGTCACGCACAGAATGATTGTGCCGGCCTGGCGTAGAAAGACCCTGGCGCGGTCCACAAGGCGCAGCGACAACGAGCGCAGTGTCGGCATGCGGTATTGCGGCAGCTCAAGGATGAACGGAGTTTCGCTCGACTTGAGGATGGAGCTCTTCAGCAGCCACGCGGTCGCCATGGCTCCCACAAAGCCCGCAACATAGAGGCTGAGCATGACGATGGTGCGTAGCCCAAGAAATCCGTGGAGATAAAGGATATTCGGAATGAATGCTGCGATCAGCAGCATGTAAACGGGCAGCCGCGCCGAGCAGGTCATGAACGGCGTTACTAAAATGGTGGCCAGGCGGTCGCGGCGGTTCTCAATGGTGCGTGTCGCCATGATCGCCGGAACGGCGCAGGCGTATGCGGACAGTAGCGGGATGAAGGCTTTGCCATTCAGTCCGATCGTGCGCATCACGCGGTCGGCGATGAGCGCCGCGCGGGCCAGATAGCCCGAGTCTTCAAGCACGCCGATGAAAAGAAACAGAAGAAGAATCTGGGGCAGAAAAACGAGCACCGACGAGATTCCTTTCCATACGCCGTCGAGCACCAGCGACTGCAGCCAACCAACCGGAAGCAAGGGGCGTGCCAATTCACCGAGCCGTGCGAGGATGTCCCCAAAACCATCCGAGAGTGGCTGGCCGACCGTGAACACGACCTCAAAAACGCCGATGACCACCGCCAGGAATAGCAGCGGTCCCCAGACCGGATGAAGCAGGATGTTGTCGATCTTGCGCGTGCCCTCAACCGAAAGCGGCGCGCGATAGCCGGTACGGCGGCTGACCTGCGCGGCCCAGGTGTGCGCGCTGGCGGCGTTGCCCAGCACGGGGAGGGTGAGCGGCTTGGCGGCGGTTCCGTTGCCGGGCTGGTTCAGAAAAAGTGAAACGGCGTCCAGCCCCGTTCCCCGCGACGCGCTGATCAGCGCTACGGGTGCGGCAAGTTCACGCGCCAACTCCAGTGGGTCCACCTTGCCGCCGCGCTGCTTCATCAGGTCGCTCATATTCAGCAACACCAGCGTGGGCAATCCGACCGCAAGCACCGGGGCGGCCAGCATGAGCTGCCGCGTCAGGTGCAGGGAATCGAGCACCAGGATCACAGCGTCGGGCTTGGGCGTCCCAGGCATCTTACCGCGAAGTACATCGATCGACACGCGAGCGTCTTCAGAATACGGAGTCAGCGAATAAATGCCGGGCAGATCGATCAAGGTCAGGTCTTCGCGGCCCACGCCGGCCATCAGGCCCATGCGCTGCTCCACGGTGACGCCAGGATAGTTGGCCACTTTCTGGCGTAGCCCGGTGAGGCGATTGAAGAGCGTGGACTTGCCGGAGTTGGGCGGCCCAATGAGCACAACAGTCTTGAGCGCTCCGGGGCCCGGCGGACCGGGGGAAGGTATAAGCGCCGGAGGCTCGCAACAACTGCTCATCGTGGGGAGGCCTCAACCAGATGGTGGCCGTTTACGGATTTCTTCGCCGATTTCGAGGAGGTGAGCGCCAAATCTGGCTGGGCTTTGAACTCCAGGCCGCGTACGCGGATCGAATCAGCGGTCTCATGCCGAAGGGCAATCTCCATGCCATCAATCCCGTAGACGGTAGGGTCGCCCGCGGGCGCACGTCGCAGTACTGTGACCCGCGCATCGGGGACAAAGCCCATGTGCATCAGGTGATTCTGTACGGATTCTGGCAGTTCGAGCTCCAACAGAATTGCCGTTTGCCCGACCTTTAACTCGCTCAGCACGCTCACCCGACGAACTCCCCGGCTCCGCTGAAAACACGTTTTGGCGGAGTCCCGAATTCAAACTACGACCGGATTAGTCGCAATTCAGTATACGACCAATTTGGTCTGGATCGCAAACGCCGCTCGGAAAGATTCCGCTTCGACGATGTTTGGATCGAAAACAGTGGTACAAGTTGTCTATGACTGAGGTTGAGTTTCGCGCAACGTTAAGCAACACTGACCCCCCTGGGGGGGTGGGGGCACCGCTGGCTGCCTTGTGGTGGGACGCCAAGGGAGACTGGGGGCGGGCCCATGCCCTCGTCGATGAGCTGGAGACAAAGGCAGGCATGGCGGTACATGCCTATCTGCACCGCAAAGAGGGCGAAGCGTGGAACGCGGAGTATTGGTATGAGCGCGCCGGAAGACAGTTCCACCGAGAGCAGTTAGAGGACGAATGGGCTGCGCTGGTGGAAGGTCTTTGAGCCCCTCAAAAGCCCAGCCCGCTTCCCCGGTACGGAGGGCAATCGCCACTGTATGC
>DATDLS010000245.1:0-53501 GCA_036519195.1 Occallatibacter sp. | reverse complement strand
GTCGAATGCAGCCCCGCCGTGCCCCCGTATGCTCGCACTCGCACATGGAAGGACTCCTTCGATTGCTCCCAATTGCTTGCCGAGTGTAGAACTATCCGGCAAGTGCAATCCATTTGGCAAGTACAATCCCGGACCAGGCTGAGATGCTCCAGTTCCGTACGATTACCGGCTCCCGGCATCGATTACGAGCTGGTATTCGGGCACAAGGCTCACTCCTTCAAGTGTGTTGATCTGGCCATTGGGTGCAAAATCGAGATGGTTCGTGCTCTCGATATAGATAGGAGCGTCCTTGCGGAGAGGCAAGATGCTCAGCTCGAGAGTGTTGGCGCTGTCCGCATCGAGAAAGCGGCGAAGCCCGATTGACCAGGGTTCTCCATTGTAGAAATCGTCCAGCAAGAGTCGGTGCGCGGAATACAGCCGCGCCACATCTCCCCGGTAATTGATTTCGAGAAACAGTTCGCTGAGTCCATCCATTTTGCCAAGCGCATCGAGGTCTCCCTGCGGAACGGCAATCGACCACGTTGCCGCCTGTTCTAGCTCGATTTCGGGCGGCGCTTGAGCCACTCCATGCGGACGCCAATCCGGCGCCGGTCCAATCTTCACGGGAGGCGCATCACCGGCAGCCCGAATCTGGCGACAATGCAACTCCAGGTTCCGCGCCTTCGCCTCCGCGGCAAAGATGGCGATTCGAGCGGTGGCCGCAGTCCGGGTGAGAGGCAGGCTCGCCAGAGGCTGACCGGAAAGCGGCGGAGTCATGGTGAACTCGAATTGCGCCGTTGCGCGGGAACGCAGCCAGATGCGTGCCCGCTGCGCATCTGGATCGGCGAAGAAGTCCTGGCTGGTCAGGAGCAAATGGTCGGCACCACCGATATGAACCTTCCAGGCGTTCTCAGCTTCCTTGGCAGTCAACACCACCAGACGAACGGTCTTTCCGCTGCTCGCAACAAGATCGATCGACGACTCCACACCCGGCTTCACTCCGCTCACGTAAATCGTTCCCGGGCCGTTGACTGTCTCTCCGCTCGATGAGCGCACGGCGGCAATATCCTGTGCGTTGAATGCGAATTCCACGGGGATTCCTGGAACCGCGGCAAAATAGAGCGTGACCAGGCCGCCGCTCTCCGTGCTCGCAGACAGACGCGTAAACAATTGCGCCGTGCTGTAGCGAATGGTCATGCCATCGATGCCCAGATTGAACGGCCAGATGAAATAGCTGCCGGATGGAATATCGATGGGGCGCCGCGGAACCATGAGTGTGCTGCCGGGCAGGCGAATCTCAAATTGCGCGGCGCGCCGCACCGGCATCGGGTAGCCGCGGACATAATTGTTCACAAAGATGAACCCGCTGTCTCCACGCGAGCGCACCGACGCCCGTGGGACGGAGAAGTCGCCGGAGTTGCTGGGCACCGAGTCCGGAGCATGGACCATCATTGGGGCCAGCTCTTCTCCGAATTCGTTGAGGAAATACTGAAAGACTTTCAGTTTGCGGAACGAGGTCCGCTCTTGTCCAAATTCGCCCAGTGGGGCCTGAAAGTCATAGGACTTGACCGGCACGTCGTTTGGATAGCCGGTGGCTTGCGATTCCTGAAGCGTTGAAAGCTTGCCTTCCGGATTCTCGCCGCCATGAAACATGTATGTGCCATAGAGATTCACACCGGACCCGACCATCACCGGAACCATGGCGGCAATATCGTCGGGCTCGATCACGGGCCGGCGGTGATAGGTGTCCTCAGTACCGCCGCCTATCTCCGCGGTGAAATAAGGCAACGGATCCGCCGCGGACTGGAGCGCGACGGCCGCTGCCGGAACCTCGGAGGAATTCGTGTCAGCCGTCAGGCGGCCGTGAAAGCGAAAGGCATACACTTCGGGGGGAGGCAGCTTGGCGATCGATGTATCCCACGGCTCATCGGGATATCTGCCGCCATACATGGGAATCACAGCCCGTTGCGGCACCACGGCGTTATCCCATGCGGTAACAAAATACAGCGGCACATCCAGGCCGCTCTCGAGCGCGATCTTCTTCAGCTGCAGAATGTGTTCTTCTCCTGCGCCCGGGCCGCGCTTCGAGTACTCGTTCTCGAGTTGGATACCGGCAACCGGGCCGCCATCCTTCCATAGCAGGCCCTTGAGTTGCTCGGCAATCTGCCCGTACCATCCGCGCACCGCCAAAAGATAGCCGGGATCGTTGACGCGGGTGGGGCCTCTGTTCGCCAGCCAATCCGGAAAGCCGCCGTTCCGTGCCTCGGCATGATCCCATGGCCCGATGCGCACCACCACAACCATGCCGTGCCGTGCGCAGATCTGCACAAAGGCGCGCAGGTCGCGCTGCCCTTGCCAGTCATATTGTCCCTCGATCTCTTGGTGATGAATCCAGATCACGTATGTGGCCACAATATCGACCCCGGCAGCCTTCATCTTGAGGATCTCTTCTTCCCACTGTGCCTGCGGATACCGCGAGAAATGAAACTCGCCCATCACCGGAAGCCAGGGCTTTCCGTCACGCGTAAGATAGCGGCTATTGATGCCCAGAGTACTGCCGGAAGGGGACCTTGCGGCGCCTTCATCGTAGCGTGCTGGCCCGGGATCAAGATAAGGCTGACTGGCGTCAATGCGAATCGGCGTGCTGTTTTCCGCGTCGGACCAAATGGGAGTGCACAGCCAGACAGCCACAAGAACAACCGTCAGAATGCGCATCCTTGCCTGCAAGCGCTCAGAGACTCTCGAAACGGATTGGAGAAAGAAAAGTATCGGGACAGGCTCCGTGCAGACTTGGTCGCTCTCAAGCGATGCTTGAGAGCATTGCCAGTGCGAAAGATCACTGTAACCCTGTGCCGCTCCTTCTCAATCCGTCGAAAGTCTGATCGGCGCCAGATTTCCCCCCGCGCCGGTTGCCGGCCATGCGCGACTCTGAAACCGCTCCTCAGCCGAACCCGTCACTCTCTTCGATCCTCTTTTTTGCCCGACGCCCTTTAGCTTGGCACGTGTCATGAGGGAACATCTTCGTACGAACTATCGACCGGAGTGATCGTGCGAGCTTGATTCTTCTCCGGTGAGAGAGCGAGTGAATCCTTGTACCGGTGGACGATGAGCGAATTCCTCCAGGGTAACTTGCATCTCGAGGAGAAGCTTGTCAGCCATCTCCGGCGTGAAGCCGTGACGGATGAGTATGCGCTGGATGACGAGATCCTCACGGTTGGGCGGCATGGAGTAAGCGGGGACAAGCCATCCCTTCTCGCGTAATCGATCAGCGAAATCGTACAGAGTGAAGCTTGAAAATGACGGATCTTTCAGCTCCCAGCAGAGACCGGGGATTCCGCCTTGGCCGTCATAGATGATCCTGAAAGGTCCGAATTTGGCGATTGTTTCTGCGAGGCGGCGGCCCAGAGCATAACACTCGGTTTGAATCTGGCGATAGCCATCTTTACCGAGGCGCAGAAAGTTGTAGTACTGGCAGATGATCTCACCGCCTGGCCGCGAGAAGTTCAGCGCGAATGTGGGCATGTTGCCGCCGAGGTAGTTGACGTCGAAGATCAGTTCTGCAGGAAGGTCGTGGTTCTCGCGCCATAGCGCCCAGCCGACGCCCAGAGGAGCGAGACCAAATTTATGACCGGAGGCGTTGATCGATTTTACGCGGGGCAGGCGGAAGTCCCAGAGAAGGTCCGGCTGGGTGAAGGGTGCAAGGAAGGCGCCGCTCGCCCCGTCGACGTGGATGGGAATATCGAGCCCGGTCTCGGCTTGAAGACTATCGAGGGCAAGACTAATTTCGTGGACCGGCTCGAATTGAAGGGTGAACGTAACGCCCAGAGTGACGATAACGCCGATGGTATTTTCGTCGCAGCGCTTGAGGACCTCTTCCGGAGAGAGGAGGAGACGGTCGCCTTCCATGGGGACCTCGCGGATTTCGACGTCGAAGTAGCGACAGAACTTGTGCCAGCAGACTTGGACGGGACCCATGACAAGGTTCGGAGTGTCGGTCGGCTTTCCTTCGACGCGACGACGGTTGCGCCAGTTCCACTTGAGGGCGAGTCCGCCAAGCATGGCTGCCTCGCTGGATCCGGTCGTGGAGCAACCGATGGTGCTGGCGGCTTCTGGAGAATTCCAGAGATCAGCGAGCATATGGACGCAGCGCTCTTCGATGGCCGCGGTCTGCGGATATTCATCCTTGTCGATCATGTTCTTATCGGCGGACTCGTCCATGAGCTGCTTGACTTCAGGTTCGATCCAAGTCGTGCAGAATGTGGCGAGATTTTGTTGCGAGTTTCCGTCGAGGATCAGCTGATTGTGGATGGCCTGGTAGACGGCCTGTGAGTCCCGTGCGCCCTCGGGGAAAACATAGGTCTGGGTGCTGTCGTTGAGGGCTTCGGACTCGATCTGACTCGTCGGGAAAGCCTTGAGTTCTTCGGTGTTATGGAGCGGCATGGATTCTCCCGTTTAGCTGGAATTCAAAGTCTAATGGCCGGTGAACGAAATTGAAAAAAAAGCAGGTAAATTCGAGTTGTCTGAACGGCCCTCACCGACGTGGAGAAATGCACGGGGCGTTAGGCCAGACGGCCCGTGTCCGGGCGGCTACAACGATTGAGGCCTCACTCATTTCCGATGGCGGTCGTCTTCCAGCAACCCGGGTGTCCCCTAGGAGTACCTGCTTGGTGGCGGCCATCCCTTAAGCTTGTATCATGCCAGCCTGGGAATGACTCGCCACGTCAGGTCGGCAGCTTTTCAAACGATTTCGGCGTCAATTAAACTGGGAGTGCGCAGGTTCCTCCCGACCGCCATCTTTTAGAGGTCCTATGGCCAAGCATCCGACCGACCCGGAACTCGAAGTACCCTCTGCAGTTGACTCGGAATCCTATCCCGAGTCAGCTTCCGTGGCCCCGCCCGCCGAAGCCCCTCCGGCCCACCGGGTCAGCCGCCGGTCCTTCCTCTCGCATCTTGGAGCCGCCGGTCTTGCCGCTGCCGCGCCCCCTGTGCTCGCGGCAACGCCAGCTCCGGCAGGCTCCGTGTCGAGGGCGACCGAAGACGCCCTCGACGAAGGCACGGTATCCATCAATCTCAAGGTCAACGGACAATCCCACGCCCTCCGGCTCGACCCGCGCACCACCCTCCTCGACTGCCTGCGCGAAAACCTCGCCTTGCCCGGCACCAAGAAGGGCTGTGATCATGGCCAATGCGGAGCCTGCACCGTCCACGTGAATGGCCGCCGCGTCAACTCCTGCCTCTCGTTTGCCGTCATGCACCCGAACGACGAGATCACCACCATCGAAGGCATCGGCCAGCCTGATCACCTTCATCCCATGCAGGCTGCCTTCATTGAGCACGACGGCTACCAGTGCGGATACTGTACCTCAGGCCAGATCATGTCCGCCGTCGCGGTTCTCAAGGAGAACGTCGGCCCCACGGACGCCGACGTCAAGCAAGCGATGTACGGCAACATCTGTCGCTGCGGCGCCTATTCAAACATCGTCGCCGCCGTCCAACAGGTCCGTCAAAGCTCCTAAGCCTCTCTGCAGGCAGCCACCCGGAGCCAACCACCTGGAGTCCAATCCTGGAGTCGAATCATGGATAGCTTCATCTTCACGCAACCCACCACCGTCGGTCAGGCAATCCAGTCCGCTGCCAAGTCCCCTACAGCCCAGCAGGGCGCACGGGTGCGCTTTGTCGCTGGCGGCACCACCCTGATCGACCTCATGAAACTCAACGTCGAGCGCCCTCAAGAGATTGTCGACATCAACGGTCTTCCGCTCGACGGCATCGAGCCCAGCCCCACGGGCGGGTTGGTCCTCGGAGCCCTGGCTCGCAACTCCGATGTCGCCCGGCACCCCACGGTCGTGCGCGACTACCCCGTTCTCGCGCAGGCCCTGCTCTCAGGTGCTTCTCCCCAGCTCCGCAATATGGCGACCACCGCCGGCAATCTCCTCCAGCGCACCCGCTGTGTCTATTTCCGCGACACCGCGCACGCTTGCAACAAGCGCGAGCCCGGCACCGGGTGTTCGGCCATCGATGGCCACAACCGCATGCTCGCCATCCTCGGCACGAGCCAGGACTGTATCGCCTCCAACCCCTCCGACCAGAACGTTGCCCTCACCGCCCTTGAAGCCACGATCCAGATTCAGAGCTCCAAGGGGGAGCGCAGCATCCCCATCCATGACTTCTACCTCGTTCCCGGCTCCACTCCCAACCGCGAGAATCTCCTCGAGCCCGGCGACATCATTACCAGCGTTACGCTCCCGCCACCGGTGGCAGGCGCTCACTCCACCTACCTCAAGCTCCGCGATCGCGCCGCATACGAATTTGCCCTGGCCTCGGCCGCCATCGTCATGAAGGTTTCCGGTGGGAAGATTCAACACATCCGGGTCGCGCTTGGCGGCGTAGGCACCAAGCCCTGGCGCTCGTTTGAAGCCGAACAAGCCCTTGCAGGCCGCGCCCCCGATCGCGCCGCCTTCGTCAAAGCCGCAGAAGCGGCTTTGAAAGACGCCCACCCCGCCAGCGAAAACGCCTTCAAGGTGGAGCTCTCTCGTCGCTCGATCGTCCGCGCTCTCACCATGTCCACCGTGTCGGCCTAAGCAATCGACCGTCGCGCCACCCGAGGAGAACCTCAATGCTATTCAGCGAATACCTGGAATTCATTCAGGCCGATAGGCCGGGTCCGGACGGCCACACCCAAGCCTCCACCGAGGAGCCTACCGCCGTAATCGGCGCCTCGCTCTCCCGTGTCGACGGCCCCTTCAAGACCACTGGCTCAGCACGCTACGCGTCCGATTACAACTTCCCAAACATGGTCTACGCCGTCCCGGTCGGAGCGAACATTGCCTCGGCCAAGATCCTGAGCATTGACGGCACCGTGGCCGAGAAGATGCCCGGCGTCCTCACCATCCTCCACCACGGCAACTTCGACCCCGTCTTCCGCAACGCTTCCGGGGGTCGCAACAGCGAACAACGGCCGCCCTTTGAAGACGAAACCGTCTACTACTGGGGCCAGTACGTTGCCCTCGCCGTCGCCGAGACCCTGGCCCAGGCACAGGCCGCCGCAGCCGCCGTCAAGTTCTCCTACGCGCCAGACAAATTCAATGTCGCTACCGACCTCAGCGACCCCATGCCCGCCATCGGCGCACCCGGCGGCCCTAGGGTCCTCAGCCACCGCGGCGATCCAGAAACCGTCTTCGTCTCAGCTCCGGTGAAAATCGACTGCACCTACACCACCCCCGCCGAGACCCACAATCCCATGGAGATGCATGCCACGGTCGCGGTTTTCGATGGCAAGAAGTTCACTCTCTACGAGAGCTCCCAGGGAATCATGAACCACCGCAACGTGATGGCCCAGGTCCTCGGCGTCCCCAAGGAAAACATCGAGGTCATCTCTCGCTTTATTGGCTCTGGGTTCGGCGGCAAGCTGTTCCCATGGCCGCACTCGGCCCTAGCCGCGGTGGCTGCTCGCCGCCTGAATCGTCCGGTCAAGCTCACGCTCTCGCGCAAGATGATGTTCGCCAATGTTGGCCATCGCCCTTGCACCCAGCAACGCGTGCGTCTCGGCGCGAGCCCCGAGGGCAAGCTCCTCTCGCTCAGCCAAGACTATCGCAACCATACCTCCATCAACGACGACATTCGCGAGAACTGCGGCGAAGCTACGCCCTTCCTCTACAGCACAGCCAACCTGCAGGTCTCCTCGGCTCTGGTTCGCCGCAACATCGGCACTCCCACGCCCATGCGCGGCCCCGGAGCCGTCCCTGGCCTCTTCGCCCTCGAATCAGCCATGGACGAGCTGGCTATCAAGCTCAACAAAGACCCCGTCCAACTTCGCATCTCGCTCGATACCCTGATCGACGAAGAGAAGAACAAGCCCTTCTCCTCCCGCCACCTGAAAGAGTGTCTCGAAGTTGGCTCGAAGAAGTTCGGCTGGGACAAGCGGACCCCGGCGGTAGGGTCCATGCGCAAGGGCGATCTCATCCTCGGCTGGGGCGTTGCCGCCGCCTCCTGGTCCGCCGGCCGCGGCGTAGCCGAGGCTGCCGTCAGCCTTAGCGCCGACGGTTCCGCGCGCGTCAGCTCCGGCTCGCAGGATCCCGGCACCGGCACCTACACCGTTATCGCCCAAATCGTCAGCGACAAGACGGGCATCCCTATCACCCGCATCCAATCCGTCCTCGGCAGCAGCTCGCTCCCGCCCGGACCTACCTCCGGGGGCTCAACCGCGACTGCCACCATCATTCCCGCCGTGGCTGAGGCTGCCGTGAACGCCATCAAGGTGGTTCTTACCACCGCCGGCTCCGCCAAGGGCTCACCGTTCCTGGGTAAGGAGCCCGCCGATCTGGTCATGTCCTCCGGCCGCGTCCACCTGAAAGGTCAGTCGCCCAACTCCGGCGTTCCCTTTGAGGAGATCCTCAAGCTCGGCAATCTCGCCAGTGCCAACGGAGAAGGCAAAACCGGCGGCTACGGCTCGGATACCGACGGCAAGAACTTCTCTAGCCACTCCTTCGGGGCAATATTTGTAGAGGTCGAATGGGATCCAGGCATCTGCCGGCTCCGCGTGAGCCGCGTCGTCAGCGTTGTCGACGCCGGCCGCATCATCAACGCCAAGACCGCCCGCAACCAAATGGCTGGAGCCATCGTCATGGGCATCGGTATGGGCCTGCTCGAAGCCACCTCCTACGACCCTCGCAACGGTCATCCCATCAATGACAACTTCGCAGACTATGTTGTCCCTACTTCCGCCGACCATCCTGAAATCGACGTGACCTTCCTTGACATCCCCGACCCCATGATCGGAGAGTACGGCGCCCGTGGCATCGGCGAGATCGGCCTTGCCGGTGTCGCCCCGGCTATCACGGCCTCTGTCTACCATGCGACCGGTGTTCGCGTGCGCGATCTGCCAGTCCGTATCGAGGACCTCATCACCGCCAAAGTCGACATCTAGTCCAAACGACGGTCGTCGAGCTCGAAACCGTTGTCTATGGCGTTGTATATGCTCATGGGCATTGCCAAGCCTTTTTTCCGGCTCTTGGGGCCGGAAAGCAATCCGGCGGCGATCCAAGCTGCGCATCGCGGCGAGTCAGAATACTCGAATCCCGCTCGTGTGTTCGAAGGTGGGCACGGAGACGGAAAACCAGGCTCGGAATCGAAGCAGTTTCACGAACTTCCACCGCATCCAGAAGGAGAAAATCCCATGAGCACTGCAATTGACAATCTGACGAAGGCGATGGAGCGAGCGGCTGCCATCCGACCGAAGGTGGGAGGATTCCCCTATCTGGCCGAAAGTCTGCGACAGGCCGGGGTCACCCTCAATGTCTGGTCTCTGCCCGCGTGCCAAAGCCTGTTCCTGACCGACCAGGGACCTGTCGTGATGCAGGGTACGCCCCTGGTATCTGGCTCCGTTGACGTACCAAGATTCGACCAGGAGGCCCTCATCACGGCGCTGCGAATCGATCAGGCCGGCAATAGCACTTTTCCGGAATTTCTCGAGGCCACCTGGCGCGCCGGAGTTGTGCGCTATGAGGTGAATTTTGCTGCGCGTTCCGTCGCCTATCTGGGTTGCACCGGCGAAAAGTATGTCGAAGCCTATCCGGCGGTCGAAATCAGTTAGTCCGCAACGCTTGGGGTGCCAGTTTGGCCCCAGGCGTGCTCGAGCGCCGCAGGTCAGCACATGCGCTCTTGGGGCGTGGAGAAACCGGCTCAATGGCCAAAGTAATCCTCACCAATGCGCATGCAATAGATGCACCGCGTCTGCATTTTGCCCCCCCCTGGAACCCCTGATGCAGCCTGCTGATTCGCCCTGGTTGAGCGCAATTTGACGGTATCGCTAACGTCTTTGCAAGAAACAAAGTTTTTCGGCCGCCCCGTTGTCCAAATTGTCACACTTTTCTGCCAAATCCTGGGACCGGCAAAGGGGATTTGTGAGCCCTGACGCAGTTCCGGTGGATGCTGCCTTTTCGCCTCTAGCATTGCCCAAAATTGCCAGCAGGCTCCCACAGAGTCCCCCGCTGCGTTTATTGGCCTCCGCTGATCCAATTCCATTGGCGCGGCCCCGGCCTACGTTAGCGCTACCTGTCATAGAAGTCCGGGAAGAAAGGTCGCCTTTTGCCCCTTATACTCTTCAGAGTCTTCGCGCAAAAGGTGAATAAGGGGAGGGCTTGACTTCAAAACACATTGTCGCTGACGAAAAATTGTAGCCGCTCCCTACGGAAAGGAATACTATGCGAATGAACAACTTGCCTGCATCGGCAAAACGACGCCCCCTCTTATGACTGTTCGGCTCAAGGATATTGCGCGCGACCTCGGGGTCTCGGTGATCACTGCATCGAAGGCTCTCCGCGGCAGCAAAGACATCAGCGAGGAGACACGCAAGCGGGTCCTGGCCCGTATGCGCGAAGTCAATTACCAGCCCAACATGACTGCGCGCGCGCTCGCCACCGGTCGCTCTTCGATCATTGGCCTGATTGTTCCCGATCTGGTACATCCCTTCTTTGCCGAGTTGGCCAAGGCGCTTGGCGGCGCTCTTCGCAAGAACAACTACGGCCTCATCCTTGCCTCCTCGGAGGAAGATCCGGATATCGAGCAGGAAGAGATTCGCATGATGCTCGCACGGCACGTAGGTGCGCTGCTGATCGCCTCAACCAGACCATCCCTGCAGGGAATCTATAACGTGGCCGATTTGCGCACGCCGCTGATTTTGGTCGACCGCAATTTCCCTCAGCTGAGAGTGAACTTTGTAGGTACAGACGACTACGCAGGTGGCCAGCTGGCTGGCGAGCACCTGCTATCGCTGGGCCGCCGTCATCTGGCGCACATCGGAGGACCTGACTTGAGCCCGGCCATTGATCGCTTTCTCGGCTTCCAGGGAGCCTTGCGCCGCCACGGCATCGACCTTCCGGAAAGTCATACTGCTTCGGTCGCCCGCGTCGAGGAGTTGGGCGACGAGGCCGGATATGCCGTCATGCAGCAACTAATGCGCCTGAACCCCGTGCCGGACGGGGTCTTCTGCTACAACGACCTCACTGCGATCGGTGCCATGCAGGCCGCCCTGGACGCGGGCTTCGCAATCCCTGAGCAGATTGCCTTTCTCGGCTTTGGAAATGTTCGCTATTCGAAATACCTGCGCGTTCCGTTGAGCTCGATTGACCAGGCAACCAGCGAACTTGGATTCAAGGCGGCCGAACTGGCTCTCAATCTGATTCGCGAACCGGCGACCCTGCCGACGACGATCAAGCTGCCTCCCAAGCTGATCGTCCGCGCCTCTTCGAATGTTGCGCCGGCCCCCGAGCGAAGAAGCACCGCGGTGCGCTCGCCCCGGAAGAGATAACCGGTTGCAGCGCCAGGCAACGCTTGCGCGCGGAGTCTCGGCGGCTAGAACGTGCGCAACTGCTTAGCTGGCTTCAGTTATTTCAAGAGACCTCTTGCGATTTCCGGCTCCTGCGCCGGCCGTCTTCGAATTTCTGGACGACCTGAGGGTTGCTCGAGGGACGCTTGCGGTCTATGGACGCAAACAGGTCGGTTTGCATATTTATCTTGATTTGCCTTATATTTACCGCTAACGTTAGAATCTGCTCTGGGTCAGAAATCAAGTAAGGATGGTGCTGCAATGGCCCCCGCCAATTCGTTGCGCAACGATGTCCCGCTTAAAAATATCGACGACTGGGACGAGTTCCTCTCCGGCCGCTACAAGGAAGGCAAGAGCGAAGACGAGTTCCGGAATTACGATCGACAGGCCGATCCGGGCGTGGCTGAGTTCTACCGCCTGAATCACGAGAACCAGACTTACGCCTACGTGCTCGAGAAAGAGAGTCAGTACTTCGCTCTGAACAAGGGCCAGAAATCTATATGGGAAGCGGCAGAGTTCCTAAACACTTTGGTTGACGATAGCGATCCGGATACGGATCTAACTCAGATCGAGCACCTGTTGCAGACATCGGAGGCAATTCGCCGGGATGGGCATCCACGATGGTTTGTCTTGACGGGCTTTATACACGATCTGGGGAAGGTCCTGTGCCTGTGGGGCGAGCCTCAGTGGGGTGTGGTCGGTGACACTTTTCCCGCCGGCTGCGCGTATGCGAATGAAATTGTCTTCCCCGAGTATTTCCGCAGCAATCCTGACTTCAGTCATCCCGTTTACGCAACGAAATTCGGCGTCTATGAGCCAAATTGCGGCCTCGACAAGGTGCACATGTCCTTTGGGCACGATGGCTATATCTACGAGGTGATGAAGACATATTTGCCTGAAGAGGCACTCTACATGCTGCGCTACCACTCCTTTTACTCCGCGCACAAGCACGGAGCATATCGTCACCTTCTGAACAAACATGATGTGACGATGTTCGAGTGGGTCAACAAGTTCAACACATATGACCTTTACTCAAAGGGCCACGCAAAACCAGATTTGGCGGCCATCAAGCCTTACTATGACGACTTGTTCGCGGAGTTTTTCCCGGCCAGGATCGTGTGGTAATCAGTTTCCCCGCCACCGAAGAGACACCGGTTGCGCCCCGCCGGCACCAGGCAGCCTCTGCACAAGTCTCCGATTCATAGCCGGCTTGGTTAGAGTGGAAGCTGGTTGCAGATCACGGTGCCTCAGAGCACATTTGCCATTTAGCCAGGCTTTGAGAATTACGCGCCGAAGTGCCGCCAGAAAGAGCTTTTCAACGTTGATGGACCATTAGATTCTGTGGCGGGAACTCTAAGCACTGATCGCGCCCGACTGCCTGAAGGCCGGTAAGGGCCGTCAGCCGGCCGGGTGTATTTATCCAGACAAACGCACCTTCACCCCAGTCCGTGTCGCGAGCTGAACTCGGTTAATGCACAAATCAACGGTTGTCGGGTTCGTCGGCGGCGGAGTCGAACGGAAGCGGACCTGCTCGCTTTGGAGTATGAGCAGAGTGGGGTGATGCGGTAGAGGTGTTGCCGGGAGCGGGGCATCGCAATCTACACGCTGAACTGCAATCGTCACCAGCTGGGCGCACACGTGGTATGCACCGGGGCTCGCGCTGCTTCCGGCGGAGCGGATCGAGACCTCGACGCTTCTAGTTTCCGCAGCTTGGGCATGCGGACTCCAGGTGCGGACCGCGACAGCGATTTTCGGGAGGGACGGCGAGACCAAGACGGCGGTCTCGAATAGCTATGGTAAGCTATTGTTATCTATTTTGATGAAAGGATGGAACCATGAAGACATTCAATATGCCCGGCGATCCCAAAACGTTGGCCGCGTTCCTTCCCGACATCTCGCGCAGCTAGACCCCTTGTCCAGTTCGATCTAACGGTCTTCAGCGCAGCCTGAGGGCGGCTTCCGGCACGCCTCTTTCCTTATTCAACCTAGATTGATCTGCGGTCGTCGTGTCCGCAGCCTCTGATTCTCTAGTGAGCATTTTTATGAGCGAAAGTTCAAGCAAGAACGCAATACGCGAAGTTCTGGCTTTTCTATTCCGCCACTGGCGGCGTGAAAAGTGGCTGGTGGTGTGGGTGGCGCTGTGCATGATTGTGGCCACAGCGGCCGACCTGCTGCTGCCGGTATATTCGGGGAAACTCGTAGACGCAATCGCAGTGCATGCAGCAAGGTATTCGCTGGCACTGCGCAGCGCGCTGCGGGCAATCGCGATGATGGCGCTGCTGGGCGCGGTGCTGACAGGGCTGCGGTACGCGGCCCTGATGGGAATCATCCGGCTGACGCTGCGGCTGATGTCCCGTTTTGCCGCCGAGTCATTCTGGCGGGTGCAACGGTTTTCAACCGACTGGCACGCGAATAACTTCGCAGGCGCAATCGTGCGACGGATCACGCGCGGTATGTGGGCCGTGGACATGATGGACGACATCCTGCTGTTGGAGTTGTTGCCTGCGTTGCTGGTGCTGGTGGGCTCGTCACTGCTGCTGGGGTTGCGTTGGCCAGGTATGGGCATCATGGTGGCGGTGGGCGCGGTCGCCTACATTGCGATGTCGGTGTCCCTGTCGCTCTATTACGTCGCCCCGGCGGCACGTCTGTCCAACGCACAGGATACGCGGATTGGCGCTGCAATCGCAGATGTGATCACATGCAGCCCGGTGGTGAAGTCCTTTGGCGCCGAGAGTCGAGAAGACTACCGGCTGGCAAAGGTGCTTGGCAAATGGCACAACCGGACATCGCGGACCTGGTTGAGGGCAACACGCAACGGGAGCGTGCAGATGCTTCTGTTGCAAGGCTTGCGCACGCTGGTACTTGCCTACGCGGTGTGGCTGTGGTGGCAGGGCCGGGCGACTGCCGGCGACATGACGTTCGTGCTGACAAGCTACTTCATCGTGCACGGCTATCTGCGCGACGTCGGGCAGCATGTGCGTAACCTGCAGCGCTCGGCCAATGAAATGGAGGAGATGGTACAGTTCCACTTGCAGCCGCTGGGCGTGTCAGATCGCGCAGATGCGAAGCCGATTCGTGTAAGGGAGGGCGAGATTGTCTATGACCGGGTGACATTCCGCTATGGAGCACAGGCCGAGCCGCTCTTCCAAAATTTCTCGCTGCGAATCCATTCCGGCGAGCGCGTAGGATTGGTGGGCCATTCGGGGTCGGGCAAAACAACGTTCGTAAAGCTGCTGCACCGGCTCTACGACGTGGGCGACGGAAAGATCGAAATCGACGGGCAGGATACCTCGCAGGTGACGCAGGACTCGCTGCGTGCGCAACTGGCGCTGGTGCCACAGGAACCGATTCTGTTTCATCGAACCCTGGCGGAGAACATTGCATACGCAAGGCCGGACGCGCCGATGGTGGAAATCGAGAAGGCGGCCCAACTGGCCAATGCGCACGAGTTCATCCTGCGCCAGCCCAAGGGATACCACACGCTGGTAGGCGAGCGCGGTGTAAAGCTGTCTGGAGGCGAGCGGCAGCGTGTGGCGCTGGCGCGGGCGTTTTTGGCGAACACGCCAGTGCTGGTACTTGATGAAGCAACCTCGAGCCTCGATTCGGAGTCCGAGGCTCTGATTCAGGAGGCGATGGAGCGTCTCATGGCCGGCCGAACGTCAATCGTGATTGCGCACCGGCTTTCGACAGTGCGAATGCTCGACCGGATTCTTGTCTTTGAGCGAGGAAGGGTGGTTGAAGAAGGAACGCACGAGGAACTGGTGCGGAGCGAAGGCGGCACCTACAGGAGGCTGTTTGAGCGGCAGGCACTTGGTCTCATGGTGGACGATGAAACGACATTCGACGACGAGTCTGATCTCTCGGGCAGCGCCGTGGTTTATTGAAGACGCTAAAAGGAAGGGGTGGGTGCCCGTACCCCTTCCCCCGTACTCATCCTTAGTCATCAGGTTTGCTTACGTGACTTTGAAATGATGCTTCTCACTAAGCTGCGGTGCGAACCAAGCCCCAGAGACCTCTGCAACGAAGACCGACCATGGCAATCTTCTCAAAGACGCGCAACACTCTGACGACGAAGCCTTGCGGCTCGCTAATGCGGATGAAGAGGGAAAAGTCATGCAAGCAAAGCAGCAAGTCTGCCGGGAGTGCGGCGGCAAAGACAATGTCGTTCGCAAAGACTATCGCTTTATCGAAAGTGGCTTGAACAACGTGTTTCTCAAAGACATTGAGGTTGTGGTCTGTTCGGGGTGCAAAGAATCCCCGAGGATACCCAATCACGATGACTTGATGAGAACGATTGCAGTGGCACTTGTAGACAAGCCATACGAATTAGCCGGAGATGAGGTCCGATTTCTTAGAAAGTACCTGGGGGAAGCAAGCATCTCGTTTGCCAAGATGTTCGGGATCGATCGCTCTCACCTTTCGAGAGTAGAAAATGGAACGATGGCAATCAGCCGTCCAACGGATCGTCTGGTCCGAACTCCTGCTCATGTGCACGATCCGGCTCTTGTACAGAAGCTGAAACGACTCGGACGTCACGAAGAGGTCCTTGGGCGCCTCGGCGAGATCGGATCGGACGTGAATCCGATTGAGATGCAATTGGATCATGCCAAGGATGGATACACGTATGACCGCAAGGCAGCCGCTTAAGTTCCTCGGTTGGGCTCCGAAAACGAGACAGGCTTGTGATCCTGCCAACAGTTTCGCCCGCCGGTGGATTGACACCTGACGAGTCCCAACAACACTTTGCGGGAAGACCAGGCAACGATGCTTATGCAACGATCGCTGGTTTTGTCTTTCCGGTGAACCTGACTAAAGCCTCAACAATATCCCAAGATAGCAAGAATTTGATTTGCGTCGGCGAGCTTGAATGCCGCAGTCTCTCGGCAGCGTTCGCAGATTGCAGTAACATCAGTGGAATATGTTGGAACCGCAAGTTGCTTCGCGTGTGCTTCCATCAGTCTTCCCACCTCAATTGAGGCGTCTGAAAAGCGCTCTGGGCTGTGACGATTTCTGTGCTCTTGCCAGACAGTCTCAACGTCGTCAGCGTTGGCGATTTCCAGAAGTCTTACAAAATCTCGTACATATTTCGGTGCAACCGTGGCATCGCCCGATAAATCCCAACTCAATCGCGCTGCCCGTGCCGTCAAATCTTGGAGCGAGACTATTTTGTATACACCGAAGCCCAAATCAGCTTCCAATACGCGGTCCATTACAGACCCATAAGCCCGAAAAACATCGACTCGCAGACTTGTGTCAGGGTCGACAAATTGCAGTAGATTCTTTCCAGGTGGGTCATCAGGGTGAACATGGCGCAGCAAGAAGTCGCGCCCCAAGCTGTCTGGTATGTGCTGGAAAGACGTGACGATGAAGTCGATATCGTGCAAAGGCCGTATTGAGGGCGATCCTCCACGCCACTTGATATATTGCTCTGTCGCAAATCCGCCAGTCAAAGCCCATCCCGAAATATCGTGGCGGGCGAGTTTATTTAATGTCTGCTCTATACGTTCCCGATCTACGTCTGACAATACTTCCGCAAAAATCATACCATTCCGCCAAACGATTGCGCCGACTGTCTAGGGTCATTTCTTCAAGTCAACGCCTAGTCGGACACGGAAACAGAAGGATGGAAAAATCCGGAAACGGTCAGCTTCGTCCGCATTTCCACATCTTTCTGTTCCATACTCAGCAGGGGTCGCGCGTGTTGCCGAAACCGCGATGATTGAGATTTTGACACAAAAACCTGTGAAAGAGAGGATTGCGAATGAGCAAAATTGAGGAACCACTGGAGAAGGGTTGGCTTGGGAATGTGATGCGTGACGTCAGAAATGAAGTCGCCACTTGGCCCGCCAATTCAAGCTACCCGAAACCGGATCGAAATGAATCCTGCAGCGAAGATCCAGCCGAGAGTATGCCTGGTGCCCCAATTCGGAATATGCAATAGGCACAGCCTGCTCATTCTCGTCGGGTGGGATTTCGTGCGGTACCCAGGGGCTTCCGAGATCTCCCGGGCCAGCGCCTCCAACAGACAGGCCTCGCCATCCTCCTTCTGCTCGAAGATCGAATCGCCCCCTGCAGCGCCGAATCCGGCGCCGCCTGCTGCCCGATCGGGTCATCTCTCGTCGCCCCAAGGCGCCCAATTGCGGACTGTCAAGAGAGAGTCCAATCGTTTGTCGGCGCCTAAGCTGCAGCCCTTCTTGGTCGCTCGCGCGACTTGGTGTGTTCACCGTCATTTCTCTCGATCCTTTATCTTGACAATCTAGATATACGCAGGCTATACATCTTGATTATCGAGTGGAGAGGAATCATGACCGACGAGTCACGCGATCTCGTCAAAGGGACCCTCGAAATGCTTGTACCGACGTTGGCTCTCAAACCGACGCACGGCTATGGCATCCGTGCGCGTAGCGAGCAAATCAGCGCCGGCGTCTTCTGCGTGTATCCGGGATCGTTTCGGCCGGATTTGAGCTGCTTGGAACGATCGGAACGATTGAAATCCGAGTGGCAAGTGTCTGAAAACAATCGGCGCGCAACGTACGAGGTCCGGACAGCGCGTGGCCTGAAGGCGCGCGAAAATGACGGGCATCCATGGCACCGCCCGGTTGCGGCAATCGGCACAGTCCTCCATGCATAGTCGAAGGGAAAGATCATGCTGTTTGAGAGTATCTTCCGCGGAAGCAAGGCGCTCTTCAGGCCAGCGAAGCGCAATGCCGAGATTCAGGCAGAGGTGCAGAGTTTTTTCGAGTCAGCATTAGATCACAAGATGCGGCAAGGAATGCCCCGCGAGGACGCCGAGCGCGCAGCCCACGCCGAGATCAGGAGCACAGAGATGGTCAGACATAAGGTGTGGGCTGCAGGTTGGGAATCTCATGTGGAGTCGCTATGGAAAGATGCGCGATATGGCTTCCGTCAGATCTTGCATTCTCCAGGCCTGTCTGTCGTGGCGATTCTGTCGCTCGCTCTCGGCATCGGCGCCAACACCGCAATCTTCACTGTCATCGACGACCTGATGTTCAAGCAATTGCCGGTTCACGACCCTAAGATGCTCGTCTCCTTCGGCGATGGAAACGACGCCGGAGTTATAGCCTCCACCAGTCCGGGACCCTATGACATTTTTCCATACGATTTCTATCGCCGCATCGCTGGCCCGCAAAACGAATTCGAGGGAATCTGTTCGTTTTCAAGCGGCCCGACGATGGTGAGTGTGCGCGTGGGGTCTGGGGCCGCCGGGCCTGCGACGCAGGCCATGAGCCATCTTGTTTCCGGGACGTTCTTCAGCGTGCTCGGTGCGCAACCCTTGCTTGGGCGCGTCTTTGACGCGGACGACACTGCGACCGAGGGACGCAACGCGGTCGCAGTCATCAGCCATCGCTACTGGCAGGAGAACCTGTCCGCGGACCCCGCTGTAATAGGCCGTTCGATCGCCATCAATGGAACATCCTTCGAAGTGGTCGGTGTGATGCCTGCCGCGTTCTACGGAGTGGACCTGAACGAACAAGCGCCCGACCTGTGGCTGCCCATCACCATGCAGCCGGCAGTGATGATGACGCCGCGATCGCTTCTGAAGCCGGACGGACTTTTCTGGATTCACATCATGGCGCGGCGCAGGCCCGATGTTTCCGCAGCGCAAGCGCAGGCATGGGCGACGGCCGAGTTTCAGCGCTTCCTCAGCGAGCGCGAGGGCACGCAGATTTCTGCGCGGCGACGTCAGCAGATCAGCGGAACATACATTCCGCTGTTGCCGGGCGGAGCCGGACTGTCTCACATGCGAACGGTTTACGAGACTCCGTTGACTGTACTCATGATCATGGTGGGCCTGGTTCTGCTGATCGCGTGCGCGAATCTTGCCAACCTGCTGCTGGCCAAGGCTGCATCGCGTGAGCGCGAGTTCTGCGCCCGTCTCGCGCTCGGTTCGAGCCGCGGGCGAATTGTGCGCCAGATTCTTACCGAGGCGCTGATGCTGGCGCTTATTGGTGGCGCAATGGGACTTGGCCTGGCCTTCTGGGGTACGCGCATCCTCATCCACTTTGTCGACCGGGGAGCGGCTCATACGGCGCTTTCCGCAACCCCCGACCTGCACGTGCTGCTGTTTACCGTCGCCACCTGCATCGTCACGGCCGCGCTCTTTGGGATCGCTCCTGCTCTGCGTGGGTCGCGCACCAGCGTGGCCGGGGCGCTGAATGCGAACGCACGCACCGCGGGCGGCACTGGGGCTCATTCCAGCCGTTTGCTGCCCAAGGCGCTCATCGTCGCCCAGGTCACGCTCTCGCTGGTGCTGCTCACGGTCGCCGGCCTGCTGATCCGCACGCTGATTAATCTGCGTGCGCAGGACATTGGATTGGATCGCAGCAGCGTTTTGCTGATCTCAACCAATCCCAAGTTTGCCGGGTATCAGCCCGAGCGCCTCAACGTGCTCTACGATCGCATTTTGACTCGCATCGATGCGCTGCCGGGTGTTCGTTCCGCAAGCCTCGCCGGAGGGCCGCCCATGAGCCAGGGCACATGGGGATCGCCGATTGATTTGGATGGACGGCCCACGCCTCCCAGCGAAGATATCGACACGCTGCTCAATCGCGTATCGACGGGCTATTTTGAATCTCTCGGCATTCCGCTCCTGCGCGGGCGCACGATTCAACCGGTGGACTCGGCGGATGCACCGAAGTCCGCGGTGGTGAACAAGACATTTGCCGATCGCTACTTCCCCAACGGAGACGCCATCGGCCACACCTTCAAAATTGCCGATCCCGCGGCGCCGGGTGTCTGGCACATCGTGGGCATCGTGCGCGATTCAAAACACGAAAGCCCGGCGGAGAAGCCACAACCGTTCGCCTTCCTCGCCGTAACTCAGCTCCAGGGAGACGACCAGTACGCCTACTGGCTCGAAGTCAGGAGCGTCGGCGATCCGGCGAAGATTACCGGGGAAGTCCGCGCCGCACTGGGCGAGATCGATCCGAATCTGCCCATTCTTGCAACCCAAACCATTGACGAGCAGCTGGATAATCTCATCGACCGGCAGAGGTTTGTCTCGAAGCTGGCCGGCTTTTTCGCATTGCTGGCGCTCACCCTGGCCTGCATTGGACTCTACGGCGTGATGACTTACACTGTGGTGCGGCGCACCAACGAATTCGGCGTTCGCATGGCGCTGGGCGCTCCCAGGGCGGGGCTGCTCTGGATGGTACTGAGGGAGTCTCTTATGCTGCTGGCCATCGGCGTTCTGTTCGGCATCCCGGTGAGCCTCGCCGCGAGTCGAGCCATTAAGGCCGGTTTGTTCGGTGTCGACCCCGCGGACCCCTTCACTCTGATTACAGCCGTGCTGATGATGAGCTTGTGTTTGCTGGTTGGTTCTTACATACCAGCACGCCGGGCAACGAAAATCGATCCCATCGTCGCGCTTCGCTATGAATAGTGTCTCGTCCGAAGTTCCTTCGCCTTCGGTTTGAAAACGAGAAGGCATATCGATTGAGATGAGTATGTCCCGATACAACTTGTCCCCCACACGTGCCTCCCGCCGGGGGACGCGATTGCCGTCTGAAGGTATTCGGCAGATGCTCCACGAACGCGCGGTCCTGCGACTGGCCAAATTGCGCCAACTTACATCATGCGGCCTTTGGTCGCCGACGCTCTCACAGCCAAGCCCGTACCTCGGGCGGAAACTTCCCGCCTGATCCCTGATGGTTGCAACTCCTGCAGGGTCGCCGCAGCAGAGGTCGCGCAGGCCGATCGGTATTTGATGCGTGGCACCCTAACGGGGCGGGACCAAGTGATTAGCGTAGAAGGGGACCCGGCTGGTGAGTGCAACGACAACGAGGGGGCAGTCACCAATCTCCCGCCAAGGCACGAGCCGGGACAACGATGAAGATACGACTGGCAGCGGCCGCAGCAATCCGGGCAGCAGCCGCGACCGCCTGCGCACAAGCCAGCAACCATCCCCACTCCGGAGCGATGGAGCGGCATAGACATCCCCCCTTCCGAATGCAAGCGCCCCGATCACGGTCCCGGCCATCTTCGCATGGTTGTGATAGGGGCGTGCACTCACTTTGTGGTCATACCCGGCTCCCTGCCAACGTCAAAAAAACGTCAAAATAATGTGGAAAATGCCATTTCACTCGGACTCCGTTCCATTTGCCGGTGTGCTACGAGTCCGGCGTGTCGTAATCTAAATCTCGAGCTGTCCGATCGGAGATTCGTATGTCTGCCGCTGCCCACACCCCCCCGGTTTTTGTCACTTCCGACGGCGCCTCGGTTCCCTGGTACATATGGGCCGGAGCGCTGGCTGTTACCTCAGCCAGCATAGGCGGGTCGTGGGACGTCTCCTGGCACCGCTCCATCGGGCGCGACAGCTTTTGGACACCGGCGCATATGGCCATTTATGCCTGCGGAGTGCTGGCCGGGATCATCGGGCTTTGGCTGGTGGCTCGATCGACGTTCGGCAGCGATGGTGAGATGCGCGCGAACTCGGTGAGCGTCTTTGGGCTGCGCGCCCCGCTGGGCGTGTTTCTGGCAGGCTGGGGCGGCGTGGCGATGCTGACCTCGGCACCCTTCGACAACTGGTGGCACAACGCTTATGGACTGGATGTAAAGATTATCAGCCCGCCGCATACGCTGCTGATTCTGGGCATTCGCGCGATCGGCGTGGGGATCCTGTTCATGGTTCTGGCCGCGATGAACCGCGCGGAAGTGGCAGGAGCGGCAAATTACAAGCGGCTGCAGCTGCTGTATCTCTATGTCGGCGGCCTCGCCGTTGGCGGCACGATGTTCTTTGTGCAGGAGTTCACCGAACAGATATCTCTGCACCGGGCGAGCGCCTATATTTCACTCGGGATCGGGCTGCCGGTGCTGTTTGCGATGTTCTCGCAGTCGGTACGGTTTCGCTGGGCGGCAACGGCCACGGCCGTGGTGTATATGGTCCTCGTCATCGGCGAGATTTTGATTCTGCCGCTTTTCCCGGCACAGCCGAAGCTGGGGCCGGTGTTCTATCCCGTGACACATTTCGTGCCCGCGCAGTTTCCAATTCTGATCGTGGCGCCGGCGCTGGCGCTCGACCTGTTCTGGAACCGAGTCAGAGCGTGGAAACTGTGGCAGATTGCGCTGGTTTCGGGCGTAATCTTTACGGCTGTGATGGTTGCGGTGGAGTGGCCGTTTGCAAACTTCCTGCTGTCGCCGGCCAGCCAGAATCGCTTTTTTGGGACCATGTACTTCGATTATGGGTCGCGACCGTTCGGACATGACCGCATGCGGTTATTTCTGAATCCGGAGTATGGGTTTGCGCTGGGGAAAGGTCTGGTCACTGCGGTGCTTTGTGCGATGGCCTCTACCTGGGTGGGACTGGCCTTTGGCAAGTGGATGCGCGGGGTGCAGCGGTGAGTACAGGGTTCCGGGCCCTGGGCCCAGTGTTCAGAAAGCTGGCTCGTGTCGTGTTCGCCGTTGGGGTGATGCTTTCTGTTGCTGTTCCGGCCCGAGCGCACATCGGCAATAAGGATGTGTTTGAGCAGGTCAGCGCTGGGCCGTACAAGCTGTTCATCACGATTCGCACGCCGACAGTGATTCCGGGTGTGGCGATCATTGAGGTGCGGAGTTCGGGTGCGCCGATTGATTCGCTGACGATTACGCCGCTGCTGCTGACCGGGGAAGCGTCCAAGCACCCGCCGACGCCGGATGCGATGAAGCGGTCCAAGGACGATCCGCAATTCTTTACCGGGTCGCTGTGGCTGATGGGTAGGGGGTCGTGGCAGGTTCGGTTCGGGATTGACGGTAGGGCGGGCGCGGAGACGACGAGTGTTCCTGTAGCGGCAGCGGCGACTGCGATCCTGCACATGCAGCGGCCGATGGGCATCATGCTGGGTATGCTTGGCGTGATCCTGGTGCTGGGGATTGTAGGAATCGTGATTGCGGCGGTGCGGGAGGCGCGTCTTACACCAGGAGCGCGGCCAAATGAAGGGCGGCAGCAGCGTGCTCTGCTGGCGGGCGTGGGGGCACTGGTCTTGTCGTGCTTCGCGGTTTATTGGGGCGGCAAATGGTGGAACGTGGAAGCTGCGGACTATGCGACGGATATCCACCGTAACGCCGAGCTGCGGCCCACGATCGATGGAGATCGGCTGAACCTGCTGATCGGCGAACCGGATAAGGATGCCGACGGTGGATGGCGGGTAGTAAAAAACGCCGACCTGCTGCTCGATCACGGCCACCTGATGCACCTGTACGCGATTCGCGAGCCAGAGATGGATGCGGTGTTCCATCTGCATCCGGAGCCTACGGGCAGGCAGGGCTTGTCAACAGTGCTGCCGGCAATGCCCGCCGGGACCTATAGGCTTTATGGCGACATAGTTTTCCTGAACGGGTATCCGGAGACGGAAACAGCTACGCTGACCGTGCCCGCGAATGTTTCTAGAGCTCCGCTGGGTGCTGAGGACGCGAGTGCTGCGCCGCCGCCGATTTCGGCGGGAGATCTTGGCCCCGGGTACAAGCTGCCGGATGGCTACACGATGGTATGGGATAAGCCTGCGACGATTATCGCGAGTACGCCTTATGCGTTCCGGTTTACGCTGCTTGACCCCACGGGAAAGCCTGCCGGGGATATGCAGCCGTATCTCGGGATGGCGGGCCATGCGGCGTTTGTGAAGACTGACGGGACGACGTTTGCGCATACCCATCCGGAAGGCTCGGCCGCGATGCCGGCGATGATGCTGGCCGAGGAGAGCACGATGACCATGGGTGGTATGAACGATATGAGTGGGATGGCGGCGGGATCGGAACCGGTAAAGCCGGTGGTTGAGTTTCCGTATGGGTTTCCGTCGGTTGGGCGGTATCGGGTTTTCGTGCAGATGAAGCACGGGGCGACAGTGGAGACTGGTGTTTTTGATACTGAAGTGAAATAGGCAAAGCAGTCGTGAAGCGCGGCGCGGCCAACAGAGAGCAATCGGTGGATGGTTCGGCGCAAGCCTGGAGTGGTGCCGGTAGTGGAATTCAACGGCAATGAAAGTCTCGCCGGATTCTGGGCAAGGCTCTATCCGCGGGAAATGCGCCGATTTCTACCTGATCCCTGACCGCAAGACCATCGCATTGGATTCATAATACTCATTCCGCGGTTTGGGCGCGCTTGAGATCGAATGCGATGAATCCGGTCAGGGCAAGTGGTCACTCCCCGGGGAACGGCAGGAAACTGAGGCCAGGACCATAAAGGCCCTTATAAAGCGAGGTAACAAATTAGACGGGGGCTTTCGCTTGATGAACCATTTCGACCAGAGTTTTCCTCGTCTCCTGCGGAGTTCGTGCTTCGCTTGGAAAGTTGATGCGCGTGCCCTTCATCCCCTCTGCCGTTTGTAGCCGAAGGTGGAATCCCAAACGATCCACAGCGGTCATCGAGGCACCCGTTGCTTCGATTCCAGCATGCGTTCGCGCCAGCAGGATCATGGCATCGACGTGGTCTGCATTCATGTGCGCGATGATGGCGGAAGCTGCTGGTGCCAGCGGGTCGGGCGAAGCTTCAGAATAGTCCTCTGCCTCCACCCAACCCATAACGCCGAAACCACCGACGTAGTAGACGTCGACCAACTCCAGCCGAAAAAAACTGAAGTCTGCGAAATCTACCCAATATCGACTGTTTTCGTGTTTTGCGACATAGAGCTCTCGCGCGGAGGCAACTTCATTCTCAAGCACTGGCTTGACCTGGCCGATTAAGGTCGCGCGGGCGGCGCCAAGAGCATCACTGTCGCCAGCGGTCTGCGCAACGAAGAGACTTGCTCGCGGATCAGCCTTCAGGTTCTGCGTGTGCATCGCCATATTGCTGATCAAAAAAATGGGCCGGCCTTCGGTATCCAATGCGTAAGGCATCAACGATCCAAAGGGAAATCCGATATGCTTGCGCGAACATGTCGACAAGGTTGCGATAGTCGCCTGCGAGACAAGAGTTCGGACACGCTCCGCATAACTCGGTTCGGGCAACTCAGGCATGGCCGGCCCGGTGTTCGCATGTTGGCGGGGAGTAACGCTCGGCTTCGACATCATAGGACCTCAACTCTCTATAGGTTAACCCCTCGCCCAGCTGACGCGCTCTCTGGGCAGCGGTGGGTTAATCTTCTGCCGCGCTCCAGTCGAAGCTGAGGCCGGCGATCAGCGCGTTCAGTTTGTCCGCTGCCAACTGTTTCGGCTGCTCGAGGTCCGCGGTCTGCCTGCGAGCGGCCTGCAACTGGTCTTCGGCCCGGTTTAGCTCATCCGCAAAACGCTTGGCCGCGTCTTTGCCCTTCAGCGCCGTCAAATTCTCGCGACCGCGCGCCTCGTCGGCCGCCGAGGCCTCTGCCGCGCGCTTCGAGTCATCGATGCGCTTGTCCAGATCGGCAAGCACGCTCTCGGCATCCATCACCGGCTTCAGCTTGTCCATCGCACCCGGAACCCGCTTGACAAGATCAAGCAGATAGGCGGTCTGGGCGTCGTCGCCGTTCAAATGCACAGCGGTTATTTCCGGCCCATGCTCACCGACTTCGAGCGCGGCCGTCGAATGCGCCGCCACCAACAGCCTGAAGCGATACAGATTGGGCGAGGTCTCGGCCGCGGCGAGCCCATCGTCCAGCGCTCACCCCAATCCATTGCCGCGCCGCGCGTGCTCGATCAGAACCACGCGGTCCAAATCCGCCGCGCTGGAGGCCGCGTACATCTCGGACGCAACATCCATGTTCGTTTCGACAACCACCCCCTTTGCGATCTTGGCATGCTCGAGCGTCCGCTTGCCGTCGCGGCCGGTAACCTTCACGCGCATCGCCTGGTCCGCGGCGTAGGAGAGCAGCCGCTTTTCACCCGGATGAATCGGGTCCAGTCGGCCCTCGCCGGCAAATTCCCCGCTCTCAAAGATGGAAAAACTGCCCGCGTCCAGCGTCAGTTTCGAGCTGTTTTCTCCCCACACCGCCTTGAGCGGCGATCGCCCGTTTTCGCTCCACAGCGTGACATGCTCGGCCGGCAGTTCCTGCTCTAGAATCGGCACCATCGCCGCTGCCCCAGCCTCTTTAATCTTGACCGCTGCCGGGCTCCTGCAGGCGGGCGGAATCCTGCAAACGTTATCTTGACGGACGGGAAGTATCTCGATGCCCGCTTCTTCTTTCTCGAGGTATGAGAAGCCAGCATAAGGCGCTATACTCAATCCATTCCGGTCGAATTGAACAACTATGCAAAATGCTTCCATCAGGCCTGCTGAAGTCCGAGATGCAGCTGCAATCTCGCATGTCCACGTCCAGAGCTGGCTCACAACCTATAAGGGATTGGTCCCTGATCAATTCCTCGCCTCCTTGAACGGAGCCGAGCGCGCCCCTGAGTGGGAGCGGTGGCTTAAGCGCGACATCAGCGCCTTGGTAGCGGAGATTGACGGAGAGTTGGTTGGGTTTGCAGCGGGTGGCGCCATCCGTGAACCGCTGGACGCTTATGACGCAGAGCTCTATACAATCTACCTGCTCGAACGGGCGCAGGGGCGCGGCATAGGGAAGGTTCTTTTGACTTCGGTCGCCGAAGCACTTGTTCGGAAGGGCCACAGAAGCTTAATGGTCTGGGTGCTAGAACAGAACCCCGCTGTCAGCTTTTACGCGAGAGCCGGAGCTCAATACTTGAAGAGCAAGCAGGTCGAGATCGGCGGCGTCCGCTTGCCCGAGGTTGCTCTTGGATGGCCGGAAGCGGGGTCTTTGTTCGCTTCCACTGGCGACACTGCATCCGATTAGTCCCCCCTCCAACGGGGTTTGTGCCCTGATTCGCGCATTCCGGGTAAGTCTGCCAACCCGGAACTAAGGTTGAAATCGGGCTTCCTTCTGAATGGCCGCAAGCCGACCGGGAAGCTGCGGAAAGGTTTACTTCGTGAACGGCGGGGCTGGTAATCTGAGCATTAAGCCAATGAAACCTTTCTTTGCCCTGGCGGCTCTCATCTTCCCAGCTGCGGCTGGATGCCAGAATCTTCCGTCGCTCGACGTCCTCCTCGGCCGACTCGATGCTTATGCAAAGCAGTACCAGGCAGCGCTCCCATCCCTGACCTGCGACGAGCAGATCACCTCACAGGCGCTCAACAGGAAAGGTAAGGTCACCTCGGAGGTGAAGGCCCAGTCAACTCTTCGCGAGGTTCGTACCGAGAATCCATACGATCCGTTTCATGAAGAGCGTGACTTCAAGAGCGTCAACGGGCGCCGTCCCAGCCGGACGCCGCAAATGCCGTACTTTGTCGAGGGCGGGTTTGCAAGTCTTGTGGGTTTCAAGAGGTGGGAGCAGAGGGAGTGCTTTGACTACGTCCTTAGTTCCGGGGACAGTGGCCAGACCGTCCTACTGAACATGACGCTTAAGGCGAAATTTTCGACTCCCTCCTGCGCCAGGCTTCCGGCAGGCTTTCGCCGGATCATCCTTGCAGACCCCGAAACCGGGCGCATTCTTCACACCGAACGGACCATTGCACCGGAAGCGGCGGCAGCGGACGTGGGAGTCTACTTTGGCGCAATCGATTATCGACCGCAGAAGATCGGTGAGCAGGAATTTTGGCTGCCATCGCATTTCTACTCGCATGATGCCACCAACAGAGGGCGCATGTCTGCGACCTACTCGAACTGTCACCGCTACGCCGGCGAATTGAAGATTCTGCCCAGTGTGTTCTCACCTCTAGCCGGCCAGGGACCTCGTTGAATTGCCGCGGTTGTTGTTCTCCCTTTGCCTCCATCTTTGAATTCCTCTGTCTGCTGACTGCTGTTGCCATCCTGCGGCAGCAGCGAGGGTAACCAGATGCCGGCCCTCTGCACACCAAAGATTGCTCGCCTCCTGCCACGTAGCTGCCCCTGCCACGTAGCTGCCCGGATCTTGTTGCCAGCGTTTGAAGCTGCTGAAATCGAAGAGTGCAAAGCTGCGACGCGCCTCGAACAACACATTTGAGGCTCGAGTGACCAATCCGGTCATTGCGCAATTTTGGGTTTAGTTCCGGGTAGGATATCGAACAGGCAACCCGAAACTCTAGCGCTTTGCCAGCGGGGCTGGGGGGATTTTCGAGAACTCTCGATTTCTCGCCCGGGTCGGTACCGCGCACTTTTGACAATCCTCCCCTCCGGAAAGCAAGGAGATTCCTACCGGACTCAGAGAGTCCCTCGGTGGGTTCCTGCCGCTGGCCCCATTCGAGCAGGGCTCAGTTCACAGCCGATCCGGGCCTCGCCGGCCTTTGGGTACTCGACAAATTTGGTATTCCAATGCAGAAACTCGGATTATCGTTCCTGCAGAGAAAATAGAGCGCAGTGCATCCGCTCTCTACATTCCCGCCCTGAAAGACTGAAGGACGGGCATTTCCGAAGTTAACCGGTAAAATACGGCAATGACCTACGCGCGAAAGTTCCTGTTGTCAATTTTGAGTGCACAGCTAGCGGTCGTATCGAGTGCGGGTCAATCCGCCGCTCCAACTGCCGAATCCGCCGCCAAAGAAGCCATAGCGCGGATCAAGGCGATTGATCCGAAGATCCACGCCGTGATTGCCATCGACCCGACAGCGCTCGATCAAGCAAGGACCATCGACGGCCGATCAGGTGTTCATGGTGTGCTCTACGGATATGCAATTCTCATCAAAGACAATATTGAGGCGGACGGTCCTTTGCCGACGACGGCCGGAAGTATGGCCTTATCAGGAAACGTCACTCATCGCGATGCCCCCCTGGTGACCCGTTTACGGGCTTCAGACGCGGTGATCTTGGGAAAGACGAACTTGTCTGAGTGGGCGAACATCCGTTCGAGCGCCTCTATCTCCGGGTGGAGCGCAGTCGGCGGCCAGACCCGCAATCCGTTTGCACTGGATCGTAATCCGTGTGGCTCCTCATCGGGTAGTGCGGCAGCCGTTGCTGCAGGCGAGGTCGAAGCCGCCATCGGAACCGAAACTGACGGATCCATTACCTGTCCGGCTGCGATCAACGGAGTCGTCGGGCTAAAGCCGACCGTCGGGCTGGTCAGCCGGACACGGATCGTTCCTATCAGCCACAGTCAGGACACTGCCGGTCCTATCGCGATTGATGTCGCAACTGTGGCACGAGTGCTCCGTGCGATAGCAGGATCGGATCCCGACGATCCGGCTACGAAGCAAGCAGACGCGCACCTCTCTGATTACCTGGCGGCACTGAAACCGGACGCCCTCAAGGGATCCCGCATAGGGGTTCTGCGATTTGCGACTGGCTGGTCCGGACCGACGGACAAGGTTTTTGAACAAGCGCTGGCTATGCTCAGAGCGCAGGGAGCAACGCTGGTCGACATAACGGACTTGAAGGAACGCGAAGAGATCGGTAAGGCGGAAACTGTTGTGCTCAACACCGAACTCAAAGTTGATCTGAACTCTTATCTTGCCAGCACCCCAGCCACGGTGACGTCGCGCACACTCACCGATCTAATCGCATACAACCAGAGTCATGCTGACCGCGAACTGGCACTTTTCGGACAGGAGACGTTTGAAAAGGCTGATGAGACCAAAGGATTAAACGACCCTGAGTACATAGCCGCCCGTGCGACATCGTTGCGAATCGCCGGTCGCGACGGAATCGACGCGATTCTCGCGAAGGACCATCTCGATGCTTTGGTTTGTCCAACCATGCCGCCAGCCTGGAAAATCGACGCTGCAAATGGAGATCAGATTAATGGCGCCGGAGCGGGCCAACTTGCAGCTGTGGCAGGTTACCCCCACCTTACAGTGCCCATGGGTACGGTGATGGGTCTCCCGGTCGGCCTCTCAATCATCGGTCCAGCCTGGAGCGAAGCGCGGTTGATCGGGTACGGATACGCGTATGAACAGGCAGCAAAGAAGAGAATCAGTCCGCGGTTTGTGCCCTCGATCGAAGAAACAGAGCCAATTCAGCCGTTGTTTGAGCCGTTGAAAAAATAGCAGTCAAGCTGAAACTGATTCTCGGTCAGTTATTGCCAGGTCTCTGCCTGCAAACAATCCACTTGCTCAAAATGGGAAACCTGAAATATCCGAGAACCTGCTGCGCAGATAGGCATCGCCGAGCCGGTCATAGAGGAGGCCGTCCAGCGGGTTGATTTTGCGTTCGGCCTCGAGTGCGGCGTTGGCGGGCAAAGGAAGAGCGGAGCCGAAGCTCCCCTCAAGGCGGACTGCGGCTCCTTCGCGCAATTAGAACTGGACGCGGAGAGAGAATTCAAGCTGACGAGGGCCGAAGTCCTGGCTTTGACCGTAGCCCTGGCCGCCTGCGGTTACAGTGCCGGTTGACTCAATATCCGTGCCGGGGTTACCGGCAACGATATGGTTGAACCTGCTTAATGCTGACGGAACGGCTCCAGTTGCGGCCGAGGTGCTCACGCGCCCAGATTGCGAAGAGAAGACCGCCAACGGAGAGGGCGGCTCCCAGCCAGAAAGGCCAAAATCCAATGCGCCAAAGAGGCCGGTACAGCCAGGGCAGCGGGATCCTGGTTGTCGAGACGAGGACGATCGCGATGAGGATCGTCAGGACGCGCAGGATGCGCGAGCCGGCCGGTTCGAGGCGCTCGGTTTTCTTGGCATTGGCGGCCTTGAGCTGCCAGTAGATCAAGAAAATAACCCAGACGGCCGGAAAGAAAGCTTGGTAGAACCAGATCAAGGGTCCTCCAGGGCGCTGAAGCGGTTACGCAGGCTCGCATGGGACGGTTCCACGGCGAACGGGATGCCTGATTGCCGGGCCGGGTACCCAATTGCAATTGTCCGATGGCCTGATCCTGACTCGGGAAACGGCTCTGCTGCTTGGTCGTGCTGATGTCGAGCCGGGGCAACAGCGATCTGGCCGTCTACGATGCCGCTTTAGGCAAGGAATTCAAAGGAGTGAGGATTGGCCGTGGCGCGTCAGGGATTCTAATCCTCGGCCCGCGGGGCGTTCGAGTCGAGAAAGCCGGTGCTGCGAAGAATACGGCGCACCTTCTTAGGGGAAACAGAAAGGCACTCGGCCACTCTGGATATCTTCTTGTCTTCACGTAACCAGACCTTGGGGATCACAATCTCGGCAAATTCTTCCGTGATTTGCTGAAACGTCTTTTCTCCCACCAGCCCTTCGGACCATGCGCGAAGCGTATCGTTAATGCCGGAAGCCTGCATAATGTGCGATTTCAACGCAGCCAAATCATCCACAAGGTGATCGTTTTCCCCAGCCCCGATAAGGTTGGTGGCTTCGCTGGCGCAACGCTTGGCCAAATCCCACTCCTGAAAGAATTCATTGGCAGCCGTCATACCTCGCGCGATGTATGCAGCCGCAAGCAATCGCCGATTCTGTGTATGCTTGGCAAGCGCCAGAGCGTCGTCGCTGAATTTCTTCGCCTGATTCGCGTGCAGCGCGATGTCAACGTCTTCGCCCACTTGCTCTTCGATCTTGGCGTTCTCGGTTGATGTCTGCAAAATAAGCGCTCGAGTCATGAGAATGGGATCATTTTTTTCCAGCCCTATTTGATGGGCCTCCATCGCCTCGCGGGCGGCGCAGTCAATGTCGCCTCTGTCCAGATGAAGATATCCCGCGTTGACAATGACTGCACCAAGCCCCCCGGCATTGCCACGGAGAATACAAATCTCGCGTGCTCGCTGCAGCTCGAGGATTGCCTCATGACAGAGATTTTGATAACGGGCATGAAGGGCCGCCCGACCGTATTGGGCCTGCGGAGGCTGATTCACTGGCCGCGCCAGGTTGGATTTCGGCGCCCGCGAATCGATCCTCTTTCGCAGTTGCAAGGCAAGAAGCCGCTTCACATAGGCTGCATTCACAAGCGTCCTGGCAAGATTGCGGTGATTGGGATTGTACGACGAATAGATTGCAATCGCACGGTCGAAATGCTCAAGCGCCTTGGCGTACTCTCCGGAACGGCGAACAATGCGGCCTCGAGCCGACTCGATGTTGCCCAGGGCAAGATAGTCATCGGTGTCTTTCAGACTCGCCTCAGCCAGGGTGAGCAATCGTAAAGCTTCCTTCCTCAGGCCTTTTTGAAAGAGAAGCCAACTTTCATGTATTTGAATGACTGGGGTCATCATCGCGTTCTCGCCAGGCTTTTGTGCCAGTTCACGTGCCCGCGTGATTGCCTGGAGCGCGATCTCGTATTCGCCTTTCTTGCGATGGGCCCGCCCTTTCCAGAAATGGGCGAGCGTCGCCAATTGCTCCTCCATCGACCCAGGTTCAGCGTTCAACACAAAGCCGAAAGTTTCAATTGCCGAGTCGACGTCTTCGGCGGAAAGGGACCGAAATCCCTCGACCATGCGCAATCGCAGGTAGTCATCCAGGGGCAGCTTGCGCCGGCCTTCGGGAGAAAATCGCTGCAGAAGAGGATCAAGCAAATGATAGTCGCGGTATCCGATATCCACCCATTGCGCGAGCAAAAGAAGTAACGCCGTCGCATGGGCGTCACTTGGATGTAATCTTGACCAGCTTCCTTCCGTCTGATCGAGCACGGCTACGCCTTCGGAGACGTGCCGCAAGTGAAGTGCACCCGTCATATCTTTAATAAACTTCAGTCCGATTGTCATAGTGTTCTGCCGGTGCCAAATCGAACCCAATTCGGTCGATTTCCGCTCAGGAGGTGCTCGACGCTCTGGGGCAACTTCGGCTGTCGTTCCCTGCCTTGCTGCAGTTTAGTGAATGCCTAGCAGGTGGCAGTTGTCCGTGGAGTCCCGATTATCCCTCGGACAAGGCGCGCTTGTCCACCCGTCCGAATCGGACTAGCCGCTCTTGCGCCTCAGGATCGGCTGAGGTTTACTCAGATCATTGGCCGCGAGCCGGTATCGAGCAACCAGCGCCTGATAAGACCGAAAAAAGGAGCTCCAACCCTATGTATAGCGACAGCCAATATGCCTACTCGACCGCGGTTGAATCCATTCCCCCTGTTGCCCTCAGAACCGCTGTTCGCGTTCTTCTTCTGGGTGCGCCAGGCGTTGGCAAGGGAACCCAGGCAAAAGAACTGGAGAAGCTGTGGGGAATTCCTCATATCTCCACCGGCGACCTGTTGCGAACTCACGTCAGCCAGGGAAGCTCACTGGGTCGTGTCGCTCGGGAGATGATGGGGCGAGGGGAGTTGATTCCAGATTCGCTGGTTGCTGAAATGGTGGCCTCCCGACTGGAGGAACCGGACACCTTCAACGGCTACATCCTGGACGGATTTCCGCGCACAATCAGCCAGGCTGTCTGGCTAGATGGCCGCCTGGGGGCCATCGGGAGTGGGCCCTCGATGGTCGTCGTCAGTATCCGGATGGATTTTGAGCGACTTCTGCATCGGATTACTGGGCGTAGGAGCTGCCCTGTTTGCCACACCATTTATAACGTTTACCTCAATCGGCCAAAACGCGATGGATATTGCGATAGGGACGGTGCGGTGCTCATTCGGCGTGCTGATGATTCGGAGAAAATTTACGAAGAGCGCTTGCGGCTTTACCGCGGATTGACCGCGCCGGTTGCCGAGCACTACCGGTCGCTGGGACGATTTGCCGAAGTGGATGGTGATCGGCCAATTGAAAAGATCGCAGCCGAAATCGTTGCCGTCGTCGAGCGGCTGTATGAATAGCCTCATAGAGCCATGCCTGCGAGCCATGCCTGCGAGCCATGCCTGCCGCACCGGGCCCCCGCGAACCCCGCGCGGCAATCGCAAACGCCTGCTCGGGATTTTCCACGTCAATGATCGAGTATCCGGCCAGGAACTGGTTGAGACTCCCTCGGTGAAGGGCTCTCGGTTGCTGCCCTCGCGCACGAGACTGGCCGCGTTGGGCCACCCCAGTCCCTCCGTGACAACGAGCAACCTGAACTACTTCAGTTCCCTACTGAACGCGCGCCGGAAGGCAACACTGGCCTGAAGATCCTCTTTCGACCCGCGAACATATTTTTCGAAACCCGCCCCTGTCCGGTTTATCATCAGCATGTATATCATTTTCCTAGATTCTTTCTCCCTGGGTTTACCCGGATCCGACTGAACATCTCCTTCCGGCATCGAGTCTTTTTCAACAAAGTCCTTCACCGGTACCTCCGTCAGTTCCCGCCGAAACAGGACTTCAAGCAATTCCATCGCTTGTTGAGCTTCCGACGAAGAAAAGATCAGGGGTTAAGCTCGTCCTTTAATCCCCTCCGGGGCGAATGGCGAGTCCATAGCAGAGGGAAATCAAAATCAGCTGCCGCGAATTCCAATCACGCAGATTCGAGACGGAGTTGGGAAAGACTTTCAACCGGCAGAGAGACGAAAGACGGAGCCGAAGAGCGGAAGCGCAACCCCGCGCATGTGCCGACGTTGCGGAATGAGTACGGAGAGGAGCTTGCGCCGAAGTTTCCCGCAGATATCGAACTCGGAACTTTGAAAATTCGTTTGGGACTTGAGAGCGATCGATCACTCAAAGACGTTTCGCGTTCTATGACGATCTCAAGAAATGACGGCGGTGCTCCAACACCCTCACGGAGCCGAGTCGTTTGCAATTGAGCTTAGGTACCGCTCCCGGAAGCGGGAAAAGGATCGAGAATGGCAGATATCAGGATCACGAGCAACTTTGGTCTCAGCGAAGACATTCAGATTCGCGACGATTCTCCGCTGGCGAAAGTGAAACTCACGCAGTTGCTCTCTGCAGGCAAGGAGTTCTTTCAAGAGTTCACCAAGCCGATCGACCAGGCGGACGTCAAGCGACTTGCGTTCGGGGCGACAGCGACCTCTCCGAATCTGCTGAGCGGTGGCATGCCAAGCCTGACCCTGAGCGCCGGGACCAACTTTGGCCTTGATCTGTTCACCTCAGCCGATGGCAGTCTTTTCGGCAAGGATCTGTTCGCGCTTGCGATTCCGATTGCAGCAAACCAAGCCTGGCTGGGCGTCGAAGTCGATGTCCTTGCGAAAGCTACTGCAACCGCGTCTTCAAACGGGGTTGGAGTCTGTCTTGAAGCCGATAGTGCTCTGAAATGTACGACATTTTCTTCATTTTCGGCAACGAATGGCGCCCTTCCGCTGCTGTCAGACGCTTGCGTTGTCGGATTCAATCACTTCTCGATTCCTGCCAGTCCGGACGACATCCGACAGCAGTCTGCCGGTACGGTCAATCAGGCCGAATTGAGCGGAACCATCACGGCAAACGTCGCGCTGAAGCAACCGTATACATTGAACGCGCTTGCCTCTGCCAAGCTGCCCTTTGGCGCTGCGGCAAGCATCCAACCGAACGTAACGCTCCAGCTCAGTGGTTCTATCACAATCACCGGCGATTTCATCTTCCGGTCTTACAAAATATCGGACGCAGTTGTACAGATCGGCGTCTACAAGAAACATGGTTCGACGCTGGCTGCAAAATTCACAGCCAGTGTCGGTCTGGGAGGCGATGTCGGCAATACGGATGTCCTTGGAGCCCTGCTGAATCTGGCGCTCCCAGGTGTCAACGCCGGCCCGACGGGGATTCCGAAAGCAGATTCGGATAACCTCAATAAGGTGATTAAGGACTCCATTGATCGCAGCATAACGGCAGACCTGAATGCCACATGCTCGGCGGCCTATACCGACGAAGCCGCAGCAGTCTATGAGATAAACCTGACCGAGGGTGTGGTTGAGGCAACAGACGCTGCACTGAAATCAGCACTTGCGGGCAATTGGATGTCGCTGGACGGATTGGCTAATGCCCGACGCATCCGCAATATTGTTGTCGATACCGTAGAGAAGAAGAGTTCGATCACGCTCAACCTGTTCGGCGTGTATAGTGCGACCTCTTATATGGACTACGTGAAAACCTGTACGGTCTTGTCCGATGCCTCGGGCCAAGTCAGCATCATCGACAAAGTGAATGCAAATCGCATCAGCGCCGCGAGTGCTCCGTACGCATCGGACTCCCAAAAACTTCGCAGGGCCCTGATGGAGGATTTTGTTTGCACAGCAACGTACGCGGTCGTGAGCGAAAAGCTGAATCTTCAACTGTCCGTTCTCCAGACGTACCTTGACTACCAGCAGAGCATGTCATGGGCCGAAATGAACCAGAATATACAGATTGGTTCCATGCTCGGACTCATTCCGAAGGGGGATCTGGACTCAAAACTGAATGCAACGCGATCCTTCCCCCATGCCTATATTTCCGTTACTGTGCGGTATACCACTGCCGCCGTAATGACCATGTTCTTCAGCGATCCAATCAATTGGATCGCACGAACACAGGACGAGTTGGAGCAGGTTGGGCGCGAGACGATGATCGGCATGCTCAACCCCAAAGATCCGACCGACCAGGCGCGGATTGCTATCCTTCAAGACATCAATATCTGGGCCGCGATGGATATGAATGGGAATACGAATGCATTTGACACGATCGACGGATTGAGTAACCTCGCGCCAACGCTACTCGCCGCGGTCACAAGTGATTGGGTCAGCATCCGATGGTGGGCAAATGCCGTCGACAAGGTCGGCCCCATACTCGGCGACACACTCAAAGCCATGCAAGAGATAACGGGGGGAGATCCATCTCACAATCCAGATTTCATGAAGCGGCAGGCGCAGCTTGAAAACGTACTGGGAGCTGTCACGCGCGATACGAACGCGGCATTCGTCCCCGGATGGGGCGTAGCGGTGATCTCTCGACTGAGTGGTGGACATGGGTCCGCAGAGATGGATCTTGTGTGGGGCAGCAATCGGCAACACTATGGACCCCAGTAACGCAATTCCCCCCCCCAAGGCGACAAGGCTTCCGAAGGTGCTGGCTCAGGTGAGATTCGTTCTGAAGCGCGGATCGTACGCGGAAGTTGACTCGCGTCGAGGGATGGGGCGCGGACAGCCCGACGCGTTTTGAGGATCGCTGGCAGTTTGGCAATTTCCGGAACCGATTGTTTGAAAAGAGGGAAAAGATGCACGCCGCGGTCAATCGGCAAGAGTTTATGAAGTCCAGCCTGGATCAGCTCGTCCAGCATCTCAACGAGGATTCCCCGTTCCGAGAGTGTTCGATCGGCGGTTGCTTGGGCCATCGGCTCCGAGGACCCGCAACCATTCGCAAGCGAACAGGCCAAACCTGGCTTCCAAATTCAGTTCGATCCGGGATACCGCCAACAGTGAGCCGTCGCACGGTGACGTCTACTACATCTCCCGGTTCGGCATTGTGGGTCTCTATCAATCGATCCCGGCAAAGGTCTTCAACCGCATTCCAGCGTTCGAGGGTTTTGGAGTCTGAAACCCTGTTTGGGTCGTACCCCTCATGGATGAGCGTGTCTAACGGTTGCAGAACTTCTTCAAAAACGTCTACACAGATCTGCGCCGTCAGAAGGAACCTGCTCCAATCGATCTTGAAGGTATGCGGCAATGGGTGCATTCTCCACCAGGTGCAGACTGAAAACGAGGCCGATCCGAGAGGTACACCGTTTGTGAACGATCACCCAGGCAGTCTCAGAAACCCTTTGAAGATGATTTTTATGTCGAATCAAAGGGATTAATTCTGCGATGGGTCACTTCGTTCAAGCAGGGCGCCGTGAGGGCTCCTCTGATGCTGCGCAAACCCGGGAGCCTTCCGCGCGCCAATCCCTCTTTGCAATTGGCTTCATTGCGGAGCATACTTCCTTCTACGGCCGTCCGTTTGTGGCCTGTGAACCCATGTTCATGCGCTGCCCGGCCGGAAGAACTTAGTGTACGCATGGCTTGCCGTTGTTGACCTTTTTTGGCGCGCCCCGGACGTAGCGCGCAGTTGAACCCAACACTCAGCACCTTGCGCGAGACACCGTTCGAGAACGTCTATCTCAGAATGAACCCGCCGCCGCACACGGCCCGGGCCCGGAGGAGACTTTTACATGCCTGCTTCCCACTCCCTTCCCAGCACGCTTGGACAACTGCGCGCCAGTTCTCAGTTTTCGCCGGAGGCTCTTGGCTCCCGCTCCGTCAAAGACGAAATGCGTTCCAACCTCATCGCCCGCGTACGCGCCCATAGCCCCATCTTTCCGGGCATCGTGGGGTATGACGACACCGTAATTCCGCAAATCGTCAATGCTGTCCTTTCCAAGCAGAACTTCATCCTGCTCGGGCTCCGCGGCCAGGCCAAGAGCCGCATTCTGCGCGCCCTCACCAACTTGCTTGACGAACAGATGCCTTACCTTGCGGGATGCGAAATTCGCGACAACCCCTATGCGCCGCTTTGCAGGCGCTGTCGGGAATGGATCGCCGACAAGGGAGACGCCACGCCCATCGCCTATCTGTCGCGCGACCAGCGGTATATCGAAAAACTCGCCACGCCTGACGTCACCGTCGCCGACCTGGTCGGAGACATCGACCCGATCAAGGCGGCGCGCGGCGGCACTGACCTGGCCAGCGAACTTAACATGCACTACGGCCTGCTGCCCCGCGCCAACCGCGGCATCTTCGCCCTCAATGAGCTACCCGACCTCGCCGGTAAAATCCAGGTTGCCCTATTCAACATCATGCAGGAAGGCGACGTGCAGATTAAGGGCTATCCGGTTCGCCTCGAACTCGATCTCGCTCTGGTATTCAGTGCCAACCCTGAGGACTACACCGCGCGCGGAAAAATTATCACACCACTCAAGGACCGCATCGGTTCTGAGATTCGAACCCATTATCCGGAAAAGGTGGAAGAAGGCATGGCCATCACGGCGCAGGAAGCCTGGCTTCAGCGCGGACCCGATCAGTCGGTGATACCCGAGTACGTCCGCCAGATCGTGGAACAAATCGCCTTTTCGGCCCGTGACGACAAAAAGGTGGACAAGCGCAGCGGCGTCAGCCAGCGCCTTCCCATCGCCACCCTCGAACTGGCCGTTTCCAACGCCGAGCGCCGAGCCCTGCTCAACGGGCAATCGCCCGTCGTTCCCCGCGTCAGCGACATCTACGCGGCGATACCTGGCATCACCGGCAAAATCGAGCTCGAATACGAAGGCGAAATGCGCGGAGCCGACACCGTGATCAAGGATCTGATTCGAACCGCAGTCGGCAAGGTCTACGACCGCTATTTCAAGGGGGTCGATACCGAGCAGATCGAACTGTGGTTCAAGCTGGGCGGCTCGGTCAAACTCGATGACGACCAGTCGGCCGTCTCCGCCCTGGCCGATCTCAAGCAGATCCAGGGACTCGTCGACAAGCTTTCTTCGCTCGGAGTCCAGCCCTTCGATGCGCCGCCGACCGTGCTGGCCGCGGCGGAGTTTCTGCTTGAAGGCCTGGTCGCGCATCGCAAGCTGAGCCGCAATGAAGAGCACGCCTTCATCGCGCCCGAACAAGCCAACCGCAAGCAGGAACGCCAGAGGCTCGACGTGGAGTTCAATGAATGGGAGCTCAATGAGCGGGCCCGACGCGGCAGAAAGGGCGGTTGGAACTAATGCACCGCGCACCGGCGGATGTTCGCTGGCGGGAAGGTTTTGCATGAGGGCACGACCTTAGTTGGAGAAGATCATGAAACGAACTCGCTACACCCGATACAACGGCGATCTCGCCTCCGAAATCGATCTCGAAGAGCTGCTTGAGGCCCTGTCCGACTACTTTCTCGATTCCGGCTTTTCCGATCCCTACTCCTCTTTCGGCGACCTCGACCAGTCGTTGGACAATCTGCGCGAAGCCCTGCGCCGGTTGCTTGAAAATGGCAGCTTCTTCGACGAAGAGATTCGCCAAAAGATCGATCAGCTCTCCGCTGAAGGGCGCCTCGACGAACTCATCGAGCAGCTTCTGAAGCGCATGGAGTCCGACAACTTTATCACCCCGTTGCCGGACACCTCCGTTGCCAAAGGGCAAGACGGGCCGGGAGGCAACGTGCGCTTTGAGGTGACCGACAAGAGTCTTGACTTCCTCGGCTTCAAGACTTTGCGCGACCTGCTCGGCTCTCTCGGCAAATCCAGCTACGGCCGCCATGACACCCGTCACTGGGCCACCGGGGTCGAGGCCAGCGGAGCATCACGCCCTTACGAATTCGGCGATACTCTTAATCTGGACGCCACCACCACCCTCAGTTCCGCCATCGCCCGTGAAGGACTCAGCCTTCCACTCAATCTCGAATATTCCGACCTCCACGTCCACCAGTGCGAGTATCAGAGCTCCTGCGCCACCGTGGTCATGCTGGACTGCTCCCACTCCATGATTCTTTATGGAGAAGATCGCTTTACGCCGGCCAAGCGTGTGGCCATGGCGCTTTCGCACCTCATCCGCACCCAGTATCCCGGCGACTCGCTTTCCCTGGTCCTGTTCCATGACTCGGCCGAAGAGATGCCCGTCGCGCAGATTGCCCGCGTGAAAGTGGGCCCCTGGCACACGAACACCCGCGAAGGACTGCGTGTCGCCCAGCGCGTGCTTGCCCGCCAGCGCAAAGACATGAAGCAGATCATCATGATCACTGACGGCAAGCCTTCCGCGCTCACCCTGCCTGACGGCCGCATTTACAAAAATCCCTACGGCCTGGACCCTCTCGTGGTGAGCGAAACGCTGGAAGAAGTAGCCCGCTGCAAGCGTTCCAACATCATGATCAACACCTTTATGCTGGCCCAGAGCTATGAGCTGGTTCAGTTTGTACACAAGGTGTCGGAAATGTGCCGGGGCAAGGCCTACTTCACTACCCCCGACCGCCTGGGAGAATATCTGTTGATGGATTATATGAACCGCAAGTCCAAAACCATTCACTAGCACTGCGAACAAGCAGCCTTGCTTGTGTTCTATTCCAACCGGGAGAGCCCCGAACTTTGCCCGGGTGGGCAATAACAGTCTGACATTACCGGGAATCCATCCAAAAACTGTTCGACGTGAGACGCCAAAAACAGGAAGAGGAGAAGTCGGATGGAGCAGCAAGCCAGCTCAAGCCATTCGAACCGGGATTCAAAGTTTCACCTCGTGTCTGAGCCTTCTTTCCGGTGCACGTTTCTTCTTTGGCACAACCTCGGTGCTCGTGTCGGGTGTGCTTGGCAGGGCGACAACGATGGCCGCACTTGTTGCGGCATGGCGCAGCGCCCGCATGCAACCGATGTCAGCCTTGAGAAGCTTCTTGCCGGAGAGACGCTCAAAAGGGATGCTTGAACAGACCCGGAGCCCTCGACCGAAGAATTGCGGTTGGCGCGTCATCTCGAACGCCCCGGGCTAAGGTCTTCTCGGGTCGTCCGGTCCAGGGCGCCGTCGAACTTTATCCATAAGCAAGTTTTCTCCCCCGCGGCTCCCTGAGATCCCAGTTCTGCATCCTATGGGTTATCCATGTGGTACTTGCGAGTTTTTCCCGCATGGTGAATTCTGGTGGAAGTTGCGCCCTTTGAAGATATAATCAATAGTTGGGGGGCATCCGCATGCTAACCAGCTCGACGCTTCAGGAGACGGCCGGCAGCCAAGCAAACGATACCAAAAAAGACCAGGCCTCCCTGCTTCAGCTGCTGACTACCGAGAGCCAAAACGAGGCTTCTCAAGGCTTTGACACCAAGTCCGCACTCGAGATTGCGCGGATTATCAACCACGAGGATTCCAAGGTCGCCGCAGCAGTCAAGCGAGCCATTCCTGAAATCGCAGCGGTCATCGACCAGGTGGCGCGCAGCCTGCGCGACGGTGGCCGGCTCATCTATATTGGCGCCGGCTCCAGCGGGCGCATCGCTGCTCTTGACTCCTCGGAATGCCCACCGACCTACTCAACTTCTCCCGGACAGGTGCAGTACGTCATGGCCGGCGGACCCAAGGCTCTCGCCTCGGCCGTTGAAGTCAATGAAGATTCAGAAGAGCTGGGCCAGCGCGACATCGCCCGCCGGCGCCCCACCCGCAAGGACGTGGTCATCGGCCTCTCTGCTTCCGGCCGCACGCCGTACGTGGTTGCCGCCGTAGCATACGCCCGGGCTCGCGGAGCGCATACCGCTGCCATCACCTGTAACCATGATACGCCCCTGGCCGCGGCTGCGGAAATCGCCGTCGTCGCCGAGGTGGGCCCCGAGGTCGTTTCCGGTTCCACCCGTATGAAGGCCGGCACCGCGCAAAAGATGGTGCTCAACATGATCACCACCGGCGCCATGACCCGTCTTGGCTATGTGTACGAGAACCTGATGGTCAACGTGCACATGCAGAACTCCAAGCTCGTCGAACGCGGCATCCGCATCCTCATGAGCGCCTGCAAAATCGACCGCGAGACCGCTGTGCACACCATCAAGAGCGCAGGTCGCAGTGTGCCGGTGGCCCTGGTGATGCTCAAGGCCCGCGTCGACAAGCCGGAAGCCGTTCGCCGCCTGGCAAAGTCCGACGGCAATGTACGGCTGGCCATCGACGATACGGTGCTGGAACTGTGATACGCTCAATCCCCTCAAGGGGCTGAGCTTCTGATGACAAGCCGTCGATATGGTCAGCCGCTTCCGCGGTCCGGACGACTTGAGACCTACTGAAAACATCCGCACATCTGTCGCCATACTTGCCTTTGAGGTACCTTCCCGATAACCGCTGCGGAGCCTTCCAGGTTCTACACTAGAACCTCAGGAGTTCGTGAGATCTTATGGATAAATTTGTCATTCGCGGCGGCAATCCGCTGCTCGGCACCATCCGCGTGTCCGGGGCAAAAAATTCGGCGTTGCCCTGCATGGCTGCGGCCATCCTTACCGAAGACGAAGTGATCCTGGAGAATATTCCTCAGGTGCGTGACATCGAAACCGAGCGCCGCCTGCTGGTCTCAATGGGCGCTGAAGTCGAGCTCGGCTACGGCCGCGCCCAGCACCGCACCAAAATCAGCTGCCGCACTCTCTCCGATCCGGAAGCAAAATACGAGATCGTGAAGACCATGCGCGCCAGTTCCCTGGTGCTGGGCCCGCTGATTGCACGAGCCGGCATGGCCCGCGTGGCCATGCCCGGCGGCTGCGCCATCGGCGGCCGGCCCATCGATCTGCATATCAAGGGCCTGGAGAAAATGGGCGCCGTCATTACCCAGGAGCACGGCTATCTGGAAGCCCGCGCCGAACGCCTGCGCGGCACGCATCTGGTCTTTGAGAAGATTACCGTCACCGGCACGGAAGATTTGCTGATGGCCGCCGTCTTGGCCGAAGGCGAAACGCTGATGGACAATTGCGCACGCGAGCCGGAGGTCAGTGATCTGGCTTCCCTGCTCACCGCCATGGGCGCAAAAATCGAAGGGGCCGGCACGTCGACCATGCGCATCCAGGGAGTCACCAAGCTGCACGGAGCGCGCCACCGTATCAATCCCGATCGCATTGAAGCCGGAACCTTCTTGATCGCCGGCGCCATGACCGGCGGTGACCTCATCGTAGCCAATTGCAACCCCGCTCACCTGGGAGCCGTCATTTCCAAGCTGGAGGAAGCTGGCGTGCGCATCGACCTGCTCGGCCCCGACTCGGTCCGCGTGCGCTCCGAAGGTACCCTCTGCGCCGCCGATGTTTCCACCGAAGAATATCCCGGCTTCCCGACCGACATGCAGGCGCAATACATGGCCCTCACCACACAGGCAAACGGTGTCAGCCAGGTTAAGGAGAACATCTTCGAGAACCGCTTCATGCATGTGCAGGAACTGGTCCGCATGGGCGCCAACATCAAGGTCGATGGCAACACCGCCATCGTGCGCGGCACCACCAAGCTCTCGGCCGCAGCCGTGATGTGCTCTGACCTGCGCGCCTCGGCTTCGCTGGTGCTGGCCGCCCTTGTGGCCGACGGCGAATCGATCCTCGATCGCGTCTACCACATGGACCGCGGCTATGAACGCATCGAAGAAAAGCTGCGCGGTGTCGGCGCACAGATCCGGCGCCTGGGAGATATCTTCGGTGCCCACAAAGCGGAGGAGTATATAGGCAGCCATTGAACTCCGCAGGGGTCCAATGCGATCGCAAGAAAGACTCAGCGCCAGCTGACCGCGATGTGCCAATGCAAGTTGTGTTCAGCAGTCTTGCGCAGCACCCGCTCATACTCCCGCAGTTCCACCAGCACGGGCAGGGTTTCTGACCCGAGCGCGGCTGGATTGGCGGTTAGAAACTCCATCAGCGCGCAAATGGTCAGCAGTCCATCCGGAGCGTCAAACCATTGCGGCTGCGGCAAATGGCGTGCCCAATCGGGACTGGCCACTCCTTGCTCCAGCAGCAGGGCCATCGAGTTTTCATCGGCAGAAAAAAACTCCAGAAGCGGCCGGACATGAAGGCGTTCGGCAAGGCGCTCCAGGGCATCTTCATTGCGGGCCAGAGCCTGGCCGTTCACAAAAATATCGTACCCGGGGTCTTCCCCCTCCACTACAATGTATAAACTGGCTGCCATCGTCTTGAGTCTAGCCGAGAGAACGATTTCCTTCGCGAAAAAACTCCCGCGCGGTAACCCAATGAATTACCTCTCGAATTCCTTGGAAAGTTACCCAGGTGTACTCGAAAGATCACCCTCTAGCACCAAGGAGTGATGGCAAATCGGCTAAAATAGCCGATTCTATTAGTTGATCTTCCTGCAGCGCTGGAGTTGCCGTGGTAAATTGGGCAGAGGTGCCGGACTTAGCCGCTGTAGGCCTTTTGGCCGGCGCGTTCGCTTCCGTTGCTCGCCACAATCAGACCCACGTTTCCAAGGTCTGGCTCACAGGCTGGACCATGATTGCTCTGCACTTTGCAGCCTTCCTGTTCATGTTTGCGCCCGGAGTCTGGGGACAGATCTTCACCATCACCGGATTGGCCGCCCTGACCTGGGCCGGCCTGCTGTTCATGTGGGCCTCGGTTCCCTATCGCAAGGAACGGTCCAGCCGCTGGATTCTGGATTCGCTGCTGGTCGCCAACACCGTCTACATCGTGCTCGGCCAGATCAACAACGTCCCCGTCTGGGCCCTCGAAATCAGCGCCGCTGCCTTAGGGCTTTTACCCCTGGCCGTCACCCTGGCCACGTTCAACAAGTGCAGCAGCCCGTTGCGCTGGACCGTTGTAAGCATCTATTGCGCGCTGTCGGTCTACCTTCTGCTCGTCCAGAATCGACCCGGCAATGGCGGCGACCTGGCGCTCAACGGCCTACTATTCACCGTCTACATCGGTTGCTGCATTCACTTCTGGTATGCCTACCGCCGCGCCACCGCCGGGGCCTTTGTCACCATCGCCGGATTCCTGGCCTGGGCGTTCGTCTTTGTGGTTGCGCCCTTCATGCAGGCCTTCTTTCCTGCAATCCCGATCGAAAGCGGCGTCTGGAACCTGCCCAAGTATGTCGTCGCAGTCGGCATGATCCTGCTGCTGCTCGAAGACCAGATCGAGCACAACAAGCATCTCGCCTTGCACGACCACCTGACCGGTCTGCCCAACCGCCGCCTCTACCAAGACCGGCTGGTGATCGCCTTGGAGCGGGCTCGCCGCAGCGAAGCCCAGGCCGCCCTGCTGGTCGTCGACCTCGATCGCTTCAAGCAGGTCAACGACACGCTCGGCCACCACATCGGCGACCTGGTACTGCAGAAGGTGGCCGAGTTGTTTGCCACGCGGGTACGCCGTTCAGACACAGTGGCCCGGACCGGCGGAGACGAGTTCTCCGTCATCCTGGAAGAGCCCATCACCCGCAGGGACGCCGTGCAGGTGGGCCGCTCGCTGGTGCAGCTGTTGAATGAGCCGCTGGACCTGGGCGAGCACGTCGTACGCGTGGGCGCAAGCGTGGGCGTGGCCATGTATCCGGACGATGCGCAGGATATGGACGCTCTGTGCATCGCTGCGGACCTGCGCATGTATGACGCCAAGCACGACGCCTCGGAAGAAAACGGCGAAGAGATTGCCCGTGCCGCGCGCGCCCTGGCCCGCCTCGACCCCCACATTCGCGCCAGCCTGCTGGCCCCGGACTAGGAACACTCCGCCGGCAAAGCTGAGCGAACCGAAAAAGGCCCGGGCAATCTGTCCCGGGCCTTTCTCGGTTGCTCAGTGAGGACAAACCAGGCTTAGGCCTGGCCGCCGCCCGGTCCGCGGCCGCCGCCGGGACCACCCGGACGGCGACGACGACGGCGGCGATTGTTGTTATTGCCCGCCGCCGGCCGTCCACCGCCCACGGCTGCACCGGCAGCGACCGGCGCCCCTTCCACACGGTTGAAGTTGGGCTCATTGTCTTCGTCCAGCTCTTCCCCGCCTTCTTCCTCAAAGTCGTCTCCGCCTTCGATGAGAATCGTGCTCTGGTTCGACTTTGGCTGCTTGTCGTCAAACTCATGACGCGGCCGCGACGACGAGGCGGGCGCTTCCGGAGCACTGATCTCTTCGCCCTCGGCCCCAGGTGCCGACTGAGCCAGTTTGGCCTTCTGCTCCTTGATGAGCGCCTTGCGGCTGAGCTTGATCCGGTTGCCTTCGATAGCCAGTACCTTGACCATCACCTGATCACCCTCGCGCAACTCGTCCTTCACTTCCTTGACGCGGTGCTCGGCGATCTCGGAAATGTGCAGCAGGCCGTCGGTGCCGGGAAACAGTTCGACAAACGCGCCGAACTCGGCCAGGCGAACCACCTTGCCCAGATAAATCTTGCCGATCTCCGGCACTGCGGTAATGTTGCCGATAATCTCCAGCGCCCTCTTCAGGCCATCTGCGTCGCTCGAAGCAACGCTCACGCGGCCCGTGTCGTCCACGTCGATCTTGGCACCGGTCTGCTCGATAATACTGCGGATCGTTGCCCCACCCTTGCCGATCAGGTCGCGGATCTTGTCGGTTGGAATCATGACCGTCTCGATGCGCGGCGCGTAGGCCGAGCGTTCGGTGCGAGGTCCGTCGAGAACCGCATCCATCTTGTCGAGCAGGAACAGCCTCCCGCGTTTGGCCTGCTCCATGGCCTGCTGGAGAATCTCGCGCGTCAGCCCGCCGATCTTGATGTCCATCTGCAAAGCAGTGATGCCTTTGCGGGTTCCGGCCACCTTGAAGTCCATGTCGCCGTAGTGGTCTTCGGCGCCGGCAATGTCAGTCAGGATGGCGTAGTCGTCGCCCTCCTTGACCAGGCCCATGGCCACTCCGGCCACCGCGCCCTTCAGCGCAATACCGGAGTCATAGAGCGCCAGGCTCGCGCCGCAGACCGAGGCCATCGAAGATGAACCATTCGACTCGAGAATGTCGGAGACGATGCGAATGGTATAAGGCGACTCTTCCGCATTGGGAAGAACCGCAGTGATTGCCCGCTCCGCCAAGGCTCCGTGGCCGATTTCGCGGCGGCCGGTGCCGGTCATACGTCCTGTCTCACCAACAGAAAACGGCGGAAAGTTATAGTGCAGCATGAAGGGCTTCTTCTTCTCGCCCTCATAGCTTTCCAGGCGTTGGCCCTCATCGGCCGTGCCCAGCGTTGCCGTCACCAGGGCCTGCGTCTCACCGCGGGTGAACAGAGCCGATCCGTGGGTGCGAGGGAGAACCGAAGTCTCGATGGTGATCTCGCGTATCTCGTCAAACGCACGGCGATCGGGACGAATGCGCTCCTTGGTCACCTGTTCGCGGAAGGTGCGCTCGCGCAGAAGCTCGTAGTAGGTCGACAGTTTCTTCTTGGCTGCCGGGTCGTCGGCAGGCAACTCGGCTGCCAGCTCGTCCTTGATCTTCTTCACCAAGGCATAGCTGTCCGTCTTGGCGTACTTCTTGGTGTCAAGCGCATCCTTGAGCCGGTCGCCGATCTTGGCCTTGAGCTCCTCGTAATAGGCTTCATCGGTGGTCGGGGCGGTGAATGCCCGTTTCGGCTTGCCGGCCTTTTGAACCAGCTCGTCAATCGCCGCAACAATCTTCTTGATCTCCGCGTGCGCGAATTCGATGGCCGCCAGGATCACCTCTTCGGTCTCTTCCTTGGCGCCCGACTCAATCATCACGATGCCGTCCTTGTGCCCCACGACCATGATGTTGACGGTGGTGGCTGCACGCTCCGAGTAGGTCGGATTGATGACGAACTCGCCATCCACGCGCCCTACGCGCACCGCGCCCACAGTGGCGCTGAAGGGAATATCCGACAGTGCCAGCGCGGCGGCGGCGGCGTTGATGCCCACCACGTCCGGATCATTCTCCTTGTCGGCGGAAAAGACCAGCGCGATGACCTGCGTCTCATTGCGGAAGCCGTCGGGGAACAGCGGACGAATGGGGCGATCAATCTGGCGGCAAGTCAGCACTTCCTTCTCGCTGGGCCGGCCTTCACGCTTGATGAAGCCGCCCGGAATGCGTCCGCCGGCGTAGGTGTACTCGCGGTAGTCCACGGTGAGCGGAAAAAAGTCGATGCCTTCCCGGGGATCGGGAGAAGCCACCGCGGTCGACAGCACAACGGTTTCGCCGGTGGTGACCAGTGCAGCGCCGGATGCTTGCTTGGCCATGCGGCCGGTCTCAAAGACCAGACGCTTGCCGCCGGCAAGCTCGACAGTTACTTCATGCTTAGACATAGAGTCCTCGTTTCGTTTTTTTCGCTTGGAAAACGTGTGTGGGAAACGCGCCTGGGAAGGAAATGTGCAGCCCGGCGAGGGGCAAGGGATTCGACTCGGAGAAAAACGGGGAGCGCGCGAAAGAGTGGGCTTCGCGCGAAGGAGCCGATTCTCCCGGCCCGATTGTGAGTCGCGCCGCCGGGCCTGCATTCAGCCGATGGCTGTGCGCAGGCCCTAGCAGCGGTTCGAGGTCGCCAGGGGAACCAAGACCCCAGGTTCTGGGAAGAACGGGGGCCGTGACCAATAGTCGGTCTGGGCGCTTCCGGGTCAAAGTTTGCTTTCCGACTACTTGCGGATACCGAGTTTGCCGATTACGTCGCGATAGCGATCCGCATCGTGCGTCTTCAGGTAGTCCAGCAGGCGACGGCGCTTGCTGACCAGTTGCAGCAGGCCACGCCGGGAAGCATGGTCCTTCTTGTGGGTTTTAAAGTGTTCGGTGAGTTCAGAAATACGCGCACTCAAAATCGCAATCTGGACCTCGGGAGATCCGGTGTCCGATTCGTGGGTGCGGAAGCTTTCAATCAGCGTAGTTTTCTTTGCAGTCGCCAGCACGGCGTGTGTTACTCCTCTTGTTTGCTCAGTCCACTCTCAAGTGTCTAATGTGAGAGTACCATGAACGCGCTCGGTAACGCTATTTCAGGCAGTTACGGAGCCCAAAGGTCAAACCGTCGGCGGTGACTGATCTTCCACTCGCCCCTTCTCGGCAAAGGCTTCCATTGCGACAGCGGCTTTGCCCGAGGCCGCGCGGTCCGCGGGCAGCTCCATCTTGCTCCTCAGGCTCCCGAGGGCGGCACATTCTGATTCTGCCGGCCCGGCAACCCCGCACCAACGATAGAAATCGATCGCGGCAAATCTGTTCAGGCTAAGCCCCGTCCCGGCAAAGGAAAATGAACTGTCAATTGGGGCCTGAGAGCTATCGGCATCAGGCTCCCGGCTGGGACCGGAGATCGTCAGACAGTCTACTGCTGCTGAGCAAGCCAGTAATTTGCCCGCGCTACAATCCGCGCCCCATAGTCCTCGGCAGTCTTCACCCGGATCGTATGCAATCCCGGCGTCGGGTTCGACGGACTGAAGGTGATCAGGTAGCGATTGCGCACATGTTTGGCTGCATCCACTACCCGCTGCTCAAACCCCTTGTCGCCGGTGAACGTCGTGTACTCCCCGCCGCTCATGCCGGCCACCTCCTTTGCCACATTCTTCTTGAAGGCCTCCACAATCATGGCCAGCGACGAGATCGGGTCCAAGATCCGATCGTCGCCCGAGTCCTTTACGTCGTGCGCGAACTCGGCCTTCGACGGCGAAAACGAGACGCTGAGCACCAGCACGTCCGACCCGCCAATCTTCTCGGCCAGCTTCTCCGGCCGCGTATATTTGCTTCCGTGGTCGCGCCTCTCGCTCACCAGCAACAGCACGCGCCGATACTGCTTCGGCTGGTCCTGCAACAGATCGACCGCGTAGCTCACCGTGTCCAGAATCGCGTCGCCCCCGTCGCCCTGCTGGAGCTGCTTGAGCGCGTCTCCCATCTCTTCGCTGGAGTGGGTATAGTCGGCGAGCAGGTGGGGAACCGAATCGAATCCGACCAGTGCTGCCTGGCTGCGGCCATCGGAGAGAAACAGATCGAGCAGAGGCCCCAGCTTGGCCAGCTTGTCGAATTCCAGCGCGCTCACGCCGCCCTCTTCAACTGCCACCACCAACGCCACCGGCGCGGTGTCCATCTCTTCCTGCACGCGAAGCTTCTGCCTCACCCCGTTGTCTTCCAGAATGAAGTCGTCCGGCTTGAGCCCGTACACCACCTGGCCGTCGCGCTTCTCCACCAAGGTCGGCACCAGCACTTCGTTGGTCGTTACGCGCAGCGTCGGAGTCGCGTTCTGGCTCCCCGGCATAGGCTGAGGAGGCTCAGCCGGCGGCATTTGCTGCGCACCCGACCCTGCGCCGGCCGTCACCAGGACCATCGCCAGACAGCCGGCAAGCCGCAATCGGGAACGCATCCGAAGGAAACAGCCCTGATGCGCCCCGGGGCCTTGACGATCTCTAGCGCGCAAACCTGCACCTTTCAGGGTGGGGGTCAAGCGCCGAAGTCCCTGATTTTGGATATATTGCCGTATAGTTTCTCGGGAGTCGAGAAGGGCCGGGTTCACTGCCGCCCCATACATCAACCCGCGTGAGGCAGCATGGGCGCGCAATGACCCCGCCCCCGCCGCGTCCATCGGTGCGATCGGAAGGGCAAGCGCGCTTCCCCAAACCCTGAGCCATGCCGGGAGTGCCGCCATTGCCCCCGAGGCCGCAGCCCTGGTCAAAAACCCTCGCCGCGTTCGCTCGCCTTGCATCCGCTGATTCATGTTCCCTTTGTCCGGTCTCCCGGCCCCTCCCAACCCCGCGCAGTCATAGGGCGTCCGGTTCACGCCCGCCTGTTGACTTCGCGTTCCAATTGATTGGTCCAGAGGAGAAAACTCAACAATTCCCATCGGGTGGCCCACACGAACGACAGAATCTTCCCTGCTGTCAGCGTCTCAGCGGGCTGGCCGGAGTAGGTCTCGACCCTCCAGCGCAGATACTCACTGCGCCACGGCGTCAGCCGATGGCCGCGGGTTGCATTCCAGACGAAGCGAAGCGGAGCCAGCACGATCGATCCTTTGCCTGAAGTATAGACGGCTCCGTCCCTGGTTGCCAGGAGGCGATTGCCAACCTCGATGCCAGAACGACGAGGCCTCTCTGCCCAGTCCAACCTCGTCCAAACCCTGCCTTTTCTTCACTCCGACCCTTGGTATTGCTCTCGGACTGCTGAATCCTGCCGAACAGACTTGCCGGACGAGAGGTCCAGACCCTTCCCCCGCGCGACCCGTTCCCTGTCCAACCTCTTGAGTTTGCTCCGACGCCAGCTCGATTCTCCCTGCCTCCACCACTTTGCCAAGTTTCCCGGCGACGAAGGTTAAATGCGCATAAACGGTAAAACTATACCTCTTATCACTGAAAATACTCGTAATCGGTACTATGATGCCGGTATGAGCGATTTGTCCTTCAAATCGGTTTCGGAGCTGCAAGCCTTGCTGGGAGACCAGCTTCGGGCTTTGCGTCAATCCAAGGATCTCGATCAAATTACGACTGCCGAGAAGGCCGGGATATCCGAGAAGGCATTGAGGAACCTGGAAGCGGGCCGGGGATCGACGGTCGAGTCGTTCCTGCGAGTTCTCAAAGCTCTTGACTCCTTAGATGGGCTGGAATTGAGATGGGCTGGAATTGCTGGCTCCCAAGCCGTCGGTAAGCCCTTTGGCCTTGCTTCGCAGCTCGAAAGCAAGACAGCGGGTGCGCCAATCTTCCGCGTCACGGCTTAGGAATCCATGAAACCCGTCGACGTCGTTGAAGTCCTCATTTGGGGCAAACGGGTAGGCGCCACCGCGGCAGACCCGTCCCTGGGATGCTACGCCTTCGAGTACGAACCAGCCTGGAAGCACAAGAGACATTGAACTGGCTCCGATGACGATGCCGCTCTCGGACCGTCGTCAGACGTTTACGTTCCCGGCGCTCCCGAAGCTAACGTATTTCGGTCTTCCCTCCATGCTGGCCGATGCCCTTCCGGACGATTTCGGCAATGCACTCATTGACGCCTGGATGGCAACCAAAGGCTCCCCCCGCCGCGGTTGAACGCGCCGTTGTCCAAGGCGCCTGCCGGACGCCCGCGGGTCGGATGCGCGAGCCATGGACGGGCTGCAGATGCCATGCGGACTGAAAACAGGCAGGAACGTGATGCGAGGCGGGCAGAAAGAATGGGAGCAAACTCATCCCGGGGGCGCGCACGGTTGCGTCTCGGTTCAACGTTCGCCCGACTCAGCTCGCGATACCGCATCACTGCTACACTGGAACAGAACCGCACCCCGCCGCTTCAACCCATACCCCCATGTCGCGGGCTGCCCCTGAATCGAGGTCAAAAGCTATGTCGGAACAGAACGGAAACGCGAGCCTGAACGGTACCACCCTGCGCCTGAAGATTGGCCTCGCCGAGATGCTCAAGGGCGGCGTGATCATGGACGTGATGAACCTCGAGCAGGCGCGCATCGCCGAAGAAGCGGGCGCTACCTCCGTCATGGCTCTCGAGCGCGTCCCGGCCATGATCCGCGCCGAAGGCGGCGTAGCACGCATGGCCAAACCCTCGCTCATCAGGCAGATCATCGAGGCCGTGTCCATCCCGGTCATGGCCAAGGCCCGCATCGGCCACTTCGCCGAGGCACAGATCCTGCAGGAACTCGGCGTCGACTTCATCGACGAGAGTGAGGTTCTGACCCCGGCGGACGAGGCTCATCACATCGACAAGCATGCCTTCACCACGCCCTTTGTCTGCGGCGCGCGCAACCTCGGCGAGGCGCTTCGCCGCATCGCCGAAGGCGCGGCCATGATCCGGACCAAAGGCGAGGCGGGCACCGGCGACGTAGTCCACGCCGTCCAGCACATGCGCCAGATCAGTCGCGAAATGCGCGCCCTCACGGTGCTCAGTGAACAGGAGCTTTACGCTGCCGCGAAAGACCATCAGGCGCCTTATGAACTGATCCGCATGGTGGCCAAGACCGGCAAACTTCCCGTTCCCAACTTCTCCGCCGGCGGCATTGCCACGCCCGCCGACGCGGCCCTGATGATGCAACTCGGCGCCGAAGCCATTTTCGTCGGCTCGGGCATCTTCATGAAAGAACGCGCCACGCCTCTGGATGTCGAAAACGACCCCAAAGAGCGCGAAGAGGCCGTCTCCCGCGCCAAGGCCATCGTCATCGCAACCACCCACTTCAACGACCCGAAGATCGTCGCTGAAGCATCCGAAGCTGTCATCGGCAGCATGAAAGGCCTCGCCGCCGCAGCCATCGAAGAGCGCGACCTCATGCAAACCCGCGGCTGGTAACCAGCTCTACGCACCCATCTCCTGAGGTAGCCCCAATGAAACGCATTGCACTCCTGATCGCTCTCGTCCTCTGCCTCCCACTGGCGGCTCACGCCGACGAC
>DATDLS010000244.1:0-15449 GCA_036519195.1 Occallatibacter sp. | reverse complement strand
ACCAGTGCTGCGCCCGTTGGTGCTTTGCTGTTGAGTTCTGGCCGCGTGTCCCCCTTCCCTACCCCCAAATCCGGGTTAAATCCGTATGTGGTGAGAACGAAGCGGCCAGCCCGGGGGACGCTGGCAGGCGCCATCTTGGGTCGATGGGCGTGAGAAGCGCTCTTTAGTGATCGAGGCCCCCTCTGAAAGCTTGATTGAGACGAAGAAGGTTTTGCGTGCTAATGATTCAGTTGCCAACCCTCGCTGGTCAGGATTCGTGATTCGGACCGGAAGACATGATAGTCCCCAAATTTCACGTCATTCAACAGTGTGGCCTTCTCGCTCGGAACCGACCTACCCAGTGCGTCGATCTGCATTTTCGTTGCACAGCGCACAATCGAAACGCTCCGTATCGGGCAGGTGTATGTCTTTCCGCCGATCTCTACCGGGCCGTATTCCACCATGACGTCGCCGCGGACAATGCGCGAGCCGAGTAGAGGATTCGCCACTACAGTGAGGCGCAGAATTGCGCCGGTTGCCGGCTCGATGGCCACTTCACCGTGATATCCGCCGGCCTGCTCCGCAAAACCCGCTGCCACGGAATAGTGCGATTGATTTTCCGGTACGCTATAGCGAAACACCGCCAGAGTTCCGGCACCTCCGCGCTCCCAACGGTTCCAAGTCATCTTACCGTGCGCAGCGTCGACAATCACTGTCGACAGGATCGGCCCGAAGGTGCCCTTGGTGATCAGGCCTTCATTTTCAGGATGCGCAGAACGCTTTTCCCATCCGCGAGGATCGACGAGTTCTTCCCCGTCGCGATACAGCACGGTCACCTCTGAGCTACCCACCCTACGCCACGGTGAAGCGTCCTGAGCCTCTAACCCAATACGACTCACTTTCTGAACGTCGCCTTCATAGCGAACCGTGGTGCGCGTGGCATAGAAGTTCGGTAATTTCGGGAGCGTCTTGCCAAGATAATCCACGGTCAACGCAATCATGTGCCGCTGTTGGTCCAAATCTGGGGGAGCCTGAATCGGCTCTTCCGGAGCCGCGGGAGCCAAAAACACTGAAACGTCCGCGAGCATCAGGAGGGCCAGCCGGCTCTTTGCGCCTGGGGCGCTTTTCTCGAGCGACTGGAGTTTCGAAATGCTCATTCTTTCCATGAGTTCAAAACCCGACAACTGCCGCGCCACTGCGGCATCTGGTCTGCCTTTGCCTTCCGTGAAGATGCGCTCCACATCATCAGCGGAGACACTTTGCAGCCTTGATCGCACCGGCTGTTCCTCGAATTCACTGTGTGCAGCGATCTTCCCCATTTCCGCTTGCGACGAAGGCGTATTCTTCGTGACCGGCTTGCGTACTGCATCTGTTGTTTGTTGCCCATCGAGCTGAATGAACCCCGAAGGCGCCATAACAGAGGGCATCGCTGTCCCAGGCGCTGGTGTCCGCCCTTGCAGAGCAGGTTCGGGTTCTTGATTCTGCTGTGCAGGCTCAGGATCTGCAATACTTCTCGGATCAGATACTTGCTGAGAGAATAAAATCCCCGAAAAGCAAAAGAGCGCTGCGATCCAACCAAATCTCGATCGACTCATACCATTCACCGCATGGATCTGCCCCCCTCTAACCGAACCCGTGAAGTCTGCTCGCCATGACGACAGGTTCAGGGAGGTACTCCAAGTCTAGATCTAAATGCAACATTCGTTAAGAGCGCTTTCTCTGCTCATTCATGACCGAGCTAAGTACCGCTCTCTAAAGCGCTTCCGGCGCTCCCAATCAGGCAGGAGCGTCGGTACCGCCTCTGCCCTGTCCGGGCAATCTCAGGCTGTCACGTGATATCCGGTTTAACATGCGTTGCACGACACGATCGGAATTTGCTTAAGACTGCACTCAAGTGCCCTTCGGCGTAGCGGACTGTCGTGAATGGACTCGTTAATATCGGCAGGGGCCGCGGTTAGGGAAGTCTCCGCTATCTGCTGCCCAAGACTCGGAACAGGGCCTGCATTAAGACCGGATGGCCACAAAATACAAAAGGAGAAGCCTTCAGAGCCTCTCCCTTTGACAGTCTTTACCTCGGGGAATGTGCCTTGCGGCAGGGATGCTCCCAGAAGTCTCACTTGTGAAGGTACAGCTTTATTGACGCATAGTCAATATAGACTCATAGCCCTATCACTCCATTGATTGCAAATGATTTAGGGAGTCTTTCTTGCCTGTACCATATAGCACACAACTCCTCTCCAGTATCGGTCGGACCATAACGATGGAGAGGCTCTCGCGCTAACTGAGCGCCTCCGGCAGGGATGTTCCCAAGGCGCTGGAGTTTTACGAATACACCGTTCAGTTCTCTGAAGTCTTGTACGGGATATTGCACGTGTTGGAAGTTTCAGTGCGAAACGCCGAACATTTCGCCCTGACCGCCAGCCTGCGTCGGCTTACCAATCGTCCGTTCACGAAATCATAAACTTCTCTATGCGCCTCTTGTGCCTCAGTCTCTGGTCAGTACGTGATAATCCGGTCTATCGCTGACTATATGGGACGGCTATCCGCATCAGTTTTTTTGCCACTTGTCCGAGATGGCGCCTATTCATTTAAGTGGTTGTCGACCTTTGCCGTGACAGAAGTGCTGGTAGTCGTAACTAATTGAAATCATGAGTACCGATGGCTAAGAAAGGTACTCTAAGGCATTGAAAAGCACCGTAGAATGAGCCTCAGCACCGTCTTCAGAACCCTCGATATTTCTCTCTAGATTGCTGCCTTCCGCAGGCAGAGGTCGGCGGAAATGGAGCTATGAGGCCTGGGATGGTTTGAGCTTTGCCGTTGCTCGGCAGAGGGCTGCAATCAAATTGGGCATATTTGCCGCGACACAGGTTGATCAAAGAAACCAGAAAAGTACCGCCAAGTTGAACTGCCATTGTCTTAGCATTGCCGAGACAACCTCCATTGAGAGCATCGGGGCTTGAGACGATGCACATAAATGTGAGATTCTTACACATCGAGGTGGTTCCATGCGGACGAATATCGAAATCGACGATCAGTTGGTAAACCAGGCTATGCGGACCAGCGGCGCTCGTACCAAGAAAGCAGTTGTGGAAGCTGGCCTGCGATTGCTGGTAAAAACACATTCGCAGACCGCAATCCGGAAACTCCGAGGCAAAGTGCAATGGGAAGGAGACCTGAACGAGTCTCGTATGGGCCGCGTTCAGGAATAGCGCCTCCAAATGACAATTGTGGATACGACTGTCTGGATTGATTATCTCGGAGGAACCGTCAATCCTCATACAGATTGGCTCGACCGGGAATTGAACCAGCAGCGTCTTGGGCTAACCGATCTTATCTTGTGTGAGATTCTGCAAGGAATCCGTGCGGACCCGGATTTCACGCGGGTACGCCGGGATTTGTCCAGATTCGATGTGTTCGATACAGGAGGAGAGGCATTGGCTGTTGCCTCAGCACAGAACTATCGCTTACTTCGATCACATGGTCGTACGGTTCGGAAGACTATCGATTGCCTTATCGCTACTTTTTGTGTGGTTGAGGGACATGCACTCCTCCACCATGACCATGATTTTGACCCCTTCGAGAAACATCTCGGCCTTCGCGTTATTCATCCATAAAGCGCGGCGCTGATAGTCAAAAGCAATGAATCGATCGCTATCCTGAGCCATCTGCGGGTCTGTAAAGACGATGTCGCAGGCTTTGGACATCATGCCCACGATGCGATTGCGTTCTTCGTCCGCTGTAAACACGAATATTTTGACATCGGTTTCGTCGCTTGCAATATGGCGAATCTCATCGACGAAGTCCTCCAACCGGGGCCACGTTAGCGTCCCCGCTCAAGCCGCTTTGAGCGGCTCACATACTCAAGCCCCGGCTTTGCCGGGGGCATTGGCTCGGATAGGTGACACGGCAACCTGCCATCGCTGGGAGGCGACCTTCCCGAGCTCGGGTGCCGCGCCCGGGGCTTCCGAGAAGTGATTCGAAGGGTCCCTCGGATGCCGCCGCAACACTTCTTCACAGGAGCGGTCGCCCCATCACCGAGATCAGCGCACTTCGTCTCTAGATCCGGTTGCTCTTGCGGATAACCAGCTTCAGCCCAGACCACACATCATCTACGGCGCACACCTTCACGTCGACCAACCCGAGAGGAAACGCCTCTTCGCGCACGGTGTCTTCGGTGATGTCCGTCGGCACCTTCGCGGCCCTCTTTGGCCACGAAACCCATATCACGCCATCCTGCGCGAGTGCGCGCCGTGCCTGTACCAGCTTGCGAGCTAGTTCGCTGCGGCGGGTGACGAAGAGATGAGCCATTTGCAGGTCTGCTACCGGCGTCTTCACAACCTTCGGCGAGATGCCGCCCAGCGCAATCTCCGCAGCCACTGTTGTTGGCATCGCGACGCGCCATGTTCGTTGACCGTCGAAGACTCCGAGTTTCTTTGCGAGCGGTGTTCCCGAGTACCCTGCGGGCATGGCATAAGATTACAGCCGACTCGCGACGGAATCGAGAACAGCCCGGATTTAAAAGGCAATTTTTCTGCGGCTCTTGCGCGCGATGGGCGACTGTGGCTGACCACCTCACGGGGAATCGCCATCCTCGACACGACAGACCTGCGTACGAATGCCATCCCTCCGCCGGTTCACATCCTGGAGCTCAATGCGGATGGGCAGGAAATCGATCTTTCGAAACGTATCCAATTGCGGCCGCTTACACGCAGCATTCAGTTTTCGTTTACTGGGCTGAGCTTATCGGATCCGCGGAATGTGCACTTTCGATATCGGCTCGATGGATTCGATCGGGACTGGCACGACAGTGGATCAAGGCGCGATGCGTCTTACACTAACTTGCCTCCCAAACGATATGTTTTTCGCGTCAATGCCGCAAACAGCGATGGCGTGTGGAATAACAGCGGAGCGACGCTAGATTTCGAACTTGCTCCGGCGTATTTTCAAACGATCTGGTTCCTTCTGCTATGCATTGGGATTGCGCTGACCTGCGCTGTCATGCTTTTCAGGGCTCGGTTGCAATCTGCACAACGAAATATGAGAATGCGGTTTGAAGAGCGCATCGAAGAACGAGCTCGCATCGCGCAGGAACTTCACGACCATCTCATTCAGGAGATGGTAGGAATCGGCATGCAATTGGAGACAGCAGAGGAACTCACGCCCGATGACGCTCGTGCAAAGAGACAGCTGGAACGAGCCCTGGCTCTTTCGCGTTCGGCGATCGCCAGCGGAAGGCTCACACTGCACGAATTGCGCAGCCGCGCGATGACTGGGTCGGCCCTTGTGGAGATTTTGAGAGGAACCGCAGAGGCCTACGCGCAGACGGACTCGTCCACGGTGCAGTATCTCGTTGAAGGCGATGAGCGGCCGTTGTGTCCCGAAGTCGCCGAAGAGGTCAGCGAGATAAGCCAGGAGGCGTTGCGGAACGCGCTGAAGCACGGGGGCAACAGTGCGATTGTTGTACGCCTCCATTTTGGCACGAAGTCATTCGATTTGAGCGTGCGCGACGAGGGAAGCGGCATGAGCGATGCTGTGATGCGCATGGGAGCAGCGGGCCACTATGGTCTTGCCGGCATGCGTGAGCGCGCCGCCCGCATATCGGCCACGATTTCCATACACAGCGCGCCCGGCAGTGGAACCACAGTGCAGGTGTCAGTCCCGGCAACCCTGGCCTACCGCAACAATTGGGAAGCGGATGCCGGCGATCGAGATCGATGGTCTCTTTGGAGGACATTTCGACGCGTACGACAGGAGAAGATGAAATGAATTCCGTAAAAGTAATCCGAATCCTTTGCGTGGACGACCATCCGATCGTTCGTGAGGGTCTGGCGAGCATTATCGCTTTGCAACCTGACATGGAACTGATTGGCGCTACAGAATCCGGGGCCGAGGCCTTGCAGTTGATTCAAACAACAGCTCTGGATGTAGCTCTCGTCGATCTGCGGCTCAAGGATATGAGCGGGCACGAGCTGACTCGTCAGCTTCTTTCGCACCCCTCCAGCATTCGCATCATCATTCTGACTTCGTTCGAAGGCGATGCGGACATTGAGCGCGCCCTCGCGGCGGGAGCACGCGGCTATGTGGTAAAAGGAACAGCCCGCGACGAATTGCTCGGCGCCATTCGTGCCGTTCACGCCGGCCGACGGCATATCCCCGGATCTGTGGCTGAAAAGCTTGCCGAGCATCTTGGCTCTGAGAAGCTCAGCCAGCGGGAACTGCAGGTGCTGGGACAGATTGCCTTGGGCAAACGCAACAAAGAGATCGGCGCGGTGCTTGGTATCGCTGAAGATACGGTCAAGATGCATGTGAAGAATGTGCTGGAAAAGCTTGGGGTCAACGACCGGACGGAAGCCGTCACGGTGGCTCTGCGACGAGGATTTTTTCACCTTTAGCTCCGAATACACCCGAAAGAGTTAGTGCGCACCTGCCCACTCTCGCGTTTTGCCATTTTGTGAATCGCCATAGTCTGAATTCAGGCATTGGGACTGGCTTTAAGCACGTATTCCCCGCCACCCGTGAATGCCTGAGCCCGCTATGTGGATTGTCAAAATTGCGCTATCGCGGCCTTACACCTTCATCGTTCTGGCGCTCGTGATGTTTCTCTTCGCGCCGGTGATGCTGATGCGCACGCCTGTAGATATCTTCCCGGAAATCAATATTCCGGTTGTAAGTATCATCTGGACTTACAGCGGACTGGCTCCGACCGAGATGGGGGATCGGATTACGTCCGTCTACGAGCGGGCGCTGACCACAACCGTCGACAATATCGAGCACATTGAGTCTCAGTCGCTCTACGGCGTTGCTGTCGTCAAGGTCTACCTGCAACCCGGAGCCAACGTGGATGGCGCCATCGCCGAGGTAATTGCCGAAGCGCAGGCGACTATGAAGCAATTGCCTCCGGGCATTCAACCGCCGCTTGTGATTCGATATAGTGCTTCGACTGTCCCAATTCTGCAGATCGGTTTGAGCGGAAAGAACCTCAGCGAACAGCAGCTGAATGACTATGCCACCAATTTCATTCGTCCGCAGCTGGCCACGATTCCAGGAGCCGCCGTGCCGCTTCCATACGGCGGCAAGGTGCGCCAGATCATGGTGGATATCGACTCGCAGAAGCTGCTCGCCAACGGCCTTTCCCCGCAAGACATCGTGTCCGCGGTGAATGCTCAGAATGTTGTGTTGCCCACAGGAACCGCAAAGATCGGAGCGCGGGAGTACAACGTAGGACTGAATGGAACTCCAGCGACGATAGAAGAGTTGAACGAACTTCCGGTGAAGAGCGTAAGCAATGCGACCATTCATCTGGGCGATATCGCCCATGTGCATGATGGCTTCGCGGTGCAAACCAACATTGTGAATCAGGATGGACATCGGGGCGTATTGCTCACGGTGCTCAAGTCCGGCAATGCCTCCACTCTCGCGGTGGTATCCGCGATTCGCGCGGCGCTACCGAGGATTGCCGCAACTCTACCGTCGTCGCTGGTCATGCGGCCGCTCTTCGACCAGTCGATCTTTGTGCGGGCGTCGCTGGATGGCGTTATTCGTGAAGGAACGATCGCCGCTGCGTTGACTTCCATTCTGATTCTGGTTTTTCTCGGCAGCTGGCGCGCGACGCTGATCATCTGCGTGTCTATCCCGCTCTCGATTCTCACGTCGTTGCTGGTTCTGAGCCTGACCGGCCAAACCATCAACATCATGACGTTGGGCGGTCTCGCACTTGCTGTCGGAATCCTCGTGGATGATGCGACGGTGGAGATCGAAAATGCCGATCGCCAAATGGCCGCCGGCAAGCCGCTCGAACAGGCGATTCTCGACAGCGCGCAGGAGATCGCTCTGCCGGCCTTCGTCTCAACGTTGTGCATCTGCATCGTCTTTGTGCCGATGTTCCTTCTTCGCGGGGTTCCCCGGTATCTGTTCGTTCCCCTGGCCGAGGCGGTGATCTTTGCGCTGCTGGCATCGTATTTCTTTTCACGTACGATCGTACCCACCCTGATGAAGCTTCTGATGCGGAGCGAGATTAAGCACCGCGCGGAGGCCGGCTCCGCACGATTGGGATGGTTTGCGCGTCTTCATGAGCGCTTTGAACGGGCTTTCGAGCGGCTGCAGGGGGCATATCAGACTGTTCTGCAAGTATGCATTGCGAATAGGATGCTGTTTATCAGTGGATTTCTGAGTTTTTGTTTTTTAAGTCTGCTGCTTGCTCCGTTTCTGGGCAGAGATTTCTTCCCGGCCGTGGACTCGGGCCAGTTCCGCCTGCACGTCCGCGCTCAAACCGGGACCCGCATTGAAGAAACTGCTCGCCTGGTCGATCAAGTGGAGGACACGATTCGCAAGGAGATTCCTCCTTCGGAACTCGGTGGCATTCTCGACAATATCGGACTCCCGGTCAGCGGCATCAATCTCTCCTACAGCAACGGAGGCACCATCGGCAACGGCGACGCCGAGGTACTTGGATCGCTGCAGCCCAATCATCGTCCCACGGAGGAGTATGTCTCCCGGCTGCGGAGCGTATTGTCGAAGCAATTCCCGGGAACCACTTTCTTCTTTGAGCCGGCAGATATCGTCAGCCAGACATTGAACGTTGGCGTACCCGCGCCCATCGATATTCAGATTGTGGGTCAGAATCTTGCTGGCAACATGGAAATAGCGAAGCAAATTGCCGAAAGGCTGCGCACCATTCCTGGCGCCACCGATGTGTATATAGGACAGCAGTTCGACGAGCCGCGCCTGCAATTCAACGTCGATCGCATTCGCGCACAACAAATGGGATTGAGTGAGTCGGATGTGGCCAACAGCATGCTGGTCTCGCTGAGCTCCAGTTTGCAGACGAGTCCGAACCTCTGGCTCAATCCGAAGAACGGCGTCTCCTACTATTTGGTGGTGCAGACACCGCAGTACCGGATCAATTCCCTGGATGCCGTGCGAACCATTCCGATCAACGCGCCCGGAACCGCCGCTCCTCAGCTTCTTGAAAACCTGAGCTCGATGCAAACAACTGAGGAAGCGGCCGACGTGAGTCACTATAACGTCCAGCCAGTCATCGATATCTTTGCCACTGCGGAGGGCCGCGATCTTGGTTCAGTGGCGAGCAATGTTGCCAAAGTCACCCAGCAAGCGACGAGACAACTGCCGCGCGGGAGCCACATTGTGACGCTCGGTCAAGTAGCTACCATGCAGTCTTCTTTTGTCGGGCTTCTCGGTGGTCTTGCATTTGCAGTAGCGCTGGCCTATCTGCTCCTGGTTGTCAATTTCCAGTCCTGGAGCGAGGCTTTCATCATCATCACGGCACTGCCCGGGGCTTTGTCAGGCATCTGCTGGATGCTGTTTCTAACACGCACGCCGCTCAGCATCCCCGCCCTGATGGGAGCAATTATGAGTGTGGGCGTGGCAACTGCCAACAGCATCCTGATCATCAGCTTCGCCAATCAACGATTCAGCGAAACGAAGAATGCGGCCGTCGCGGCACTCGAAGCCGGCGCGACGCGCCTGCGTCCCGTCATGATGACCGCGACAGCCATGATGATTGGCATGGTGCCGATGGCACTTGGACTGGGCGAAGGCGGAGAGCAGAATGCTCCACTGGGACGCGCCGTAATTGGCGGGTTGCTGTTCGCCACAATGGCCACGCTGTTCTTCGTCCCTACCGTCTTTGCCACTGTACTCAACTCCAAATCATCTGATAGCCCGGCAACTGATCACTTGCACACCGCGTGAGGACAATATGAATCACTCAATGATCCCAACACCGAACCCCCAGACCAAGAATAGCCGCGCAAAGCTGCTCTGGTTTCTCATGATTCCGGCGGCGATTTTAGTGAGTGGGATTTTTACCGTGGCAATTCGCACACGGACCGCGAAGGTCCTTGCCGCGCAAACGCAGGCCTCCGCCGCCCAGCCGGTTGCCGTCTTTCATGCCGCGCCCGGGGATGCAGGCCAGGACCTGGAACTGCCTGCGATGCTCCAGGCCTTCGATGAATCGCCGGTCTACGCTCGCGTCAACGGGTATGTAGCAAAGTGGTCAACCGACATCGGGCAGCACGTGCAAACCGGCCAGCTTCTCGCTGTGATTGATTCACCGCAGGTCGATCAGCAGCTGGTGCAGGCACGACAGTCGCTTAACCAGGCACGAGCAGCACTGTCCCTGGCCGACACCACTACGAAGCGCTATCAGGATCTGATCGTAAGCAATTCCGTTTCGCAGCAGGAACTCGATCAGAACTTGCAAAACCAGGCAGTTCAGCGAGCGAATGTGCAGTCCTCGCTAGCCCAGGTTGCGTGGTTCGAACAGGAGCAGCGCTACGAGAGAATCGTCGCCCCGTTTGACGGCGTAATCACAGAGCGCCGCACTGACATTGGCGACCTGGTCAATGCAGGCAATGGAGGCACCGGGAGTGAGCTCTTTCGCGTTTCCAAAATCGGCATGATGCGTATCTTCGTCTCGGTGCCTGAAGCGTACAGTGAACAGATCCAAAACAAAATGAAGGTGAACGTAGAGCTTACGGCCCTGCCGGGGCAGATGTTCACAGGAAGCGTAACGCGCAACGATAACGCCATCAATCTCCAGTCGCGAACGCTGCTGGTTGAAGTCGACGTCCCCAATTCGGGTGGCAAGCTCTTACCCGGAGCTTACACGGAGGTCCATTTCGCGCTTCATTCCGCGGTGCGTCCGCTTGTCGTTCCGTCGGGCACGATTCTCTTCCAGGCAGCTGGGCCGCAGATTGCAGTGGTCAACAGCAAGCAGCAAATCGAACTGCATAAAGTGGTGCTGGGCAAGGACCTCGGTGGAACGATGGAGGTCACCAGCGGGATCACGCCTCAAGACAAGATTGTTGCCAATCCGCCCGACTTTCTTGTGGATGGCATGCCCGTAACTGCGCAGCTCAGCGGCAGTGCGCAATCAAACTGAAGGTCTTAGGGATCGCATATGAGATACATAACCAGATTCGGCATTTTCCTCGCATCGACCGGCATCAGCCTGCTCGCAGGCTGCACCGTTGGGCCCAACTACCATAGGCCTTCCGTCGCTACGGCGCCTACGGTCCAAGAGCCGCAAACGCAATCAACTTCGCAGGCGGATGTTGCCTGGACCAACTGGTGGAAGGTCTTCAATGACCCGGTTCTCGACAATCTTGAGGGCCACGCCACGGATGCAAACCGCGACATCCGAATAGCGGTCGCACACGTTGACGAGGCAAACGCAATGGCGCGCTCGGTACACTCCCAGCAGCTCCCTACGATCGGTGCGAGTCCATCTTTCTCACGAACCCGCGAGGCCCAGCAGCGCCCGAACAATGGCAATACGAACGGTCTGGCCGCAACATACAACGACCTGCTCCTCCCTCTCACGCTCAATTACGAAAGTGACGCGTGGGGAAGAATCCGGCGCATGGTTCAATCGGCAAACGCCACGGCGCAAGCCTCAGATGCCGACCTGCGCTTTGTCCGGCTTTCCTTCGGCGCCTCGGTGGCCGTAGATTTCTACGGCCTGCGCGAAGCGGATGCACAACTCGCGATCTACGATGCAACGGTCGATGCATTGCAAAAGGGATATCAGATCATCGACAAACAGTTTCAGCACGGACTGGTGAGTGAGCTGGATGTAAAGCAGGCGGAGACGCTTCTGGATCAGGTGCGCAGCCAGAGGGATGCAATGCACATCCAGCGAGATCAACTCGAACATGCGATCGCCGAACTCCTGGGCCGTACGCCGGAAGGATTCCACATCGCCGTCGATACCCGACTGGACGTTCCGCCCAACATCCCCGCTGGAGTTCCTTCGCAACTCCTCGAACGCAGACCCGACATCATTTCCTTCGAACGATCGATGGCGGCAGCCAGCGCCCAGATCGGGGTAGCCAAAGCAGCTTATTTCCCGCAGCTGTCTCTGACGGGCATGACAGTCTATGAAAGCGCGAATCCCGCTGCGATTGTCAATTGGCAGAACACCATCGCCTCTCTGGGAGCCTCCGCAGTCGCCCCCATCTTCACTGGCGGGCGGCTCCGCGCCAACCTGGATCAGGCGCGCGCCGCCTATCAAGTCTCGGTCTCTCAGTATGAAAAGACCGTACTGACGGCATATCAACAGGTCGAAGATCAACTCGCGGCCATTCACTATCTCAGCATTCAGGAACAAGACTCTTCAAGTGCCGTTGCCAGTGCCCGTGACCAGGAACGGATCGCCATCAATCGCTATGAAGCAGGGCTGGCGAGCTATCTCAACGTTGTGTATTCGGAACAGACACTGCTCGACAACGAACAATCGGAAGCCCAGGTGAGCGGCCAGCGACTAGTTGCCACCGTGGTGCTTGTGAAAGCGCTAGGCGGAGGCTGGGAAGGCCGGCCACACCAATAACCGGGAATGTATATTCCCGCCAAAAGAATGAGGAGGATGAATCATGAACAGCGAAGTAGAAAACAGTGCTCACATCGAGAGCTCTTCGAGAAGAAACTTTATCGGCGTGAGCTCCGCAGCGCTCGCGACAGCGGCATTTGGCGCGCTAAGGGCGCAAGCACAGGAACGGGACAACACGCGCAAAGCAGAGGGTGGTCACGCTGCCAGTAATCCGGGGCAGGAGAACAAAGCGCTGCTCGATCAGAACGGCAACTCCAACATGCCCCCTCCGACTGACCACGGCGATATCGGTCCCATCTGGTACTCCTTCGACCTGGTGCACAAACGCATCGAGGAAGGCGGATGGACCCATCAGGTCACGCAGCGCGAACTGCCTTCTTCCACCGACCTTTCCGGAGTCAACATGCGGCTCACCGCCGGTAGCTATCGCGAACTGCACTGGCACACTGCGGATGAATGGGCGATTATGCTCTACGGGAATGCCCGTATCACGGTCATGAATCCTGATGGGACCATGTTCATCGACGATATCTCCAAAGGGGACTTGTGGTACTTCCCAGCAGGATTTCCGCATTCGATCCAGGGCCTCGGTCCCGATGGCTGCGAGTTTCTGCTGGTCTTCGACGAGGGCATGTTCTCGGAGGACAATACATTCCTGATCTCGGAATGGGTGGCGCACACGCCCGACCCAGTGATGTCACAGAACTTCAATCTGGACACGAGCGTGCTTGCCAAGCTGCCCAAGGAACAACTGTATATCTTTCCCGGAGCGATTCCCCCCTCGCTGGCGCAGGACCGCGCGGCTATTGGTGGAAAAAGCGTCGAGTCACCGTACCGGTACACATTTCATCTGGAGTCGATGACGCCGACAAAGAAGACGGCTGGAGGCGAGGTGCGCATAGCGGATTCGAAGAACTTCACCGTCTCGAAGAATATCGCCGCGGGGCTGGTGACGGTCAAGCCGGGCGGATTGCGTGAGTTGCACTGGCATCCGAATGCATCGGAGTGGCAGTTCTACATGGCCGGGAAGGGACGCATGACCGTGTTCATGCCGGACGGGCGTGCTCGGACGATGGACTGCAACGCCAACGATGTTGGTTTTGTTCCCAAGATGGCGGGCCATTTCGTGCAGAACCTGGGAGATACAGATTTGGTCTTTCTTGAGATGTTCAAGGCCGATCAATTCATGGACTTCTCGCTCAACAACTGGATCCGGCGCATGCCGCCGGAAATGGCGACTGCTCACCTGCATCTCGATACGGCCTCACTCAGTAGGATTCCGTCGGAGAAGCAGGAAATTATCGCCGGATAGTCCGGCACCGATTTCTGCCGGTGCGGACAACTGTTTTAGTCCAGTACTCCGCACCGTGTTTCACTCACGTCCCATACACCATTAGTTGAATCGAGCGTTATCGATAGGAGACTCATCATGCTTGACAATCTGTTGACCCCCTCGCATCTCGCAGTAATTCTCGGAATCGCCGTACTCTTCTTCGGAGGGAAGAAGATTCCGGAACTGGGCAGGGGAATTGGCGAAGGACTGCGTTCATTTCGAGAAGGGATCAGGGACGTTACGAAAGAAGATCAACCGACCAGAAGAGCTTCATGATGGTGGTCGGCGCCTCCTGAAGAGCAGCCGTCTTGTCCTCTCGTACTAACAGCATCATCGGCCCGAAATCTTGTGTGGCGCAGCGGACCTCGATGGAGGAACCTGCAATCGAGTGATTGGCGTCGAGACAAATAAGGAATTAGCAATATTAACTAGTATCATCGATCTAAGACGGGCGCTTGGTCGAGGTTTTTTGTGTATCTGGGCGGGGAATGATCCGGATGGGCCTCAGCAACAACACAGATTGCCCAGTGTGAAACGTCGACATCATTCAGGATGCGGCTCTTACAACGCGCATTAGAATCGTAACTGGAAATCAAAAGAGCGAGGGGCGGGCCGATCCTCCAAGGAGAGAAGTGTTCACGTTGGCAATGGTGTGTGTGCCCTCGGGGCCACCCCAGGCGAAGGCGAGAGAGAGCGCCGGCAAGCCTCCAGCGCGCAGAGTAAGGCCGACGGAAAAACTGTGGGCCAGCTGATTAAAATCGACATCGTTTCGCACGAGGGCGACTTTGCCCTGGTCGGCAGAAAAAGCGAAACCGATGGGACCCCAGATGGAATGTTCGAATGCTTCCCGCAAAACCAGTGCGTTGGGTGCGCGGAAGCGGTAGTCACTGTAGCTTGGGAGCCAGGAGTTGCCGTTGATGTCCGAGCCGCCGATGGTTGGCTGGTAATAGAAGGGAACGATGCTTCCGGCCGACGCCATTGACTCTGTGATGAACAAGCGCAATTCAACTGAGCCTTCGCGGTTACGCTGGATCGCGGAGCACTTGGTTGCGCCGAGGGCGGCGGCGCAGTCGTCGGGTCCATTGGTGAGCCTGGGGCCGTAGGATGCTGAGTTGCGGTAGAGCGGAATGGTGTTGTCGAGGTCGAAATTCAGGCGACGGAATGTGTAGTTACCGTCGGATGGGGCGACGTACTGCTTAAACTGCGCCAGGTAGTCGATTTGCCAGTGATCGTTGAAGAGCGCGGGCTCGAGACGAATGCCTTCGCCGAACTGAGCAACGTCCGGCTGAGTTGTGAGTCCGGGAGCTGTGGTCTCCGTGAAGAGCTGTTCGATCGACGGGCTGGATTCGGAGTGGTTTCCGCGCAGATTGACGAAGCGTCCGTTGGCCTCTCCAAGCAGCGATGCGTTGAGGGAGTGGCCCAGGGGCACGATTGCGTTGCCGCCGGTGATGGTTTCTGTCATGCCGAAGACCGAGGCATTGGCTTGGAGCGAGTCAGGGCCGAGCCCATAGAAGAAGAGCTGGTTGAGGGAAATGGATTGTGCGGTGAGATTGAATACCGTGGAAGAGTGCACGCTGAGGTTGGAGTGCGTAGGCGGCCCGCTGGTGGCGGTGACGACTTTGATCTTCTCAATGGGCGTATGGATCGCTTTGTAATAGAAGCCGGCGCGCCATGAACCGTTATCGGAAGCGATTGCGTCGGCATCCCAACTCGTTCGCCAAAGCTCGTTGGGCGTGTAGTGGCCCACGTATGCTCCGCCTGCGCCGAAACCATTTTGCGGAGCGATGC
>DATDLS010000243.1:0-2346 GCA_036519195.1 Occallatibacter sp. | reverse complement strand
TACTCGCCGCGCGAGATGGTGAGGTGAATGCCGGACAGCGCATGCGTCTCCACTTCGTCGGTGTAGAAGACCTTGGTGAGTTCCTCAATTTCAATCAGCTTGTCGTTGGCCATTCTGCCCCCCTTATCGGTTGTCGGTTGTCAGTTCCCTGCCGGAGCCAAAACCCCGGCCTACCCGCCAAAATCTCCTGAGTGCTCGTCCTTACAGTTCGGAGTTTCTGAATGCTCCCTTGTGCCTATTCCAGCCTGATCCGGTCCACGGCATCCTCGCGCGACATGTCGGAGAGAATCACCGTATCGCCCTCTTTGAGGCCTTCAAGAATCTGAATGGCGTTGACCGAAGCGCGGCCCACCTTCACAGGGACCCGCACTGCGCCCTTGCCATCTGGATCTTCCTTGAACAAGCTCAGCGTCGAGTTCTCGTTGCCCAGCGCCGGTCTGCCCACTTGCAGCACATCCTTCAACTGAGCCAGGTTGATCGTTCCATCCACGCTCAGGTCAGGGCGCGCTCCGGTCGGCAGCGGCCCATCCAGTGCTACGTCAACGGTCACCGTTCCGTTCAATACGGAGGGATCAATTCTTGAAACGTGCCCCGGAATAATGCCGTTATGGGTGTCGATCGAGGCCGGCTGGCCAATCTGGATGTCGCGCGCCTGGGTCTCGGCAATCTGCAGCGCGGCCTTCAACTTGTCCAGCTGAATTACCTTGGCTACGGAAGTGCCCGCCGTCACGTGCTGCCCCACCTGGAGTGGAACCGGCAGCTGCGCCAGCACCCCGGTGATGCCCGCCCGCACATGCAGCGCTGCGGCCTGCTTTTCGTAGAGGTCGAGCTGCTGCTTGGCCTGTTCCACCTTGGTCTGTTGAGAAGCCAGTTGCACCTCGATCGCCTTCGCGTTCACATCCAACTGCTCCTCGGACAGCTTCCTCTGCGCCGTCAGCTGCTCGGCGGTATTTTTCGATGCGCCCGAAACCAGACCTGAAACCACGCCCAGCTTGTAGAGAGCCTCGTCGGTCTGCGCCTGCCGCTGGTCGGTGGTGTAAGAGGCGTTCACCTGCGCCGCGGCAATCTTCTTGTCCATCAGCGTGCTGTTCAGGGTGGCCTGCAGGCTCTTGTAGTCGGCCTCGGCGCCCTTCAGCGCCGATTGCGCGCTGAGCAGCTGCTGGTCCAGCTGCGGATCGCTCAGGTCCATCACGACCGTGTCCGGCGTCACCTTGGCGCCGGGCAGGGCGATGATGCGCAACACAGTTGCATCCGTCTGCGCCGGAATCAGCTCGATCGAGTCTTCCCGAGGAACCAGCGAACCGGTCGATCCACGCACCTGGATCGTCAGGTCGCCTCGCTTGACCGAATCCGGCCAGATGGTGGAGCGATCTACCGTGGGTGCGGCAGGTTTGAGCCGCGAAACTGCGACTACGGCAACGGCTAAAAGCACCGTCGCAACGCCAGTCCAAACAGCATACTGGCGCATTTTCTTTTTCCGGAGGTCTGGGCGGGCGATATCCATCACACCATGGCATAGCACTTCCCATGCCAAAAGAATCCGCCACAGGATGACTGATTTAAAAGCACTTCCCCGTCATTCGCCGAATTTTGCCGCTCGCCACAGTGACCGCTTCCGCAGCCTCGCTGTTCGATTCCGGACACCCCGGAGGGAGTTCAGATCCGCTCCACGGCCAGCCCCACCGCGTTCCCGCCGCCCAGGCATAGCGAGGCAATCCCCCGCGTCTTACCCAGCCGCGTGAGCGCATAGAGCAGCGTCGCGAGCACCCGCGCCCCGCTGGCGCCAATCGGGTGCCCGATGGCCACCGCGCCGCCATGAATATTGACCTTCCCCGGATCCAGTTCCAGATCCCGAATCACCGCCAGTGCCTGCACCGCGAAGGCCTCATTGAGCTCAAACAGATCCACCGAATCGAGAGTCCATCCGGCCCGCGCCGCCACCCGCCGTACCGCCTCGATCGGCGCCAGACCAAACCACTCCGGCTCAACTCCACTGGTCGATTGCGCCCGAATCAGGGCCATCGGCTTCAACCCCAGCTCCCGGGCCCGCTCCGCGCTGGTCACAACCAGTGCCGCCGCCCCATCGCTGATCCCGGGCGCATTGCCCGCCGTCACCGTCCCGCCTTCCTGAAAAGCCGGCTTCAGCCGGGAGAGAATCTCCACGGTCGTCTCCGGCCGGATGGTCTCATCTGCGGCAAAAATGCGCGGTTTCTCACCCTACTTCGCCGCAATCTCCACGGCCACAATCTCGTCGCCAAACCATCCTGCCGAGGCGGCCTCGGCCGCCCGCCGATGCGACTCGGCGGCAAACGCATCCTGCTCTTGCCGCCCAATGCCATACTTGGC
>DATDLS010000242.1:0-4392 GCA_036519195.1 Occallatibacter sp. | reverse complement strand
GCCTTGCCGTCGGGCATATTTTCGGCTGAACACACAATACAGATGACGCGTACTTTGGGCTTGAGCAGCGCAATGGCGCGCATGGCGCCCAACATCGCGGCTCCGCCCGCCATGTCGTATTTCATCAACTCCATTTTGTCGGCCGGCTTGATGGAGATACCGCCCGTATCGAAGGTGATCCCTTTGCCCACCAGGGCGAGCACTGGGCCGCCGATGACGCCTTCGGGCTCATACCTGAGGACGATGAGCGCGGGCGGCTCCTCCGAGCCCTTCGAGACGGCCCAGAAGGCGCCCATCTTCAGCTCATGCAGCTTTTCAGTGGAGTGCACTTCCCAGCCCAGGCCCACTTCGCCAGCCATTTGCGCAGCGCGCTGGCCCAGGATTGTCGGGGTCAGCTTGTTGCCCGGCTCGTTGACCAGCGAACGAGTAAAGTTCTGGCTTTCACCAACGATTACGCCTTCAGAAAATCCTGTTTCCACCCCGGCCCGGTCGGCCGCCCCAGCGTGGAGAACAAACGACTGAAGGCTCAAGTCCTTGCGGTCGCTGCGATAGGTGTCCGCGTCGAAGTCGCCCACCAAGGCTCCCTCCACCGAGGCGCGGGCCGAGGGGCCGGGCGGCAGAAACTTGGCCTCCGGCAGGGTGAAGACCAGCTCACGAATGCCGCGCGGCTTGGCGAAGCGCACCGCTGTGCCGGCGGCGGTGCGCACCAGGTCCGGAGTGGCCTTGGCCTGCTTGCCCAGGCCCACAACCAGCAAGCGCCTGGCGGCCAGGCCGGCAGGCGCGTGCAGCAGAACCGTTTCATGGGCGCCGGCCTTGTATTCGCCGGTGGCCAACACGGCTTTGGCGGCAGACTTGACGGTCTCGTCTGACGTAAGAAGAACCGGAGTGGGCTTGGCATCGGCCTCTTTGGAGGTTTGTGTATCGACAGCCAGCACAGTCAGCAGTTCCGTGGTGATTCCGGCAAGATTGGCGAAAGACAGTTGGGTCTTCATGGCTCTTATTGTTTCATTGTGGGGTCGGTTTGTGGCAAATCGAGGTGGTCGATTCGGAGAGTCATGCGTGAGCGCTCGCGAAGAGCGCGGACATTGCTTCGGCCCGATTCAATGCTTGCTCGGACGATCGAACGCCATGCGGCTGGGACGGGCGGCCGGATCGCTCGATTTGTTCCGGCAGGCTGGTTGTTGCTCCGGCATACTGCTAGCGATCGAGCTTTGGGACCGTTTCTACGGAAGCGATCTTGCCTCAAGCGCCTCGCAACCAGCCGAGCGCGCGCGAGGCTGGCAGATCGGGGCGGCCCGCAAGGACCGGCTCAGAGGGAGAGAAAAAGCACCCGTCAGCGCCCCATCCTGTGTTTGCTGGCATTTACGGCGGCGCGGGCGTCGCGGTCGGCTTCGCGGCGCTTTTCGGTCTCGCGCTTGTCCCAGTCCTGCTTGCCCTTGGCCACGGCCAGCTCACATTTGACCCGGCCATTGCGAAAATAGAGGCGCGTGGGGATGAGCGTGTGGCCTTTTATCTGCGTCTTCTGGAGTAGCTTGCGAACCTCTTCCCGGTGCATAAGCAACTTGCGGGTACGGGTTTCGTCGTGATTGGCCAAGTTTCCGTGGGAGTAATGTCCAATATGCAGGTTGAGCAGAAAGGCCTCGCCGTCTTTAATGAGACCGTAGGAATCCTTCAGGTTGGCCTTGCCCTCGCGGATGGACTTGACCTCCGTGCCGCGCAGGGCGACGCCGGCTTCGAATTTCTCCAGGAGGAAGTAATTATGGCTGGCCATGCGGTTGTGGGCGGCATCGCGCTCGCCGCTGGCGACCGGATCGCGGGGACGCACCGGCTTTTTGGGTCCGGCGTCCGGGTGCTGCGCGATCACGTGGCTGGTTTGGCGGGCCATCTGCAAGCAACCTCGACTCTTCATCGTAGCATCGGAAGGGCTGAACTGCCCCGGGTGGAAACCGCTCTTCCCCGTCTTGTAACCGGGCTTTGCTAAAATGGTCCAATATTCGGTAGGGTCAATCGTCTATAGAGTTTGCGTCAGAAATCGCCACGGGAATTGCGTCAGGGGCTGCCAAGGCGGCCCGCATAGACCTGATCGGGAAGAGCGGTCAGCCACGACGCCTGGGAGTTCGATGAATCGCCGCGCTTTTTTAAGCCCTTGCTCCGGATCGGCCTCCTCCGCATCCGCTTTCGCAAGAGCCGCCTTCTGGATTACGCTCTTCGTCATCCTCGCCTCGTCGAGCCTGCCGCTCTACGGCAAAAGCATGTCAGCCAACACCCTTTACAAGCACGGCGAAGCGGCCGAGGCGCGCAAGGACTACGACACCGCTTACGACCTCTACCAGCAGGCCCTCAAAAAGGCGCCCAACGAGATGATCTACAAGGCGGCCATGTATCGGGTGCAGACCACGGCCTCCGGCGTACACATGACGAAGGGACGCAAGCTGCTGGCCGACGGAGACAGGCAGGGCGCTCTGGCTGAATTCCTGCATGCCAACGAGATTGACCCGAGCAACGAGGCCGCCGAGCAGGAAATCGCCAAGCTGCGCGATAATCAGAGCGTCACCGGACACGAGGGCAACACCAGCCTGGCAATGGATGAGACACAGCAGAGGGAGCTGGCGTCGATGGGCTCGCCCGTGCTCCTGAAGCCGCTCGACAATGAGCCGCTCACGCTGCACTATACCCAGGACGCCAAGGTGGTCTACCAGGCCATTGGCAAAGCGGCCGGCATCAACGTGCTGTTTGACCCCGATTACACCGCCAAGAACATCACGGTAGACCTGAACAACGAATCGCTGATGGACGCGTTGCGAATCGTGGCCACCATGTCCAATACGTTCTGGCGGCCGGTCACCGACAACACAATTTTTGTGGCCCAGAACACGCGCCAGAAGCACACCGACCTCGAAGAATCGGCGGTACAGACCTTCTATCTGACCAACGCCTGGCAGCAGAGCGATCTGACGGATGTGCAGACGGCGGTGCGCAATATTCTTACCGGCGTCAAAATCTACGGCGTTCCCAGCCAAAATGCGATCGTGATCCGCGGCACACCGGATGAACTGCTGCTGGCGCAAAAGCTGATCAGCGATCTGGATAAGGCGCGGGGGGAAGTGGTCGTCGACATTGCCGTGATGGAAGTAAGCACGGCCTGGGAACGGACCCTGGGCATTCAGTGGCCCACCACTGTGGGCGTCGCCCTGCAGCCGCCTTGCGCCGAAAACAGTAACTGCTCGAACTCTTCGACCACCACCACCACGACCACCACAGGCACAGGCACAACCGACAACGGCACGACGCCATCGCTCTACGACCTGAGCCACTTGAAGGCGACTGACTTCGCGGTGACGGTCGGTGCGGCAACCGCCAACCTGCTGCTGACCGACTCCAATACCAAGATTCTGCAAAACCCGCGCCTCCGCGCTACGGACGCGCAAAAGGCGACGCTGACGGTGGGCGAAAAGATTCCCGTGGCCACCGGTTCCTACCAGACCGGCGCAGCCACAGCGGTGGTCAGTTCGCTGGTGAATACGCAGTTCCAGTATCAGGACGTCGGCGTGAAGGTGGAGATGACGCCGAGCATTCACTACGACAACGACATCACGCTCAAGATCAGAATCGAAGTTTCGACCGATGCCAACAGCACCACCATCAGCGGCGTCACCGAGCCGATCATCGCGCAAAATATCGTGGATCAGGTGATCCGTCTGCGCGAAGGAGAGGCCAGCATTCTGGGCGGCATTACGGAAAAAATGGACACGGTCAGCTGGAACGGCATTCCGGGCTTGAGCTCGATCCCCATTCTGCGCTACCTGTTCGGCTCCAAGGATCACCAAATCATGGACACCGAGCTGGTGTTCCTGGTGGTGCCGCATATTGTGCGCACCCAGTCGATTAACCCGATGAACCTGCGCACGGTGGACACCGGTTCGGGACAGAACATCGAATTGCGGCACATCTCGGTTCCCGGCCCTGACCTCTCGGCGCCCATACGTGCGCCTGCACAGGCTCACCCGACCGTGGGCGCAGTTCCCGGCGAGAGCGCGACCTCAGCTGCCGGGGCAGCGCTGGCCCAGATGAGCGAGTCGGCTGATGTCAACGGGGAGACCGCTACGGCTGCGGCGAAGAGTTCGATGACCGCAGGGGGGCCGACCGTGCCCGGCGTCAAGCCCGCCTTGGGAGCGCCGGAGACGCCCTCCAGCATCAACCTCATGTTCAGTCCACCGGGGAACCCGATTTCCGCGGGGGGCACGTTCACGATTCCGGTGGTGCTGACCGGCGGACGCAACGTGGCATCGGTGCCGATGCAGATTCAGTACGATCCGGAGAAGCTTTCCCTGGTGAATGTGACCAGTGGCGACCTGCTGAGCCGGGATAACCAAGCCGTGGCGCTGGTCCATC
>DATDLS010000241.1:0-10040 GCA_036519195.1 Occallatibacter sp. | reverse complement strand
AATATGGCGATCGCTACTTCCTTGAACAAGTCATGATCTCGGGCTCGGGCATCCACATCACCGTTCCCGAGTCGAATGCTGAGAAGAACGCGACCCGTGAACTGGTCCTGCGCGGTGCACAGGCGACCCAGGTCGCTGTGGTCTTGCTGCCTACGCCCACGCCCGGCAACTGAACACATCATGACGTATTTCGAAGCGGGAGTTCCCCTCACTCGAGGGAACTTCCGCTCTGCAATTTGCGCGGCGCCCACGCTTCGACGGCCAACGAAAAGCGCGAATGGCTTCTTACCAGCATCGATTATTTGGCGAGCCGCATCCGGGAGCCGGACCCTCGCATTGCCGAATCACTCCGGGCAATGACAATTTTTTTCCGGGCGGTTCTCCCTCAAGGCAACTCTACATCCAGCCCATAAATCTGATCCGTCCCGATATCCCGCGACACCAGAATCGAGTCATCCGGAGCCAGTCCAATGTAAGTTCCGAAAGTCCCGAATGTAAGCGTGCCCGCGCTCGCCAGGTTTCCCAGCGGCTGTGGTTTCCTGTCGTCCAGACAGACGCGGTAAGCGGACACGTTCAGCTCGTTATAGTAGATGCACTTTCCATCATGTGACCACGTCGGATACGTTGCCTGCACCGCACTCTCTAACGATGACCACTGGCCCGTAGCGAAGGTGTAAAGCTTCAACGGTCCGAATCCTGCGGAGTTGCTGATGGCCACGATGTACTTGCCATCCGGTGACCACCGCGCTCCCCGCATCCCTTCCGATGCCGGCACTGGAGTGATCTGGTGCGTGCTCAGGTTCAAAATCTCAATCGGATGCTTTGCCTCGCCGGAATTCCCGATTCCGTCAAGAGCGATCGAATTACCGTCCGGAGACCAGGTCGCATCGGAGTCAGCCTGTTCGCCGAAGGTAACCTGCACTCCTCCCGGAGTCATCTCCGCCGCATCCCGACCTTTTGCCGACGTCAAGTAGATTTTCCAGGGCTTTCCCGGTTCCCGGCCAGTAAACGCCACACGCTTCCCGTCCGGCGACCACTGCGGTAACTCCACCTCCATTGGCGCAAACGTTAGCTGGTGACGATCGCTCCCGTCCGCTTTGCTCTCCCACAAAATCCCCTCCGGCACCGTCACATAGAGCACCCTCGATCCATCTCTGCTGAACGCCAACTGATCGGCCGAAATCCCCGGCAGAATCGAAGCAAAGTTCTTCCTCTGTACGTTGTACCGCTGAATCTCGCCACGATGGGCTGTGCCGACAAAGTAAATCCTTTTGCTGTCTAGGCTTGGTAGCGGCAACTGTGCATTCATCAGCCCAACCGTCATCTTCGCCGGCTTCTCGTCTGTCTTTTCCCACCAGTGCAATCTCTCTCGCATCGCCCACAGGTTCCAGTTCCCCCCGCGGTCTGATTGAAAAACGTAGTACTTCCCATCTGGCGTCCACATTCCACAGCAAACATTCCCCATACCATCGCGCTCCTGGAAAAGTGGCCGAGGATTGCCACCATTCGCCCGCGCCTCCCACAAAGCACTCACGCGCGCTGACGGATCCGATACGGTGAAGCGCATCCGCTCGCGGCCTGGCGAAATGCTGACCCCGCGCGTAATGGTCTTTGCATTCCCGGTCCACTTAGCCGTTAGAATCCGGCGCGTATCGCTTGTGTCCACACGTGTTGTGAAAATGTCCGGTCCGGATGTCCAGTAAATCGAGTTGCCGTCTGGCGACCAGATAGCGTCGTTGGCCTGAAAATTTCCGATCCGCCGCGGATCGCCTCCAGGAATTGTCATTTGCCAGACGCCACCCTGACCCAACGTCTGGTTTACTGGATCACCCAGCGCCAGAAGTTCCGACGGAGCCCTGAGATCAACAGCTTGATGGTTCGGCAGAGGAAACTGTACATTCTCCGACTCCCCTCCCTCCGTCGACACTTCCTTCAAGAGCGATGGCGTACGGAATGGCACCTCGTAGTAAATCCGCGTTCCATCCGTGACCAGCCGTTCTCCAGTAAGTCCATCTCCGGACATCTTCTCCGTATCGTCATGGGTAAGCTGCATCATCCCCGTTACACGCGGCGGCGGAACCGCCGGTCGCCAGCGGTACACCATCGCTGCCACCACAACCAAGACGCAGCCCCCGATCAACGCTCCCTTCTTCAGCCCAGTCCTGCTCCTCGCTCGCGATGTGAAAACGGAAGCGGTGCTCCCCGTCACCCGCCCCGTCTCCAGATCGCGCAACACCCGCCGCAGGTCCTTGGCGAAATCCCGTGCACGTTGGTATCGCAGTTCCGGATCCTTCTCGAGCGCCCGCTCTACAATCTGTTCTGCCAGCAGCGGTGCATCCGCCCGCACCGCGCGGAGTGCCGTATATGGCGCCGTGGCAATCGCATGCAGAATTGCGAGATTGCTGTTTGCCTGGAAGGGTGTACGCCCTGTCAGGAATTCGTAGTAGACAACTCCCAAACTCCACAAATCCGTGCGCGAATCCGGGCTCATCCCCTGCGCCTGCTCCGGCGACATATATCGAGGAGTTCCCAGCAACCCGCGCTTCTCCGTAAGCGACAGCGCGTTGTCCTCGCCCGCCGCCAGCATCTTCGCCAGCCCGAAGTCCAGGACCTTCGCGTTCCCCTTCGGCGTAATCATCACGTTCGCCGGCTTCAGGTCCCGATGGATGACTCCCTGTTCGTGTGCTTCTTCCAGAGCCTCCGCCACCTGCAGCGCAATCTCGGTCGCTTCCTTCGCAGACAGCGCGCCAGCCCGCAGCTTCGCCGCCAGTGACTCTCCCGCCACCAGTTCCATCACGATGAAATCCACGCCGTCCTGCTCCCCCACGTCGTATACCGCTGCGATCCGCGGATGATTCAGCTTCGCCAGCGCCAGAGCCTCCCGCCGAAAATGCCGTCTTGCGTCCTCTCCAGTCAACACCCCTGGCGCCAGCATTTTGATGGCGACTTCTCGTTCGAGCTTCTCGTCGCGAGCCCGATAGACTATGCCCATGCCGCCAGCACCCAGCGGCTCGACGATCGAATATCGTCCTAATCGCACGCCCGGCCCCAAGGACCGAAGAGCGCCCGCAGCGCTAGTTCCCGCTGCGGTTCCTCGATCAAGTTTTGCGCAGGGAGCCTCCGAAAGAAATCCGCTCAGCCGATCGTTTTCCGCCAGCAGATCTTCGATAGCCCGCCTCATTTGGGGCGTTTCCCGGCACACTTCATCCAGAAATGCGCTTCGCTCTGCGCGAGGCAAATCGAGAACTTCTCCAAAAAGCCGCTCTATCGCTTCGTCTGGCGTCTTCATCAGGCATGTCCTGCGATTCTCGATTTGGCCCGAATGGTGGCTTCCACAGTACCACGGCCATCGGCAATAACAAAGCTAGATATAGATTCCACAGCGATGGTCGCAGCGCAGGAAAGATCTCGATCATCGTAACTCATCTCGATCTGAAGTTATGTATCGGTAAGCTATTTGCAGCTCTTCTGCTCCAACCGGATGATTGCTCTCGATTGATCGCGGTGGCGGACAAAAAAGAGCCCGATTCTCAACTGGCCGGCTAACAGGGCAATGCGCTCATTGAGAAGCTTTTCGGCAAAGAGCGATCGATAGGTCGTGAGAAACGCTAGGCTCCAGGCATCGAGAGCCTCCTCGGACCCCAGTCTGGAGGGAGGGCACACGATTCCAGTCGCCATGCCGACACATCAGGGCTAATCGATTCTTCGATGAGTGCCTCGGCGGAGATAACCATCAAATCACTAGGGGAAATAGCTTCCCAACTTCCAGCTAGGCACCAGGGTCAGTTCAGCCCGACGCGGCGCACCAAATCCTGAAATCGCGGATCGCCGCGCAGAGGATCAAACAACGGGGAGACCTTAATGTAGATCAGAATATTGGATTGTTCCTCGTAGGCACGCTCAAACCACGCAAATGCCTCGTCGTTCTCGCCGAGCCCCAAATAAGCGTTCACAAAGGCACCGGCAGGAACGTAGCCAGTCTGGCGGCGCTTTTTCAATTCTCCGAGGAGCCGAAGTGCATCTGCTCGTCGCCCGGCGTGGGCATACGCCCAGATGAGCGCACTGATAACCCCTGGACTGCTGTCCGTAGCAGAAACCGCCTTCTCCAACTCAGGGATTGCCTCTTCGGCTTGATGGTTGCAAATGAGCGCCCACCCAAGAGGCCAAAGGGGAAATCTGTCGTCCGGTCTTACCGCCAGCACATCTCGGAACTCGCGTATTGCCTCGTCATAGCGATGTGCGTTGAATAGAGTCCACGCGATGGTATGACCGGAAGCCCCGAGAGGGTCAAGATCGCGGGCGCGGCGGGCCCACGCCAGCGCCTCCTCCATGCGTCCATGGCACAACAGCCAGTCAGAGAATCCGTCGTGCGCAGCAGCGTCGTTCGGATTCAAATCGAGAGCGCGCCTGTATTCTGCCTCCGCCTCGGCCCACTTCCACTGTCTCGTATACATGTTGGCCAGCATGACATGCGCGTCGGCGAGATCAGGATCTAGCTCCAGCGCCTTTCGAGCCGCGTTGATCACCTTTGGACGCGTTTCACTCGGGGGAGCGCCGACAAAAACTGTGCCAAGTGCCTCGTATGCCGATGCGAGGCCGACGTAAGCTTGCGCAAATGCCGGGTCCTTGCTGATCGCCTCGTCGAACCAGGCGATACGCTTTTCGACCTCAGCCCTCCTGTTGCCTTGGGCAAACATACCTTGGAGATAGCTCTCGTAAGCTTCGGGCGACACCGGACGTGCGGCAACAAGTCTGGCGCGCTCTTCGCCTGAGACCGTAACCTTCACTCTTTGCGCGATGGATTGTGCGACCTCGCTCTCCAGCGTGAGGGCGTCGCCGAGTTTGCGGTCGTAGGTCTCGGACCAGAAGTGCTCGTCGGTCGATGCACGAATCAACTGCGCGTGAACACGAATCCGGTCACCTTCTCGTATCACAGATCCTTCCACGAGGGCATCCACCCCTAGCCTTCTTGCGATCTCCGGTGACAGGAGCCCGGTGTCCTTGAATTGCATCACCGATGTCCGGGAGATGACGCGGAGCCCACGGATCATGGACAGGCGTCCGATAACCTCCTCGGTCATGCCGTCGGCAAAGTACTCCTGTGCGGGATCGCCGGAAAGGTTTTTCAGCGGCAGGACCGCGAGGGAAGTGATTTTGGGAGCTGTCGTCTGAGCCGATCTGTTCCGGGCGAGGATGTACACCGTGACAGCGATCAGTACGAGCAAAGACACTGCTCCACGCAAAAGCCACTTGTGGGCAAGCCAATTCCTGTGTCCCTGACCGTTTTCGGCAGCCGGCAATTTCGCCACGGTTCGATCCTGCTGCTCCCCCACCGAGCGCAGTCCAGGGGTCTGCAGCCAGCCGTTGGGCTCCGGCACGACGTTCTGCTCGCTGGTGGGGACGGTTGAAGCTTCAGGGAGGGGTGTCTCCGCCCGGCTTTCTAGCTCGGGAGGAGCGACCGGCGCAATGAAGCGATACCCCTGTCCGGTGACTGTTTGTATGAATCGCGGGCACTCGGCGTCATCCTTCAGCGCCTGCCGAAGTTTCCGGATCGCGCCCCGGATACTGTTGTCGGTATCCAGGAAGACACCCTGGCCCCAGACCCTGGAAACGATTTGATCCCGGGTAACAATCTCGTCCCGGTGTTCAAGCAGCAGGAGAAGGATGTCGAACGGGATACGCTCAAGCTTCAGCCGATGACTGCCACGTCGGAGTCTGCGAGGACGCAGGTCAACCTCGTAGCCCTCGCCGAACCGGATCGGATGCTCCACTCTAGCTGGCTCGGAAGCCAAGGCACACCCCATGACGCAGAGTGATTTTACACCACATCGGTAGAGGCTGGCGCAAGTGCAATCCCCGCTTGCCTTTAGAGCGACACAAAGCATAACGCCGCGACACACTCTCCGATATGGACAACAGCCTCCGTTGGCGCAAGGATGTCGATCACCACTGACCGAAAGCCAGTGAGAATTGGGGGGAAGCACAATGAAGAGGATGCAAAGTGGCGCGGGGAAGAGCGCTTTTGGCCTGTGCATGTTGATGGCGACTCTACTGCTCGGGCCTGCCGTCGCAAAAGCCGATCCAGTCCTGGACTGGAACGTAATAGCCATAGATACAGCCGTCGCGAATGGCCAGAACCCGTTCGCCCAGGCTCGATATACAGCGATTGTGCAACTCGCTGTCTTTGAAGCCGTCAACGCCGTCACTGGCGACTATCGACCGTATATCGGGAGCATCGACGCGCCTCACGGCGCCTCAGCCGACGCAGCATCTATCCAGGCTGCCTACCGGGTGCTCAGCACGTATTTCCCGAACAGCATGTTGACGCTCGACGCTGCTCGCGCAAACTCGCTGGCGTCGATACCGGAGGGCAAGGCCAAGATTGACGGCATCGCGACAGGCGAGACCGCAGCTCATGCCCTGATCGCTCTCCGCGCCAACGACGACTCGTCGCCGCCTCAATTCAAGACGCCCGGCCCACCTGTTCCAGGCGAATGGCAGGCTACCGTGAGTTGTCCAATTGTGAATGGAGTCGCGTCCGGAATCGCCTTTCAATGGCAAAACGTAACCCCGTTCGGTATCCGGAGCGCGAAGGAGTTTCTCCTCGGTCCCCCGCCAGCCCTTAGCAGCAACGAATACGCCAAGACGTACAACGAGGTAATGACGGTGGGGAGCCTCGACAGCACCGAGCGGCCACCAGATCGATCAAATGTCGCGACCTACTACGCGGCCACCTCGCCGACCCAGGCGTTCAATCAGGCCGCAAGGCAGGTCGCGCAGGAACGGAGGCGTTCGCTGTCAGACAATGCCCGAGCTCTTGCCCTGATCAACATGGCGATCAGCGACAGCCTGGTCGCTTCGTTCTTCAACAAATACCACTACAACTTCTGGCGACCCGAAACCGCGATCCGTGCGGGTGACACGGACGGCAACCGGAAAACCGACTCCGATCCGAACTTCCTGCCCTTCATCGTGACCCCATGTTTCCCGAGCTATCCCTCAAACCACGGTAGCGCAGCCAATGCGGCAGCCGCGGTCATGAGACGCCTCTACGGCGAAGCTGGGCATTCGATGACGCTGACAAACCCCGCCGTGCCCGCCATCGTCCTGCAATACACCTCGTTCAGGCAGATTACCGACGACATCAGCGACGCTCGTGTTTACGGCGGGATCCATTTTCGAACCGACCAGGACGCAGGAGCGCTGCTGGGGCTGGCTGTCGGCGAAGCAGTCTACAAGAACAACCTGCGTCCGGTGCACGATGATGACTGGGATGATAACCGCGACGATGACTGAGTGATCAGGTCGAAAACGATTCACCATTCGTATCATGCGGTACGACGATTGTGCTCTGCGGTCCACGAATGGCGAGTTTGTGAGGGCTCTCTCGAGCGAGGTTCGCCCGACCGCCGATCTACACCTCCTGGATTCTGGGCCAACGACCGGCAACAGGATCGTTGGCCTGAAATCTCGCGGGTTGTTGGCAAACAGGAGAAGACTCCACTGGTTTTGCCGCACGCCGCAAGCGACTCGGGACAGCCTGGTGATTGGGTGATTGGGCTTGGGCAGAGTCAGATTCGCCAAGTAATTGTGAAACACAACGCCGAAATGCAATCGAAGCTATACCTATGGCCAAAGCAATCAATGCGAAATCGAATGCGAACGGGCAAGGCAATTGGGCGGTCGAGCAAGCGCGCCACAACAGAAGAGGTTTGCTTCTCGTTTGCCTGGTCGCATGTCTCTCAAGCGCACTTTTTGGACAAATGAACACGGCCGATATTACCGGCAATATCACAGACCCGAACGGGGCATTGATTCCACGGGCGACCGTAACCGCTTTACAACTAGCCACGCACCAAACGCGTACAGCGACTTCGAACGGTGCCGGGCAATATCTGTTGCCGCAGCTCTTCTTGGGGGAATACAAATTCACCGTCAACGCACGGGGGTTCAAGCAGGCCGTTCAGGACGGGGTGGTTTTTCATGCGGGGGACCACATCCGGCAGGATTTCTCTCTTGATTTGGGAGAGTCGAGTCAATCGGTGACGGTCGAGGCCAGGGCTGGGTTGATGCAGGTCGAATCAGCCGAGATCAAGCAAGTGCTCGAGAACCAACAAGTGGTTAACCTGCCGTTGAAAGACCGCCAATTCCTGGAGTTGGCCATTCTAAGCCCCGGCGTCGTGAACCCACCCGGAGGCACACGCGGAGATTCCCTGCAGCAGACGGGACAACTGATTAACGTGCTGGGAAACCGAACCGGTCACAATCTGTTTCTTGTCGACGGCATCAGCGTCACCGATGAATACTTCAACAACGTCACATTGAGTCCATCTCCAGATGCCACGCGAGAATTCAACATGGAGCTGACCGACTACAGTGCAGAATTTGGCGGCAAATCGGGCAGTGTTATCAACGTGATAACGCGCTTCGGCACGAATGCCATTCACGGCAGCGCGTACGAGTTCGTGAGGAACGGCATATTGGACGCGCAGAATTATTTCGCTCCGCCGGATGTTCCGGTGCCGTTTCGCGAGAACCAGTTTGGGGCTGCGGTCGGTGGGCCGATCATCAAGGATAAGGGCTTTTTCTTCGTCAACTACGATGGTCAGAGGGTGCGGAACTCTTTGTCCCAAATATTCAGCGTTCCAACAGCCGCGGAACGAGCGGGCAACCTTGCAGGCCTGAGCGCGGTGCATGACCCGATTAGCAAAGCGGCCATCGCCGACAACAACCTAAACAACGATCCAAACTACAATCCCAGCAATCCATCGACGAAGGCAGCCGTTGTCCTGCTAAATCTTGTGCCGCTTCCGACTTCCTCCGGGAACAGCAATAATCTGAGGAGCATCGGGCAGCAGAAGATCGGAACAGATCAATACAACACTCGGTTGGATCGGCAGATTTCGGCGGTTGACACAACGTTCGTGCGCGCCTCTGTATTGGAGGCAAACGAGCTCGACCCTTTCGGCTCGAGCGTTCTGAATGAAGCCCTGCTGCCAGGCTTTGGCAGAATTCTCAAAACCCACACTGTTAATCTCGCGCTGGATGAGACCCACGTTTTCTCCCCGGCCGTTGTGAATGAGTTTCGGTTTGGATGGCTACGCGTGTCAGGCGGTCAAAAGGATCCCAATGCCGCCAATCCGTTCGCAGCAACATATGGGCTCAACGGTACAACAACCAACCCAGCGGATATGGGCTACCCGCAGGCCAATCTGAGCGGTCTGTTCTCCACCATCGGAACAGCCACGGGTTTCAACACCAGGATCGATCGGAATTTTGAGTTTTTCGACAATGTCTCCTATCAGCACGGAAGGCATACCTTCACCTTCGGCGGCAATTTTTTCCATCTCTCGTTCAATCCGGATTTTCCTAACAATGCCCGCGGAACCTATACCTTCAACGGTTCCTACAGCGGAAACGCGTTGGCTGATTTCCTATTCGGATATCCGTCGCAAGGGCAGGTGGGCATCGGAGAGGGAGCGGAAAATGCCCAAACGAACTGGGCACATTTTTACTTCCAGGACGGCTGGCTGCTCACACATGGGCTCAATTTGGATCTGGGTATCCGTTACGAATACAACTCGAACCTCGTCGCAAAAACCAACCAAACCTCCAACGTAGACTTAAGCACCGGATCCGCGAGGTTCCTAGTCGCGGGCAATCCCCTAAACCTCGCCGGGAAGGCGGCCACGCTGGCTGCGTTTGCCGCCGCGCAGAACCCGTCGATTCCCGTCGTATCGAATTTAACCGCGAACTGGAATGACAGCCTGCTCGATACCCGGCCCCTGCGTCTGTCGCCTCGCATCGGGCTCGCTTGGCAGGTGCCCCCACTGAACAAAACGGTTGTGCGCGCTGGGTTTGGCGTATTCACGAACCAGGCGGCTTACAGCGTCCTTCAGCCTAAAAACGGCAGTTAAGCGGGTAAAAAGGCCCCCGGTATCGGGAGCCTGGGCGTTCTTTTGGGGATGATTCTGGCGATGATATAGGCGAGCAGCGTTTTCCATCGGTCGGCAGAAGGCAACTGCTCCGCGATTGCTTTC
>DATDLS010000240.1:0-17094 GCA_036519195.1 Occallatibacter sp. | reverse complement strand
GGAATCCCGCTGTCGCTCCGATCCAAATCTGCCCGTTCCACTCTTGCATTCCATGGTGCCTGCAACTTAAGTTGCACACCGTCTTGTATCGCAGCGATGCTAGCCTTAGGCTGACGCATAATCTCTTGCGCGCGCTTGAGAGATGCCGACGAGGCCTGAATCGCTTGGCAGTTTACTCCCCACCGAGCCTGGAACCGAAGCCGCTTGAGCGGCCACGCCGGCTGCAGGTCCAGGGCGTGCCCCGGCGTCTGAGGCGCAAAGTGGCCGGCCGGCTGGTGCTGCTTGTGCTGCTGCTGCTGGCGGTGATCACGGGGTCGCTTGCCGGTCTGACCCTGGTTTATTCTGTCGACCTGCCCCAGATCAACGACCTGGAACACTATCGGCCCTCCACGACGACACAGCTTTATGACGTGAAGGGCCGCATCATCGGCTCCTTTGCCCTGGAGCGGCGCGAGATCGTCGATTACAACGGCTTTGCGCCGATTTTGCGGCAGGCCGTCATCTCCATTGAAGACAAGAGTTTCGAGTCGCACTGGGGAATCAACGTGTTTCGCGTGGCCGGCGCTGCCTGGCACGACATTCGCAGCCACGGCCGCGCACAGGGCGCCTCCACGCTGACCATGCAGCTGGCGCGCAACCTGTTTCTCTCTTCCGAGCGCACCTCGACGCGCAAGATCCAGGAAGCCTATCTCGCCATTCAAATCGAGCGCGCCTTCACCAAGGAGCAGATCTTTACGCTCTACGGAAATCAGATTTACCTCGGCAGCGGTATGTATGGCTTTGAAGCCGCTTCTGAGTATTACTTCTCCAAACATGCCAAAGATCTGAACCTGGACGAGGCAGCTTTGCTGGCCGGATTGCCCAAGGGGCCAGTTGCCTTTTCTCCACTCATTTACCCGGAGAAGGCGCTGCGCCGCCGCAACCTGGTGATCTCGGAGATGGAAGCCGACAGAGCCATTACCCGCCAGCAGGCGGAGCAGGCTCGCAACCTGCCGCTGGGGCTGCACATCACGCAGCCGGAGGGATCCGTAGCGCCCTGGTTCCAGGAGGAGGTGCGGCGCGAACTGGAAAAGCGCTTTGGCTCTGAGCAGGTGCATGAGGCGGGTTTGAAGGTCCAGACCACACTCGATCTCGATTTGCAGCAGACCGCCAACCGCGCCGTCCAGGATGGACTGGCTACCTATGAACGGCGCAAGGGGTGGACAGGCAAGCTGGAAAACGTTCTGGATCAAGGAACGGCGATTGAAGACTACCACCATCCCGATTGGGCGGTGATGCTCCGTTCGGGCGATTACGCCCACGCCGTGGTGACCAGCGATCTGCCCCTGGAGATTCAGGCGCGCATCGGCAACGAGCAGATTGTGCTGCTGCAGGACGACTGGAAGTGGACCGGCGTCCGCTCCGGCGGCGACCTGGTGAAGCCGGGCGACATCATTTACGTTCACTTGTCCGATACCCTGGAGGGCAAGCAGCGTCGCGCCACGCTGGAGCAGGACTCGGGCGCCGAAGGCTCGCTGATGGCCATCGACAATTCGACAGGCGACATTCTGGCCATGGTCGGCGGCCGTGACTACGCGCTCTCGCAGTTTAACCGCGCCACGCAATCGGAGCGGCAGACTGGCTCGAGCTTCAAGCCCTACGTCTACACGGCAGCCATTGAGGCAGGCGTCAAGCCAACCGACATCATCGTCGACGGTCCGGTCAGCTTCGGGGGCTACACGCCGCACAACTACGAGAACGACTACAAGGGCGCAATGACCATCACCAACGCCTTTGCCGAGTCGCGCAATATTCCTGCGCTCAAGCTGGCGGCACGCGTGGGAATTCACAAGGTCATCGACCTGGCGCACCGCTTTGGGGTGACGTCGAATATTCCGGCCTATCTGCCGGTGGCGCTGGGCGCGGCGGAAATTACGCTCAATGAACAGGTGGCCTCTTACGCCGTGTTTCCCAACGATGGCATCCGCGTGACGCCGCGGCTGGTTCGCAAAGTTTCGAATGCGGACGGCATCACGCTGTGGGAGGACGCACCCACCGTGAACGAAGTGATCGACCAGCAGACAGCGCGCACGATGATGACCCTGCTGCGCGCAGTGACCAGCTTCGGAACCGGCGGCGCCGCCTCGCAGCTGAAGCATCCGCTCGGCGGCAAGACAGGAACGACGAGCGACTTTACCGATGCATGGTTTCTCGGCTTCTCCCCATCGGTGACTTGCGGAGTGTGGGTAGGCTATGACAGCCGCCAGTCGCTAGGCGAAAAAGAGACCGGAGCCAAAGCCGCGCTGCCCATCTGGTTAACGTTCATGAAGGCGGCGATTGTCGGCAAGGATGAGGAGAAGTTTCTTTCCGATACCGAGGACGACAAGTCGTTGAAGGCTGCCTCAGAACCGCCCCGGATGCCTGCAAACGTGCATCCTGCGGTTGCGGTTCCCGCAGCAGCCAGGACAGTAAGGGCAAGCACGCCGCTGCGGCCGGCGGCGGTTGCGCCCGCCGGAATTTCAGAAGAAGACTTGCCGGCCAAACCGATTTCGAACAAGCAAGCCAACCCGGTTACCGGCGCCCTTCCTCCGAAGTCCGAGCCCAAGCCGGCGCAGGCGCCGAAAGCTGCCCCGGGCAAACCGGCAATGCATCCGCCTTTGGCCCCGCATTAAGCCAGGCGATAGCCCGAGCGACAGGACTTCGAAAGCAACTCGCTGGCATCGAGAAGCACCTCAAACCACCTGAGCGAACCTAGATGAAGGGCCTCTTCTGTTCAATTCCATCGCCAATCGTTGCGACGAATTCGGTCGCAGCGGAAGCGCCGCATCGGGCTTCCGTTCCCAAATTGAAAGCGCCCGGTGCTCGGTCCCGATTGCTTTGCCGGTTTGACCGATGGGCAACTCCGCTGGGTCGAGGCCACCAACAGCCCGAACCAATCGGTCCTGGTTTCTCAAGATCGACAGGGCCCGCAAGCCGGAGATCGAACGGCCAGCTGTTCCAGCAAGAAGAGCTGAACCTGGGGTACTCTAACAGGCCAGCCGGAAATAGCGCCTGGCTTTGGCTACGTCTTTAAAGATTTGCGCCTTCAAGGCATCTGGAGAGGGCCATCGAATTTCGCCGCGCAGACGCAGCAGGAATTCGAGATCGACCTGAGTTTGCTCGTTCATCTCGATCGGCTCGAAGTCGAGAATGTGAGATTCAACGGCAAACGACGCCTCGCCAAATGTGGGCCGGTTGCCGACGTTGGTCACGGCCTGGAAGCGGCGACCAGCAATGGTCAGGCAGGTGACGTAAACGCCGAAGGCGGGCAGCAGTTCTTCATAACTGGCCAGGTTCAGCGTCGGCACCAGCAGGCGCGTGCCGATGCCGCGACCGTGGGCGTGCGCAGATCTGACGGAAAACGGCCGGCCGAGCAGCCAGCGCGCACGCGGCATATCTCCAGCAGCAATGAACGTGCGAATGGCAGAGCTTGAAACCTCGATGCCGCGGAAGCATACGGGCTGATGTACGTGGACGACAAAGCCGAGTTCGGCACCGAACTGGCGGAGTTCCGTCACGCCGGCTTGGGCATGATGACCGAAGCGAAAGTTCTCTCCTTCATGCAGGCTGCGAACGCTGAGTGCATTCACGAGAATACTGCGCACAAACTGTTCGGCAGAAAGACCGGCCAGCGACGCGTCAAAGGGCAGTGCGACCACCGCGTCAATGCCGGTGGCGGCCAGCAGGCGCACGCGCTCGTCGATGGGCGTGAGCAGATGGGGAGAACGCGTGGGGCGCAGAAAACGCTCCGGATGCGGGTCGAAGGTGATGGCAACGGGACGGGCAGCAAGCAAACGTGCTTCGCTCACCACGGCGGAAAGAATTTCCTGATGCCCCAGATGCACGCCGTCGAAGTTGCCGATTGCGGCGACGACGGGCCCAAAACCGGCAGGCAGGTCAGCGACGGCTCGATAGACGGGGATGGTGGGCACGGCAAGTTTGCTCATAGAGTCACGGGAACGGTGAGACCGTCATGGGAGAGAGCCACGCCGGGTGGCAGCGTGCGGCTGGTTTGTTCATGGCCAAGTTCATGCGCGAGATGCGTGAGCCAGGTCTGGCGTGCGCCAATGCGCTGCGCCCAGCCGAGAGCCTGTTCGACCGTGGCATGGCTTGGATGCGGCTTGTGGCGCAGCGCGGAAAGCACCAGGTGATCGAGCCCTTCCAGAAGCGGAAAGCTCGCCTCCGGAATGGCACTCACATCAGTGAGATACGCGGCGCTGCCCAAGCGGTAACCGACAATCTCCAGGTCGCCGTGCATCAGGGGAATGCGACAGAAGTCTACGCCATAGACCGAGTTGGTTGCTGCCAACGGCACAAGCCGGAGGCGGGCCCGGTTCAGATAGGTCGACTGCGGGGAAAATGTGTAGTCGAAGATGCGTTCAAGGGTTTGCCGCGTTTCAGCCGGAACGTACAGGGGAATAGGACCGCCCTCACGAGACGCGATGAAGCTCAACGGGCGCAGATCGTCGAGCCCCAGAATATGGTCGGCGTGCGAGTGGGTATAAAAAACGGCATCGACGCGGCGCACGCCGCTGCGCAGAATCTGTTCGCGAAAGTCGGGACCGGTATCGATGACGACGACGCGTTCAGGGGCCGTCAGGTTACCGGGCGCATGCCAGCGCACCATCACGGAAGGCCGGAGGCGCTTGTCGCGCGGGTCGGCAGAGGTGCATACCGCGCAGTCGCAGCCCAGCGTCGGTACGCCCATCGAAGTGCCGGTGCCGAGAAATAGGAGGCTGCCTTGCATAGTGTCCAGCGCGTTTCGATAGATTTCCAGCCCTGATCCCGCCTTCCCTCAGGGGTTAGATCCCAAGTGCTTTTTAGGTTGTTCTCTGCCCCGGCCCCAAGCCCGCACCGGTCAGGGCTGCTGCTCGTCTGGAAACGTCCTCAAGCCCCCAGCCGATCTTCCGGCCGAATCCATCCGTCCCTAGTCCCGAGCCCTAGTCCCGAGCCCTGGTCCCGAGCTCTGGTCCCGAGCTCTAGTCCCGAGCCCTGGACCCGAGCCCTAGACCCGAGCCCGGGTCCCAGGTATCACCGTTTCCCTGGAGGCGGAGGTTGCGGGGGCTGCATAGCCTGAAGGTTGATCATGCTGGTCAGTTCCATAAACGCCATGCGGGTTTCAAAAAGAACAGTTTCGAGGGCGCGGTCTTCGGCTTGGCTGAGATTACCCTTGGTTTTTTCGGCCAGCACGCCGAGCAGATCGATGGTGGTGCGGGCGCCAAGAATGTCAACCCGGGGGCGCTGGCCCTCTTGCGCGCCGGCTCCCATCTGGATCATTGCGGAGACGTAGAACTGCTGCACCAGGTGCTCAAAAGTGACAGGCGGCTGTGCGCCGACGGCCGGATTCTGCGCGCGGATCAGTTCCCCGAGGCGCTGTGCCGAGGCGTCGTAGGCGAGCTTCTGCTGGCGGCTTTCCTCGGCCGTGGGCGCCGGCGGCAACTCTGAACCTGGCTCCTGTACCCCGTGATCCAAACCGGTGGAGGCGGCTTCCGCAGGGGCATGCTCGGCGCTGGTTTTGCTTTCGTTTACCACCAGGCGCGGACCGGAAGACGGCGCTTCCTGGCGGGCCGTTTCATGCCTGGTCTCGGATTCCGTTAGGTGCGCGGCTCTCTCGCTCTCATGCTCCTCTTCGGCCTTGAATTTGCGGCGGTCGATCACTTCAAACTTCGGCGTATCGCTCATGGCTTCCGTCTTCCCATTCGTCAAGTTGACTTGCTGGATTGTTGACTTGCTGTGCTATTGAAAGCTGGGTGGCGCGGCCAGGAGGCGGGCCATGCCCGTGGCCGTCCCGACTGCGTAACGCAAAGGTTCAATGCGCGCCTCGGCCTCAGCACGGATCAGACCAAGCGCGAAGATCCGTCGGGCTGAGGGCAGGGCCAACTCCGCCGCGCTGGTGATGTGGCCGGCAACTGTACCGTCTTCGAGCTTCAGTTCCGAACCCGGTTGAGGCAATGGTCCTTCGAGTTCCAATTGCCGCAGATGGCGGTGCACGTTACCCCGTGAGCGAATGCGTTCCACAATCTCCTGGCCAAGATAACAGCCTTTGCTGAAATGCAAGGCTCGCATCTGCGATGTCTCCTGGGGCAGATCGCGCTCCACGATATCGATGCCGTAGGCGGGAATGCCTTCCGCAATGCGATATGATTCGACCGCCCGGCTCCCCACGGGGAGTGCGCCGGCGGTGCGCAGGTACATCCACAACTTGCCCAACTGCGCCTCGGGAACACGAATCACGTAGTGCGGAGCGGTTGCGCCATACTCGCGAGCCAGGCAGAGGTCCATCCCGTTCCACTCCACACGGGTACTGGTCATGGGCTCGGAAAGAACGGGCAGGCCCATGCGCGCCAGTACCTGGTCGGCAGCCGGTCCGGTAAGGCCGCAGGCCGCCTCGCCGCTGAGCGGTACCAGCTCGACGTCGTCCATGATGATGAAATGTTCAAGATGCGCCAGCAGGCGGTCATACTGGTCGGCGGCAAATTCCAGCTCAAGCTGATCCTGCGCGCGCCACACCGTCAGGTCGCCCTGGATGCGGCCTTGCGCATTGAGCACCAGGTTCCAGGCCCCGGCGTTGGGGGCCAGGTCGTTCACCATGTTGGTGACCATGCCGCTGAGCCAGCGGAAACGGTCTTCTCCACGCACGGCCACGCGCCTGAGCCAGCCAAGGTCATGGGCCGCGGCTCCGGTGGCCAAGGCCGCCAATTCCGTGGCGTGCTCGTCTAACTTTCGTGGGGTAAGAACGCCGCGGTACACCGAGAGCTGATGCGGAATAGCTGCAGAACCAAGCAATTCCGCAAACGCGGTCGGTTGTGCGGTAGAAGCAACATCGGTTTGAGTCATAGGGGAACTTTTCCGCGGCGCCGGGCAGGAAATTCAGAGTAAATCCCGCGCAATCCCGCATCTTAATTATAGCCTTGGGAGAGGATGCCTTTGCTGCAAGGGTGGCGATGCTGGCTTGACAACCCGGGCGCCAAGGAAAGATTTTCGCCGCTCGGGCGGCCGAATGGAGAGTGAATGAGCGACGAGCACCAGGCGGCAAGGCGGACGCGGGATCGGGGGGCTTGGACAGCGGTCTTCGTCCTTCTGGCGGCAACAGCAGCATGGGCCGGCCAGGCGCCGGCGCCGGATCCGCACCCGTCCGCACCGCAATCTTCGCCGGCCGACAAAGCCGACACCCACATCACGCCGGAACAGGCCAAGCAGCTGTTTTCCCTGGTCGACGAGCTGATCAAGTTTTCTTCCGATGACAGCGGGCTGCCCATCAGGAGCACGGTAAAGCGCCAAATCACCAGCCGCGCCGAGGTAGAAGGCTATCTCAAAGAGAAGTTCGAGGACGACCAGGACGCCAAGCGGATGCAGCGCGACGAGATCGTGCTCAAGAAGTTTGGCCTGCTCGATCGCGACTTTGCCCTGAAACCGTTTCTGCTGGCTCTGCTCACCGAGCAGGTCGAGGCCTATTACGACTCCAAAACCAAGACCGTAAACATGCTGGACTGGGTGAGCATCGATGATCAGAAGCCGGTGCTTGCGCATGAATTGACGCATGCCCTGCAGGACCAGCACGTGGATCTCGACAAATGGGGCGACCAGACGCCGGACGACGTCTCGACCAATGCTGCCGGGGACCTCGATCACCTGTCAAAGGACGAGCTGGACACTGCGCGCGAAGCTGTCGTCGAAGGCCAGGCGACTGCGGTCATGATGGACTACATCCTCAAGCCGATGGGCAAAAGCCTGGTCAAGGACCCGGAGGTGATGGACTTCGTGAAGGACCGGATGTCGGCCACTGACAGCTCGCCGGTGCTGGCGCGCGCGCCGCTGCTGCTGTCTGAGTCGCTGCTGTTTCCCTACAGCGACGGGCTAAGCTTCGTCCAGGACGTGTGGATGGACCAGGGTCGAACAGCGGCATTTCCCGGGGCCATTGACCGGCCGCCCACCTCGTCCTGGGAGATCATGAACCCGCGCGAATACGAGCACAAAGGCACCGCGCCCATTCCGCTGCTGCCCGACATTCATCCTCTTGTGGACAAGGTCTATAAGCCGTACGACATCGGCCAGGTAGGCCAGTTGGACCTGCATATTCTTGCCGGCATTTTTGCCGGCGAAGGCGCGGCGCGCGACCTGACACCGGCATGGAACGGCGGCGTCTACTGGGCAGGACAGCGCCTCAATGCAACGCCGGCCGAAAAGGCGACCACCAACTCGCTGGCGCTGTTTTATCTTTCCGCGTGGAAGAGCCCGACCTCCGCGGAGGCCTTTGGCCAGATGTACGCAGGCGAACTGGGACGGAAGTACTCCGGGCTGAAACCGGACCCTGCGGCCCAGCAGGCCGGCGCAGCAACCTTGCCACAAGGGGAAACCGAGCAGGTGTTCACCACCAGCGAAGGGCCGGTGGTGATTACCACGCGCGGCAAACTGGTGTTTGTTGCCGAGAGCTTTCCCCTGGATTTGGCGCGCAAGCTGACGGAACTCGTTCTGGACGCACAGGGAACCGGCGCTCTCAAGATGGCTGGGCTCAACCCTCAACCTTCCCCGTCCAGGCCGGCCGCTGCGGAGTCTCGGGAACCGCTTACCGGCAATCTGATCCGTTTCATGTCCAGTTGCGGCGTAATGAAAGCGGCGGCAGATGGAGCGGTGCAAGCGGGGAGATAGTCCCGGCGCTCGATTACGCCGGCGTTTTGTCGACCAGGTATTCGTCGACCAGCACAGCGACCAGGACCGCAGTGGGCACTGAGACCAGCGCTCCGGGAACGCCCCCCAGCGCGGAACCGAGCAGTAACGCAACCAGGATGGCGAGGCCTGGCAGCCCCACGCTGTTGCGCATGATGCGCGGCGTGAGAAACGAGTTCTCCACCTGCAGGTAGACAATATAGAAGATGGCCACGCCGATCACGCGGCCCCAGGAGTCGATCGCCGCCACCAGCAACGCTAGAGCGATGCAAACTGCCGCTCCGATCACGGGAATGATGTTCAGCGTGCCCGTCAGCACACCGAGCGCGAAGGCATAGCGGATGTGGAGGAAAAGATAGATACCGGTGCTGAGCATCCCGAGGATCAGCATCAGGCTTCCCTGCCCTAGAAGCCATCGGTCCATGCGCACCTTGGCGCGCCGCAGGGCGCCATCCAGCCGTTGGCGGCTCCCCGGGGTAAAGAAGGAAAGGAACCATTTGTACGCGTGCTCGCCCTCCAGGATGAAATACACCGTGAGGATAAAGCCCATGGCGACGTTGACCAGCGTCCCGGCCCAGTCCTTGATCGAGAGCAGCAGGTAGGTAGCCGTATTACTGATGAAGCCTTCGAAATGTTGATCGATCTCATTGATATTGAGGTTGCCGGCAAAAGGAACGCGTTTGAGATTGTCCAGAAGTACCGGCAACCGAACCGGCATTTCGTTGGCGAACTCATGCAGGTCACGGATCACCGGGGGGAGCGCAAGAAAGCCGAAGGCGGTCAGCGCGCCGGCCATCCCCAGCAGCAGAAACAACACCGCGTAGCCCTTAAAGGGCCGCCAGCGGCCGATTCGCAGCCGGCCCGTGGAACGAACGACCGGGGTAAGCACCGCTGCGAACAGCGCGCTCACATACATGACCATGAGCACTTCGCGCACCAGCCAGGCCACGGCGCAGGCCAGTATCAGGGCAAAGGCGAAGACGATATCGCCGCGAAGAGTCCGTGGCGTGCACGTGGATTCGTTGGCGCTCCCCGCGTCTAAAGCCGGGGGATTGTTTAGGCTGCGCATGGGCTTGATCTTCCAACGTTCCTGCCGAATGGCTCTACCATTACCGGTCTCCGCCGAGAATGGAGCCGACAATACCGCCCAGCAGCGCGCCGCCGGCAGCGGTACCAACCGGATGCGATTCCCCGCGAGGAATGTACTCGGCGATCTGGTGGGCAAGGCGCGAGATGGGCAGTGTCTGCAGCCAGACCGTCCCCGGGCCCTGCAGCACGGCAAGAAAGATTCCATCGCCGCCGAAGATGGCGTTCTTCAGGCCGGGTACCATGGTGATCTGAAACGCGACCGAAGCCTGGAATGCACCCACGTGGCCGGGGTGAACGCGCAGCACTTCACCGGGCGCCAGTTTCTTCATGATCAGTTCGCCGGAAAGCTCGATCCATGCCGTTCCCTGCCCGGCGACCTTTTGCAGCAGAAATCCATCCCCGCCAAAGATGCCGGCGCCCAGCGACTGCTGGAATCCAACGCCGATCGTTACGCCATCTGTAGCGCAAAGAAAGCCGTGGCGATGGATCATATATTCCTGGCCGGGCGCCACCGGGACCGGCACGATATGGCCGGGAACCTTGGTAGCGAAGGAAACCTCGCCAGGGTACTGCAGGGCGCGATACTCGGTCATGAACAGGCTGCCTCCGCCCGCGACGCGCTTAAGAATGCCGAAAAGGCCGCCACCACCGCCCATCTGGGTGTGAGTGGTCATCTGGATGGAAGCGGTCATCCAGGAGAGTTCCCCGCTTTCGGAAAAGACACTCTCGTTGGGATCAAGCTGCACATCAAGTACGGGCATGGTGGTGCCTTGAATCCGAGTCTGCATGGCCGGAGCCTCCTGTCAGTAGACAGTGTACCCGGATAAGAACGGGACATACCTGCGAATTTTCTGGGAGTTAGGATTCGAAAACGTTGAGGCAAGGATCGCCCGCAAGCCGGAAAGGCGCTTGAGGGCCCGGTATCTAGCCCAGGTCAATCAAGCGCCTTCTCAAGGTTGCTGCTGGCGTGGAGAAGCTATTTCTTGGCTTCGAGCGTGATGTTGTGCGTCTCGGCAATCTTCTCTAAGGCCTGCTGATGCTGGGCCAGAACAGTCGCATCCTGCTTGGCTGCCAGTTGCAGGGTCGGATCCTGGGATGTCTGTGCTTCGGAGTTAAAGTCCTTCACGACCCGCTCGTTGTCTTTAGCAACAGTCCGGATATACTCCTCGTCGAACTGCGGTCCGGAGAGCGTTTCGAGCTTGGCTAGCTCCTGGCGGACTTTCTTAGACGGCTTGCTGGGCTTATGCACGTCGAACTTGTCGGCAAGGGGTTTCAGCTGGTCATCCAGCTTGGTGCGGTTTTCAGCCATGCTCTGGGCGAGCTGCTTCACGTCCGGGCTTTCGGACTTCTGCTGGGCCAGCTGTCCCAACTGCTCCTGGGCCGCATCGCTCTCCAACACGGACGACACAAAAACCTGGTCGCCCATGGAGGTTGTTCCGCTTGTGGTGGGCGAGCCCTGGGCTGAGCTGCCGGGGTTCGGCATCTGCGGCTGCTGCTGCTGCGTGGACTGGCCTGCGGCGCCGCCCGACTGCATCTGCGCAATGCCGGTGGCTCCAGCCAGGATGGCGGCGGCGGAAAACATCAGCGCCCTCTTGTAAGTTCGGTTCGAAATCATTCGATTTTCACTCCTTTCTTCCGGGTTCAAGGCACGGAAGTTGGCACCCGGCCGTTGGTGCGTGCATCGGCCTTGGGGCTGACCAGATCATTTAAGATGCGGGAGATCGGATCGGGTGTTGCCTCAAGGCCGGAGTGCGGGCCGTTGGGGCCTCGGCGGAAGAGGAAAATTGGCGGATCTCCACTGCCTGCAATCTGTTGCCCTCCACCGCAGCTGAACCGGAAACGGCCTTCCCGCGGCTGAACATGCGACGCGAACGGGGAAGCTTCCAACCCTGGTCGCCGAAATAACAGGAAAATGAGCGACCGGGGGGCTGGCAACGGGGGGATTGCCAGCCGCTTGCTTCCGGCCTATTGCACAATTTCGAGACTGGTCGCTGCGCCGGCCAGCGAGTTACCACCCACCCAGATCCGGTAGATGGTTGGCTCAACGGTCCACTTGTTGTCGACGTTGACAAAATCCAGCTCGTTGAAGCCGAGCGGGAGCTCGACGTGCTTCTGTTCGCCGGGTGCAAGCGCGACGCGCGCGAATCCTTTCAGCTCGCGAACGGGCTGCTCCACGCTGGCCGACGTGTTGCGTATGTAGAGCTGGACGACTTCGGTTCCGGTAACGTTGCCCGTGTTTTTCACGTCGATGCCGACCGTCACCACCGGCTTGCTCCCTGAATTCAGCACTTCACCGAGAGGAACCTCGCTACGGCTCACGGTTGGTTGTGCGTACCGGAAGCGCGTGTAGCTCAAGCCCCACCCGAAGGGAAACAACGCGGTGTTCTGCTCGTCCATGTAGCGCGAGACGAACTTCTCGGCGGCATTCTGCGGGAACCGATCCAGGTCCCCGCGTGCGGGGCGGCCCGTGGGCAGCTGGGCGTAATAGAGTGGCTCCTGGCCCACCGCGCGGGGGAAGCCTGAAGGCAGCTTGCCCGAAGGGTTCACGTCGCCGAAAAGGATGTCGGCGACCGCGTGGCCGGCCTCGATACCTGGGCTCCAGGCCTCCAGGATTGCGGGCACGTGCGCGGCGGCCCATTTCAGTTCCAGGGGACGGCCGGCAAGAACCACCAGAACCACCGGCTTGCCGGTAGCGACCACCGCTTCCAGAAGCTGCTCCTGCGCGCCCGTAAAGCCCAGTGTGGCGCGGCTGGAGGCTTCTCCTTCCATCCAGTTGGTGGGCTCGCCGAGGGCGAGAATGGCGATGTCGGACTGCTTGGCTGTCTCAACCGCCTCGGCAATGGTTTTGGCATCGTCCGGGACAGGCAGATTCCTATCCACATGCATCGGTCCCTCGAAGCTGACGTGCTCGAGCACTTGGGCGTCTTCCCCGCTGAGCAGTTCGCAGCCCGGCGCATAGAGTAGCCGCTCGCCGAGCCGCTCCTTGAGTGCCGATCGCAGCGTAACAACGTACTTGGGATCGCCCGTGACCGCCCAGGCGCCCAGCAGCTCACGCTGATTGTCGGCAAGGGGACCGATGAGCGCGATCTTCTTGGCCTTGGACGTCAATGGCAGCAACTCGCCCACGCCTTCGACCGGATCGTTCTTGAGCAGCACCATGGTCTCGTCGGCCACTTTGCGGGCGGCGGCGCGACGCTCCGGCGTAGCATCATAGGCCGGAGTGAGGGGCGTGAAAGGATGATCGAAGAGCCCGAGGGCAAACTTGACGCGCAGGACGCGGCGTGTCGCCTCGTCGACCACGCTCTGAGGAATTTTGCCGGAGCGCACCTGGGCGGCGATCACGCTGCCATAGAGGTGGCCTTCCATGTCCATATCGACGCCGGCTTCCAGGGCCTTGCGAGCCACCGTGGGACCATCGCCTATCGAGTGATTGATGAGCTCGCCAACGGCGCCCCAGTCCGAGACCACCATGCCGTCAAAGCCCCACTCCCGGCGTAGGATCTCGGTGAGCGTGAAGGGATTGGCCGTGGCCGGAACTCCATTGATGGAATTGAATGAGCTCATCAGCGTGGCTGCTCCGGCCTCCACGGCGGCTTGAAAAGGGGGCAGGTACACTTGGCGCAAGGTGTTCTCGCTCAGGTCCGTAGCGTTGTAATCGCGGCCGGCGATCGCGGCTCCGTAAGCGACGAAATGCTTCACACTGACGGCGACCGAGTCCGGCTTGGAGAGATCATCCTGCTGATAGCCCTTCACCCAGGCGCGGGCCAGGGCGGAGTCGAGATACGTATCCTCTCCGTTGGACTCAATAATGCGGCCCCAACGCGGATCGCGGGCTATGTCTACCATCGGTGAGAATGCCCAGGCCACGCCGTCGGCCCGGGCTTCGGTGGCTCCGGTACGGGCGACCAGTTCGGCGGCTGCCGGATCCCAGCTGGCGGCGATCGCCAGGGGCACGGGAAACGTGGTGCGATGGCCATGGATCACGTCCTGTCCGAAGAGAATGGGAATGTGCAGCCGAGACTTTTCCATGGCCACGTGCTGGTAATGATTGGTGGCCTCGGCCCCTACGACGTTGATCATTGACCCGATCTGCCCCTTGGCCACCAACTCGTCGTACTTGAGGTTAGAAGCGTTCGGTCCGGTGGCGTATCCGGCCGAGTATTGCACCAGCTGGCCGATCTTTTCTTCCAGCGTCATCGTCTTCAACAACGCCTCCACACGCTGGTTGAGCTGTTTCGAAGCGAGTTGCCGATTGGGCGCAGACTGGCCGTGAGCCAGAGCCGAACAAAATGCAAGGGCAACCAGCAAGAGCAGTGCAGGCCGTAGTCGCGGGGCATCGAGATAGAGGAGTTTCATGGCTGAGCCATGATAAACCGTTTGCCATCAGGACGACGGCCGATATGGCCGCCAAGCCCGGTTCCCCGCCTCGGTCGCCTAACCAGTGTGCATTTGGAGAGCGCGAAAGCAACCTAGCCCTAACCCCGGACAATGCACTAGTCTTGCCAATAACTGCATGTTCCGGTCTCTTCTCCATTTTCGCAACGCTGCCGCGCAGGCACTGACCAACGACCTATTCAATACGGCCAAGGCCGTTGCCTACTCAGGCATACTGCTTTTGTTTCCCGCTCTGCTGGTGGTGACGACGCTCCTGGCGCAGGTTCCGGAGGGCGGTTCGCTGGTGGGGGCGATCCGTAACGCCTTCGGGCAGGTGCTGCCGGCAGATTCGATGGACCTGCTGCAGACCTACGTGCTGAGCCAGAGCTTTCACCCCACCCGGGTGATTGTCTCTGCCGGAACTCTGAGCCTGTTCGCCGGACTGGGCATGATGCTCTCGCTGATGGAAGGTTTCCGCCGCGCCTACCGGCTTCCCTTGGAGGACTGGGGCTTCTGGGGCCGCCGGCTGCGCGCCTTGCTGCTGGTCCCCATTGCGCTGGTGCCGCTGTCGCTGGCCACTCTGGTTGTCGTGTTCGGCCACCAGATTGAAAGCTGGATGATTGTGCGCGCCGACCATGTGCTGCGACCGATTGTGCTTTTGTTCTGGCGCGGCGTGCGCTGGTCCACGGCGCTGGTCACCAGTATCAGCGTGCTCAGTGCGCTCTATCATTTCGGGACGCGCCGCAAGGAGCACTGGCTATGGGTGGCGCCCGGAGCGATCACCGGTACAGTGCTGTGGTTCCCTTCCACGCTCGTGTTCGGATGGTACGTGACACGGATCGCCGACTACTCGATGTTTTACGGATCGTTTGGCGCAGGCATCGCGACGCTTATCTGGCTCTACATTACGGCGGTAAGCGTGCTGCTCGGTGCGGAATTAAACGGAGCTCTGTTTCGCGAACGGCAGCAACGGCTTTCCATTTCCGAGCTGTCCCAGCAGCCTTTCACCGGCCTGTAACAGGTTGCACGGAAGATCGCGCCCGGCCTGATGCATCATCGATCATGGCGGGGGTCAGGCCCACCCCCCGTGTACAATGAAGCGGGCCCCACACTCCCGCTTTCTACTACTGAAATAACCTTTTTTTCTGGAGTTTTCATGGCATTTGAACTGACCTTGACCGATTCCCCATCGCAACGCCGCGCAAAAATCGTCGCCACTCTTGGACCTGCTTCCAACACCGAGCCAGTCTTTCGGGAACTGGTGCGCGCCGGCGTGGATGTAGTGCGCCTCAATTTTTCTCACGGCACGCACGAGGAGAAGCAGGCGCTGATCCAGATGATTCGCAAGGTGAGCCGTGAAGAGCGCAAGCCGCTTTGTATCATGGCCGATCTGCAAGGCCCCAAGATTCGCACCTCCAAGCTGAAAGATCACCAGGCCGTTCTGTTGAAGGCGGGCCAGAAACTGACCATTACCCCACGCGATGTTCCGGGAACTGCCAGCCTGGTGGGCACCACCTTCAAGACGCTGGCTGAAAACGTTGAGCAAGGATCGCGGATTCTGCTCTCCGATGGGCTGATCGAGCTGCGCGTGCATGAGGTGAACGACGACGACGTGATCTGCGAGATCGTCAATGGCGGCATGCTGGGAGAAAACAAGGGCATTAACCTGCCGGGGATTCCGGTGCGCGTTCCTTCGCTGACGGACAAGGACAGCCAGGACCTCGAATTCGCGCTGCGCGCCGGTGTCGACGCCATTGCAGTATCGTTTGTGCGTACTGCGGAAGACGTGCGGCTGGTGCGCAATCGCGTCTCGGCGTATGGCGGTGAAACGTGGATTATTGCCAAGCTGGAGAAGCCGCAGGCCATCGAGCATCTGGATGCGATTCTGACCGTTGCTGACGGCATCATGGTGGCCCGCGGCGACCTCGGCGTCGAAGTGCCGCCCGAGAAAGTCCCCGCCATTCAGAAGCACATCATTCGCCGCGCGGCCGAGTTCCGCAAGCCGGTGATCACCGCCACGCAGATGCTCGAATCGATGATCGAAAATCCGCGCCCCACGCGCGCCGAAGTTTCCGACGTGGCCAATGCAGTCTACGACGGCACGGATGCGGTCATGCTTTCCGGCGAATCGGCGGTGGGCAAATATCCGGTGGGCACAGTGGCCATGATGGCGCGCATTGTTGCCGACACCGAACGCCACATCAAGGAACAGAGATATACCGAGCCGCGGGAACGCGGCAGCCATCTCTCGATTGCCGAAACCATCTGCGAAGCAACCGCCCACGCAGCAGACGATCTGGACCTGCGCGGCATCGCCCTGTTCACCGAGTCTGGCGTCACGGCGCGGCAGCTTTCCAAGTATCATCCTACTTCGCCGATCTTTGCCTTGAGCCCGATTGAAGTGACTATCAATCGAATGAACCTGCTCTGGGGCACAACCCCCATCCGCTGCCCCAAGGTGAACTCGACCGAAGCGCTCGTCGATGTGGCTGAAAGCCTGCTCGAACAGGGCGGCTATGTGCGGCCACGCGAAGTCATCGCGATTGTCGCCGGCACGCGCACCAAGTCCGGCTCAACGAACTTTCTGCGCCTGCATGTGATGGGCGAGCACAACCTGGAAGGCGTAAAGTTCCTTGGCGCCAAGGAAGACGAGACGACTCCCGTTCCGGCTGGGGACGGCGCGGAAAAGGCGAAGCGAGCCGCGACCAAGACTCCCCCGAAAAAGAAGTAAACGCGGTCTGCTCTGCATGAAAAACGCCACTCCGGGTTGGGGTGGCGTTTTTCATGCTTTATGCGTTTGCTGTCTTTTTCAGAACGCTCAACAATTTCATTGGGTCTTCAAAACTGATCGTGATCCCGGTCTTATGCCCATTTTGGTTCCGGCTACGCCGGATTAGGGTCGGGGTAGATCACTGATCCAGACTATGGTACCGATTGACCTTTCGC
>DATDLS010000239.1:0-2233 GCA_036519195.1 Occallatibacter sp. | reverse complement strand
GAGCGCCGGAGAGAGAAGCAGAGATGGAACTGGAAAAGATTCGCAACCTGAGCGACGAGGAACTGACGCACCAGGAGAAGACCACGGCCGAGCAGCTGTTCCGGCTGCGCTTTCAGGTCTCGCTGGGACAGAACGACGGAGTGAAGAAGCTCCGTCAGCTGCGCAAGGAGATTGCCCAGATCAAGACCGTGTCCAAGGAGCGCGAGCTGGGGATCCGCGGCGCGAGTCCGGACATGGCCAAAGCGAAAGACGTAGCCGGGGAACACGTGCCGGCAGCGGGCAAGAAGAAGAAGGGAGCGCGCTAAATGGCGGCGACTCAAGAGGCAGTACAGACGCCGGCGGCAACGGGCGCGCGGCGCAACGAGAAGGTCGGCAACGTGGTTTCGACCAAGATGCAGAAGACCATCGTGGTCGAAGTGGAGATGCGCAAGGCGCACCCCAAGTACAAGCGCATCGTGCGCACGACCAAGAAGTTTTACGCCCATGACGAGCAGAGCTCGGCACGGCTGGGCGACGTGGTGCGCATCCGCGAGACCCGTCCGCTGAGCAAACTGAAGCGCTGGAACCTGGAAGAGATTGTGCGGCGTTCGTCGCTCGGTCAGATTGAAGACGCGGCAGAGGCCAAGTTGGCCGCTGCGGCAAAGTAAGGCGAGCGAAGAGGAGAACAACCCATGGCAGTGCAAATGAGAACCATGCTCGCGGTGGCCGACAACTCCGGCGCGCGCAAGCTGCAAGTGATTCTGCCCCTGGGCGGCGGCCTGGGCAAGAAGGCCGGTCTGGGCGACATTGTGACCGCGGCGGTGAAGGAAGCTTCGCCGGACGGCACGGTGAAAAAGGGCAAGGTGGTCAAGGCGGTCATCGTCCGCACCCGCAAGGAATATCGCCGCCGCGACGGCACCTACATCCGCTTCGACGAGAATGCGGCGGTGGTGATTGACGATGCGCATGAGCCGGTGGGCACGCGCGTGTTCGGACCGGTGGCTCGGGAACTGCGTGAAAAGAAGTTTTTGAAGATTGTTTCGCTGGCCCCGGAAGTAGTTTAAAGGCAGGGATCCGGGGGGCAGCGAATCAAGGGTTCAAAAAAGACCCCTGATTGCTGAGCTGAGACCCCCGCAATGGAGAAGAAGATGCCGAGTTTGAATATTCATCGCAACGATACGGTCAAGGTTCTGACGGGCTCGGACCGCGGCAAGACGGGCCGTGTGCTGCGCGTGTTCCCGGACAAGGGAACGGTGCTGGTCGAGCATGTGCGCGTGGTCAAGAAGACGGTTTCCGGCAAGCAGGGGCAGCGGACCAAGGGCGGCATCGCGGAACAGGAGTCGCCCATCAACGTGTCGAACATCATGATCGTGTGCCCCAACTGCGGACCGGTCCGGGTGGGCTACAAGGTCGAAGGCGACAGCAGGGTTCGGGTGTGCAAGAAGTGTGGGCAGACGCTGCCCACCAAGAAGTAGTGACCTGCGGCGAGTGAACAGAAACTCCCACAGATCACCCTCCGCAGGCTGACGAGAACGATCCGGAGCCGGCACGGGAACGGCGCTCAACGGCGTCTGGCCCGTACGGCAAGAACCTTCCGAAGCGGTACACGGTCGCTCAAGGCGACCACTCCGGGGACCGGAAGAAAGAGAGCAAAGGAACATGGCAGCACGATTGAAAGAGAAGTATCACAAAGAGATCAAGCAGGCTCTGCAAAAGGAGCTGGATCTCGACAATGCGATGGCGGTGCCGCGGCTTGAAAAGATCGTCATCAACATGGGACTGGGCGAAGCGACGGGCAACACCAAGCTGTTGGATCCGCTGGTTGCCGACCTGGCCAACATTACCGGGCAGAAGCCGGTGACGACCAAGGCCAAGAAGTCGATTGCGGCCTTCAAGGTGCGTGCCGGCATGTCGATTGGCGCCATGGTGACCTTGCGCAACGAAAAGGCATACGAGTTTCTGGACCGGCTGATCTCGACGGCGCTGCCGCGCGTGCGCGACTTCCGGGGCGTCTCGACAAAGAGTTTTGACGGGCGCGGCAATTACACGCTCGGCTTGCGCGACCAGCTGATCTTCCCGGAGATTGACTATTCCAAGGTGGAGAAGCTGAAGGGCATGAACATCACCATTGTGACCACGGCCAGGGACGACAACCACGCCAGGGCGCTGCTGAAGCACTTCGGGATGCCGTTCCGCCAAGGGGCGTAAGTCAGGTCGCCCAAGGGATAAGAGGATTTATGGCAACTACTGCAAA
>DATDLS010000238.1:0-2165 GCA_036519195.1 Occallatibacter sp. | reverse complement strand
CTCCGTCGTTCTGTCCCAGCGAGACCTGAAAGCGCAGCCGGAACAGCTGCTCGGCCGTGGTCTTCTCCTGGTGCGTCAGTTCCTCGTCGCTCAGGTTGCGAATCTTTTCCAGTTCCATCTCTGCTTCTCTCTCCGGCGCTCGGCCAACCCTCGCGGGGTCAGAGCAGCGCGTCCTACTCTCACTTGTCGGTGCCCCAGTCTCACCTGGCCCGGATCGGGCTTGATGGCAGACCGGGGATTCACCCTTACTTGGCCGCGGCCACAACCTTCTCCGCGCCGGGGCGCATCACGAACTTGGTCTTCAGCGGCAGCTTGTTCGAGGCCAAACGCATGGCTTCCTGAGCAATCTCCGGAGCCACGCCTTCCATCTCGAACAGGATCTTGCCCGGCCGCACCACCGCGACCCAGTGATCCAGCGCGCCTTTGCCCGAGCCCATTCGAACTTCGGCCGGCTTCTTGGTGATCGGCTTATCCGGGAACAGGCGCAGCCAGATCTTGCCGCCGCGCTTGATAAACCGGGTCATGGCGATACGGCTGGCTTCAATCTGGCGGTCGGTAATGTAACCGCACTCCAGCACCTTCAGCCCGTATTCGCCGAACGACAGCGACGAGCCACGCCACGCCTTGCCGCGGCGTTTGCCCTTCTGTTGCTTGCGGTACTTCACCTTCTTTGGCATCAACATAGCGAAATCCTCAAAACCCGAAGCTCAGGGGCCGGATTGCAGGGATCGGTCTTTGATCCGCTGCTCCAGCTCGGCGTCCCGGGCCGCTTAAAACAAATCTCAACAACCATGCAGTCCCAACAAACTAGCTGATCCCGTTATCGAGGGCTGAGAAAAACTGATCCCCCAGCCCTGATCCTGCGATCGCTGCCCTAAAACACGCTCGTGCCCACCGCGGGCGCCTGACGGCGCTTCTGCTCGTAAATGTCGCCGCGATAGATCCAGGTCTTCACGCCGATCACGCCATACGTGGTGTGCGCTTCGGTGAAACCGTAATCGATGTCGGCGCGCAGCGTGTGCAGCGGCAAACGGCCTTGCAGGTACCATTCAGACCTTGCGATTTCATTGCCGTTCAAACGGCCCGAGACACGTACCTTGATGCCCTTGCAGCCGAAGCGCAGCGCCGAGTCCACACTTTTCCTCATCGCCCGGCGGAAGCTGACGCGCTTCTCCAGCTGCAGAGCGATGTTCTCCGAGACCAGCTGGGCGTCCAGCTCCGGCTTGTTCACCTCGATGATGTCGATGAACACGTCGCGGCTGGTGCGCTTGCCGAGCTCCGTCTTGAGCTTTTCGATCTCCGCACCCTTGCGCCCAATCACGATGCCCGGACGCGCGGTGCGGATCAGGAAGCGCAGCTTGTTGCCCGGGCGCTCGATTTCGACCGAGCTCACGCCGGCGGCTTTCAGCTTCTCGCGCAACTCAGCCTTCAGCTTCACGTCCTCAACCAGCAACTTGTCATAGTCACGCTCAGAGAACCAGCGCGAACGCCACGGCTTGTTGACGCCCAGCCGGAATCCGTAAGGATGGACTTTCTGTCCCATATGCTTCCTCTCAAACCTCTAGGCCTTGTTGCTGGCCTTCTTCTTCGGTGCTGCCTTCTTGGGCGCAGCCGCGGCCTTGCCCTTGGGCGTCTTGGCAGCCTTGGACTCTTCGGCCTTGGTCACCAGGTTCGCCTTGCCGGGGCGCTCGGCCACCGACAGAATGATGTGCGTCAAGCGGCGCTGGTAGCGATAGGCCCGACCCATGGGAGCGGGACGAATGCGCTTCATGCGCGGTCCTTCGTTGGCCAGGGCCTGCTTGACATAGAGATTGTCCACGTCCAGATCCAGCCCCTGCTCGCCGGCCAGGTACTTGGCGTTGTCCACGGCTGAAATCAGCAGCTTGTGGATCACCGGCGCGATGCGCTTCTTGGTGAAGGCCGCCGTCGTCAGCGCCTCTTCCACCCCCCGGCCCTTGATCAGATCAAGCACCAGCCGCGCCTTCTGCGGCGATACGCGCTGGAACCTGGCTTCGGCCCGGAACTCCTTTGTTGTCTCGACTACAGCCATTGGTCTCTTCCTCAATCTCCCCGAGCGCCCGGTCTCCTGTTGCAGTCCCCGGGTCTCTGGTCCTTAATCCCTGTCGTTAGCGCGGTTTGGCGCCGGCCTCGGCAGCCTTGCCGCC
>DATDLS010000237.1:0-2625 GCA_036519195.1 Occallatibacter sp. | reverse complement strand
TCGCTGATTCAAGACCGGGCAAGAGAGACACAGGAAGGAAGAGGATGGGCGATAGGGAGAATCGCGGAACATCTCGGCGGGATGATTCAATTTGAGCTTCTTGGTGCGGGCGAGGCCCGAATGAAGGAGAGCGTCGCGACCTGGTCCGAAGTTGTACGGGCGCAGTGGCGCCAGCGGCGCACGGAGATGGTCTTCACGATCGCGGTGAGCTCTGTTCTGGCCCTCGCAATTCTCTTTGCGCTTGAATTCGGTGTTCACGAGTTTGCTGCCGGAGCACTCACGCTTGGAACCATTGTGGCGTTTTACTCTTATACGACCCGTATCTTCGAACCGGTTTCCTCCGCGATGGAGCTCTATGCCCGGTCGCAGCGCATGCTGGCCAGTGCCCGGCGGGTCCTTGACGTAACCAGCGAACAGCCGTCTGTGGCGGATACCGGAACGATTGTCATCGTCACGCCGCGCCTGCACTCCGGGCTCAAGATGGAGGATGTTTATTTTCGCTACACAGCTGAGCGCGACATTCTGCGCAACATCAATCTCGAGATCAGGCCTGGAGAGTCCGCTGCAATTGTGGGTTTGAGTGGATCTGGAAAATCTTCTTTGGCTCGGCTCTTCGTGCGGCTCGCCGACCCATGGAGCGGTTCGGTCCTCGTCGATCAACGGAGAACTGCGGATTACACACTCGCCGCATTGCGCAGCTATATCTCGTATGTGCCCCAGACACCGGTACTCTTCCAGGGAACGATTCGCGAGAACCTGCTCTGCGCGAATCCGCATGCCGGCTGGCGTGACTTAGAAAAAGTTGTTGCCGCCACGCAGCTTGAATCGGTGCTCGGGCGGCTCGAACGCGGCCTTGATCATCCGCTCCAGGCGGCAGCTTCCGGACTCTCGGGCGGGGAGTTGCAGCGTCTCGCAATCGCTCGGGCTCTGCTCCGAGACTCTGCCGTTCTGATCCTCGACGAATCAACCTCCGCGCTGGATGCGCCTACCGAGGCTGCCGTCTTAGGCTCCATCAGGGATCTCCGGCCTGAGAGGACGCTCATTGTCATCTCGCACCGCGTGAAGGCGTTGAATTGGGTGGACCGCGTTTTTCTGCTCGAAGACGGCTCGATTGCTGCGCAAGGCAATCACACCGAGATGTGTGTTCAGAGCGCACTCTATCGTTCGTTGCTCCATGGCGGACCGGATCGAGCCAATCGGACATTCCTCGATCGGGTAACATCTCTCATCGACCGGCTGGAAGTTGACAGCGATTTGGAGAGGGGTGGTCCGGACCTCAGGGAAGCCGCCCGCGGCCTCAGTGACCTTGCTCATGACTACCGCCCTGGGAACCACCCTTGATGACCTGGTCGAGATAAGCAGTGGGACTTAGCCCTGTTCGATTGCGAAAGAATCGGGAAAATTCACTCAGCCGGTCGTATCCCAACTCCGAGGCCAGAGCGCTCATCTTCACGTCTGGATTCGTATTCATGTACCAGATGGCGCGACCAAGGCGGGCACGATCCTGAAATTCATTCATCGATACGCCATATTGCCTTTTGAATTCACGCTGCAGGGTGCGTTCGGTGCTCCCGAGTGCTGGGCATATGACATCAAGCCTCAGACGTTTGGTGCCGTGGTAGTCGTCGAGGATCGTGCGAATCAGTTCTGCGCGTTCGGCCAGGCTCCCGATCAGTTGTCCGGCGCGGTAAGCTGACAGCCAGTTCTCGATTCTACGGATGGCTTCCTTCTCCAATCCCGATGGTTTTTCGCGTTTTTTGACAGCAGTCATACAACAGAACTCACGCCTCGGCGCGTTCAAGACCTTCGACGCGCGGCAGATTAGCTCATTCGGGAGATGGAAGGATCAATCCGCGGCGATGCGACGCCGCAAATTGGTACCAGGGCCTTATTCCTGTTTCTCGAAGGAGGAACCGGTCTTTCGTGATTTCTTCCAGCGCGATGGTATCGCCGGGTCGGCGGTTTCATCCTTCAGGGGCGTGGCGCCTAGGTTCGGTGAGTGCGCCATCGGATCACAAGAACTGGCTGCCGATCTGGCGGTTCGTGCTGCCGGACACGCTAGCCCGAATCGAGGGCTTCAGTCTCCGAGAAGTTCCGCGCTTCTCGATTCCTCCTGGAAACTAGCCGAAGGAGGGGAAAGCACGGCGAGTGAGAGCGCGCGGCAGCTCTTAGGATACTTGAAAGATTGCGTTCTATGTTGTTCGAAACAATGCCTGTTCGTGATTCGCCAGACAGCGTCTGGCAAATCTTCCGTTCGGGCCGGGCACGATCAAATGCGCCCGCTTGCCAGGAGTTTCGACGAGCGAAACCGCGACGGTGCTGCCGGGTCAGGTCTACGGCCGGTTGTTTAACCAGCTCTTCAAACTTCCCGATTTGGCGGCCGATCTCCCGGTACGTCGTTCTGATGTGCCAATTCACATCTCGCGCGACAGCGCAGCCCACAGCCTTGGGCATTTCGACGATCCCTGTGCGAACAATCTTGACGTTGCCAGGCATGACTGTCGGTTTGGTCATCTGAGTTCCTCCTTCCCTTGCCGCGGAATTAACAGCAGACGAAGTGGAGGCTGGCGAAGCCCCCATTTCATCGTTGGCATCGGTCACATTCCGATACCAATGCCTTGGGTT
>DATDLS010000236.1:0-9239 GCA_036519195.1 Occallatibacter sp. | reverse complement strand
AGGCGGACCGTGCCATTATGGCCTTCGAAGGCAAAGTCTTCCGGGATTTCACCGCCAAGGGGAAGGGTGCGGCGAAGTGCGGCAACGCGCTCAATGTGACGCCGGAGCTCAATCTCCTCTGCGAGGAGGGCGTTGCGAGCCTGGCGGTATCCGGGGCTCTCGTTGGGGAACTGCGCTTTATTCCTTGCGGCGAGCTCTATAGTGGGAATGAGAGTGGGAATGAGAATGGTGTTGTCGGCCATGCAATTCTCCTTGGTAAGACGTGCCGTGCAAGCGTTCATTTTAATAACGCAGAAGCCCGGCCGTTCAGGATCTCTTTCGGATCGACGACAATCCGCAAACTGCGGGATCTGCTCGGCGACCCATTCTGGCCTGACGTCGCCGTAGCAGTGGCAGGCCAGAGAAGCGGAAAAATGCTCAAATGTTTAGCGTGCGGGCGCAACGTCCGCAGGCCAGTAAGGCTTATCCGGATCGGCTAGGTACCCGTCCGCGTAGCGATCGTGATGGCGAACCCAGGCCATCGAGAAGGGCAGCTCGTCCTCATCGCGGCCTTTGGGAACGAAGTCGAGATAGTTGTAAGTGTTCGCGGTCGTCTCGGAGCCGCGTGCGTAAGCGGAGTAGGTGTGGAAGATGCTGTCGCTCTTATCCTTGTAGAAGACGCTGATTCCTGGCGCTTCCGCGCTTGGGAATTCAACCAGATCGAAGTTATAGTCAACCTTGCCCTGGGCCACCTCCTCCGGGGTGAACGAGGCGTGATAGTCGTAGTTGAAATCGGTTCCGTACGACGAGACCCATGCAAACCGCCAGCCCAGGCGCTTTTTAAACGGTTCAATTTTGGACAAGGGAGCTCGGGAAACCGCTGCGAAGGAGACGTCGCGTTGCGCCAAATGCACCAGCGCGCCATCGGTATGATCCATATTGAAGGAGCAACTGGGGCAGCCTTCGTTCCACTCCGGGCCGAACATGAAGTGATAGACGATGAGCTGGCTTCTGCCGTCGAAGAGGTCGGCGAGGGTTTTCTTGCCATCCGTTGAATCGAAGACATAATTCTTGTCGATTTTGACCCAGGGAAGCTGGCGGCGTTCGACGGCGAGAGCATCGCGCTCGCGCGTGAGCCGCTTCTCCTTGGCGAGCAGTTTCTTGCGAGCTACAAGCCATTCCTCTCGCGACACTATTTTCGGGTTCTCAATCATGCTCGTTGCCATCTTGATCTCTCCTTTGATTTGAATTCGGGACAATTTCTCCTGCTTCGCTCTTTTTGCGAGACACCTTCGCGGCCAACGCCGCCAGCCCGCCGGCCGAAGCCGCACCGGCAACGATTAGTCCCATAGAAGCCAAACAGAATGGACACATCGTTCATCTCCTTGGGGGCTAAGCTTGACCGCTGAGCCGCCTCTACAGGGGTGACGGGCGAACAGAGTCGATTTCGACAGCGCAAATAGGAAAAGTCTGTTCGCTTGCTTATGAGTTGACGGGCTCTGGTGCTACGAGCTCCGCAAATTGGCGCTCGGCCGCCTTGACCGCACCGTTGCGCCAGCTCTCCGCCATGGACGCTGACATCGGATCTGGGAAGATGTCCTCCTCCCCTTTCTCCACTCCGTCGAAGATGGCTCGCGCAACCGACTCCGGAGAGGCCTTCGGTACGTCGAAGCCTCGGGACATATCCGTGTCCACGGGGCCGGCTAGGACGGCATGCACGCTCACGCCCTGGGCGGCCAAAAGAGCGCGCAGCGATTGTGACAGGGAGAACGCGGCCGCCTTTGAGATCGAGTAGGCCGGAATGATCGGCAACGCGGCTAAGGCCGCCACCGACAGAACGTTGACGATGGCTCCCCGAGAGCGGGCGAGCAACGGCAGGAAAGCCTTGGTCACGCCATAGGTGCCAAAGAGATTGACGGCGAGGTGCCGTTCGAGCGCGACGCGATCGCTCAAGTCATCGAAGAGCGCCAGGCCGGCGTTATTGATGAGGATATCGAGAGATTCGACGCTCTCGACAGCTCCCTGAGTCTGCTCTGCGTTGGTCACGTCCAGAATCAGCGGCGTGACGCGCCTATCCAAGTGGGAAAAAGGCCGGCGCGTGCCGGCATACACCCGCTTCGCGCCTCTTCTCAAGGCTTCCTTGACCAGCGCCTGTCCTATACCGCGATTGGCCCCGGTCACCAAAACTGCTCTGTCAGCGATTGTCAAATACCGCTCCCATCTAATTAGGCGTCTCGCGGACTACCGCTGAGCCGCCTCTACAGGGATGACGGGGGAACAGAGTCCACTTCGACAGAGCAGACAGGAAAAATTATCCCCGCCTTTGCAGCAGGAACTGTCTCACGGCTGGATCCTCGGCTAGTCCAATCGCCCGGTCGAAGGCCTCCGCGGTTTTCGATGTTTTTCCTAGCCGTTGCAAGAGATGAGCGCGAACCGCCCAGTAGGTCTGATAAACCGCGACCTCGTCCATATCGATCCCATCCATCACCGCGAGTCCTGCTTCAGGTCCGTTCGCTTCGCCGACCGCAGCGGCGTATCCAGTTCGCGTGCCGAGCGTTGGCGATATCCGGAGCAGTTGTTTGTAAAACAAAGTGATCGCAGCCCACTGGGTCCGGCCGCTGCGTGCCCGCTCAGCGTGTACCGATTGAATCGCGGCCTCGAGTTGAAAGCGGCCGGTGCGACCGTGACCCGCCGCTTCGGCGAGATGGCGTTCCGCTTCTTCGATCAATGGCCGAGACCACTGCTGTGAATCCTGCTCCGAGAGAGGAACGTAGCGTCCGTCCGGCCCTCGCCGGGCTGCTCTGCGGGCTTCGCAGTGGAGCATGAGAGCCAGCAGACCTCGTACCTCCGCTTCATCGGGCATGAGCTGGAGAAGGACACGTCCGAGCCAGATCGCCTCCTCGGCAAGCTCCCGGCCGCGCTGGTCGACGCCCGCCATGTCGTCCCAGCCGATCCCGAAGGCGGCATATATAGCCTCAAGCACAGCGTCGAGCCGTTGCGGCAGTTCACGCTCCTGGGGCACTTCAAATTGAATGCCGCCGTCACGGATCTTCGTCTTGGCACGCACCAGGCGCTGCCCCATCGTCGTCGGCGAGATCAGGAAGGCATGGGCAATGCGCGCTGCGTCGAGGCCCAGAACGGTCTGGAGCATAAGCGGCGTGTGCATCCCCGGATCGATGGCCGGATGGGCACATACGAAGAGCAGTTTCAACCTTTCATCTGGAAACTCCGGTGACAAGATCGCTTCCTCCTGCTCCTCTCTGAGAAGCTGGAGAGTGGGCTCGCTCGATACAGCTACTTGCTGATGACGCATAAGGTCGATAAGCGAGTGCCGCGCCGTCGTCAGCAGCCAAGCCTCTGGATTTTGTGGCACGCCGTCCCTCGGCCAGGTTGTGAGTGCGGCTAGCAACGCATTGCTGAGAGCGTCCTCCGCGCTGGCCACGTCGCGCGTGTGCGAGGAAAGGTATGCCACCAGACGACCGTAGGACTCGCGGGCCACTCGCTCCATCGTTCGGTGAGTGCTCTGCTGACCGCTTCCACTCATCCTGTGATCCGGCGCTTGGATTGAGGTGCGAGCGGACGGACTTCGATGGTGCCTGATACGGCTGCCGGGCAACGCGCCGCCCAATCGAGGGCGTCATCCAGCGAGGGCAGTTCCAGAATGATGAATCCTCCCAGTTGCTCCTTGGTATCGGCGAAGGGGCCATCCTGTACGCGCCGCTTCCCTTCCTTGAGTCGCACTGTGGTTCCCGTCTCCGGAACTTCAAGCGGATCGCCAGCGAGGTAGGTGCCGGATTCGACGAGGGCCTTATGGTACGCTCGCCAAGCACCGGTGTAGGGGTCGGTTCCGTCGCTGTTCCTTGTCGCAAAAGCTTCCGGAGATTCATAGACCAGTAGGGCAAATTGCATTAGTTTTTCTCCCTTGGGAACAATTATGAGCGCCTTTATGGGCCCGAATGGATGACGGATGGGAGGCAGCCTATTCGACAGATTTTCAGGAAATCTCCAGAAACTTCAAGCAGTCATGAGCGAATTGACAGACGCCGCCCGGATTCTGCCCGGATCACCGTCTATACAAAGTAATCCAAGAGGACGAAAGCCGTCTTGGCTGAATTCCGCCAAAGGTAGGTAATGTCCGATAGGAATGTCGTCAATGGCCTGTGGACCAAGGCTTTCGGGCAATTCTGCAGATCCCACGGCGACCACTCGGTTTGTTGGTCATCGGTACTTATATCGCTGCTCTTTAGCCTTTGCCTGTCAGTTCACGAAAGATCTCGGCTTCACGTTCACGGTAGGGAGTCCCGTCGGGGTGGAAGACGTCGTGGAACCAGACTGTGGGTGGCCTAAGAACATAGGGGCGCGTCCATGAGTCCCATGGCAGATAGGTTTGACTCTTGCCGGCCACCAGGCCCCAGTTGATAGCCCCGACATGGTACTGTCGCGCGATGGGAAGAACCGTGTCGAACGTGCTGCCCGCGCCTCGGGCCATATATTCGGTGCAAACGACTGGGCGGTGGGACTGTTCGAGCTGCTTGATGCGTCGCTCGAATTCCTCAGGCCAGCCATAGTTGTGGAAGGTAATAAAGTCGGATTGTTCGAATTGAATGCGAGCCACGGGAGGCATGGCAGCGGCGGATATCCAGTCGCCATCGTACAAACCACTCGTAAGCGGCTGCACAGGGTGAACGCTGCGGGCCCATGCGAAAACCTGCGGTAACAGGCGCGCGACGATCTCCTTCTTGTTTTTGACATCAGATTGCGCATATGAGCTGTTATTACCGTTGTCGGGCTCGTTCCAAAGATCCCACGCCAGGATGCGCGGGTCGCGAGCGAATGCGCCAATCACACCTTCGACGTAGACCTCGATCCGCGAATACTGTTTTGGATCGGAGAGGACCTCAGCTCCGGGTGCCTGTACCCAGCCCGAGTTGTGCACTCCGGGAATAGGAGGATGTTGCGGCCCGAGTTTCGGATAGGGATCCCAGCAGGAGTCCAGAAGAACAAAGATAGGGCGGATGTGGTGTTTTGCGGCGATGGACAGGAAAGTGTCGATGCGGCGCTCGAACCCTTTGGCATCTTGCTCCCAAAGTAAATTGTGCAAAAAGACGCGCATCGTATTCATGCCGATGCCTTCAGCCCATCCCAGCTCGCGGTCGATGGTGGCTGGATCGAAGGTGTCCGCCTGCCACATCTCGAGCTCGTTAATCGCATTCGAGGGAAGAAAGTTGGATCCGACCAGCCAAGGCTGTTGGGAATACCATGCGTTGGTCCGTTCTTCCGTCCATCTGGCTTCCTGCGCCATGAGCGAAGGGCAAAACGTCGAAAGCGCAAGGCAGATCAGGAGCGCATGGAAATGACCGAAAGCTCTTATAGAAAACATCGATTTCATCGTATTGTCACTCTTCTCTGGTTTCCCGTTCCCGAAACGGAGATCTCTATTGCATGCCGATTGTGCGGCGACGGACGAACGAACGAATGTGCTAACTGCCTGCTTCCGGCAACAGCGACGCAATCCACTCGAATCACTTGGTTGCCGATTCATCGGCGGTTGAGCCACTCAAGCTCTTGCTGTTTTGAGTGGGGCGATTCTCCTTCCTCACAGCTTGCAAACGCTGCACCATTTGTTCTGCCTTGTCCTTTTCGCCCAATGCAGTGTATGCCTTGACAAGCTGGAAATAGGCACTTTCCAAGCGTGGATTGTACTGAATCGCCAAAAGAAGATGGCCTACGGCATCTGCCGGATGATGCGCCTCAAGAAGTATTCTTCCCAATTCGCAATGTGCCGGCGCGTATTGATTGTCGGCGGCCAGCGCCTGTTCAAGCGCCTGTTGCTCGCCGACTTCATCCTCTTTCGACCGCAGGACAAGGGCCATTTGATAGTAGGTTCGGGGCTGGTCGGGCGCGAGGTTGATTGCCAGCCGATATTCGGTCATGGCGCCATCCACATCATTGATCCTCGACAGCACATTACCGAGCAGGTAGTGCGCCTGGTACAAATTGGGATTTAAGGCAATGGCATGCTGCAAGTCTTGGCGTGAGGCAGGGTAAATGGATGCATCAAATTCGCTTTCAGCCAATGTTATAAAAAACTCCGGAGAATCAGGGTAGGCCCCTCTTTTGGCTCCCAGAAGACGGTTGACGTCCGGGTAACGTCCCTGCATCTGTAAAGCATTGGCCACCAGCAACAGGGAGTGCACAGATGGATAGAATTTAAGGTCTTCCTCAGCCACTCTCTGCGCGGACAAAAGCTGATTGGTCGCCAAATACACAACAACCGCCATTTCCAACTCTTGCTCGGGCGTTTGGGCAGTCGGACGAAAATGTGCGAGTGCTTTCACCGCCTGGTCTTTCTGACCGCTCGCAAGATACACACGAGCGAGCGAAGCTGCAATGCTGTTATTCGATGGCCAAACGGAGTGCGCTCGCTCTAACACCGCTGTCGCTTTGAGTTCGTCACCCTGCCCGTCGAAGGTCGCAGCAAGCAAGAGACTGGCCCTGGCGTCGCAATTCATGTGCGCAAGCGGTTCAAGCACTTGAGCCGCATCCTGATTGCGCGCCTGGCTCATCAGAGCGCTGGCATTGCCAAGTGCTGCGTCCAAATCATTCCGAGGGGGGCAATTTCGGTCGGGATCGGAACGAACCTGTGATGTCGGTTCTGCGTTCGACCCCAGTGCCGCCCCAGTGGCAGGGCTGCTCGATAAGCAGCCGAGGACGAGGGCGGCGACGAGGGCAAGCGTTCGCGGTAATCGCAGGTCGAGTCTCAACATGAGATTAGAAGCTGAACCGCAGGCTGAGTTGAATTTCCCGAGCCGGATAAGCAAGCGAAACATCGCCGAAATTGCTGGCAAGGTCATAGGTGCTGACGGATTGGAAGTTGACTCGATTGAAGATATTAAAGAAGTCTGCACGGAAGCTTAAGCTTCGCTGTTCGCCGAACTTCCAGCTCTTGTAGGCGGAGATATCATAATCCTGATAGCCCGGGTTCTCAAGAGTGTGCGTCCCCGATTCTCCCTGGACTCCCACAGCGCTAATGTTGACAACATTCTGGGTGTTGAAATAGGGGCCAAGCCTGAAGTTCCTCCCTAAGCCTCCATGCAGCGAATGATTGTTGATGGGCCCCGTGAGATTGGGTAATGCGCCATCAAAGAACCCAATGTCCTGTTGGCTCCCTAATGTCGTCCAGGGTCCGGTGCGAAGAGTTGCGATCCCTGACAGCTTCCATCCTCCTACAATCTCGTCCGCAAGCGTGCCGCTGTTCAGGAACATTTTGCCATGACCAAACGGCAGCTCATAGATGCCATTCGCGGTGAATATTTCGTTGATATCCTCCGTGCAGTGGCTGTAATCGAGGTGCATGTTCACGTGCCAGGCAAACTCATCCTGATAGGGCGTGCCAAGACACTTGGACAATGTGTAGTTAACCGACGCGGAGAATCCGGAGCTGAACCGCTTCACTGCACGTGCGATGAAGGCGTGGTAGTTCGATGTGCCGGTCTCCTGGTTTTCCTGAACACCGCTGTAGCATCCTACCAGGTTCGGCGGAGTTCCGCAGGTAGCATAGAGAGAAGCAACGCCATTCGTATTGAGGGGGTCGATCTCGTTGCGCTCCTCAAAATGGCGCTCCGAAGTTCCGACATAGGCAGCTTCAAAGAGCCAGGCCCTGATGGCCTTGTCGATGGTCAGATTCCACTCGTAGGCATAAGGCGTGGGCGCGTTGGCCTGGATGAATGAGACTGTCGGACCGCCCCCGGAGAAGTTTCCGTTGGTCATCGCGGTTGAGTACATACCTGGCAGCCCCTGCGTTCCATCCAGGTTGAAGGCAAGAGGCACACCGACAGCAGGATTATTGAAATCATCAACCTCGTAAAGCTGGGTGGTATCTACCTCCACCTCATACTGGTTGATATTTGGCTGCAGGTAGTACATCCCGAATCCGCCCTTGACATCCACATTGAGCTTATTGGAGGGAAACCAGTTGAACCCGAAGCGCGGTGCCCAGTTGGTCCATACAGGCTTGACCATATTCCGCCCCAACCCCAGCACTTTGGTGGCGGGATAGGTCAGGTCCTGACCGGTCGCAATATCGAAGCTGCCCACCCGGTTGTTGGCCTCAACGGGAGGCGAACGATGCTCCCACCGTAATCCGTAGTTCAGCGCCAGCTTGCGATTGACTTTGTAGTTGTCCTGCACGAAGTAGGCCTGGTACCACATGCTCAGATTCATGGTGGGATTGCCAAGCGAAGTCCGCGTCGTGTCGGGCACGCCCATCAGCAGGTCGGCCACCGGGTCCCCGGTGTAAACGCCAGTGAAACCTATCGAAGTTGCTGACCAGTCTTCATAGAGGTACATGGGTTCGTAGCGGATGTCGGCGCCCCCAGTCAGTTGATGTCTTCCCTTCTGGAACATCAGCGACTCCGTCCACATGTTCAGCCCTTCCTTCACCAGGTCGGTGCCGTTCGTGGACCCTGGATTGCCATATCCGTTCACACCAATTGACGGAGGACCGTAGGAGCCCGGCGCGTCCTCTTCGTTGGCCAGTCCCAGTGGATTGGCCAGGGCAGCATCGTAACCATCGGTGCGCTCGAGGCCAACCGCAGTGTGACTCCAGCCATAACGAACATTGTTGACCAGGCGAGGAGAAAAGATATGCGTCCAGCCGGCGGCCAAATTCTTTGGGCTCGAAGGAAACGTCTGCGAGTTGAACGAGGTCATACCGGGGGCCACCACGGTTTGATACTCGCCGGTGTACCGGCCAAAAACGGTGTCTTTAGCCGAGATGGTGTAGTCAACCCGGCCGCTGAACTGATTCCAGTTGTTGGTTGTCGTCGCCACGTTAAAGTAGTTTTGTGTGCCATTGAGGTAAGAGCCGTTCGGCGCCGGGTAAAGGGCCAGGATCTTCTGTCCTATGGCGCTGAAATAAGAGCTTGGCACCTGGTTTCCCTGCAGCGGCGCGTAGCCAGTGGGTGAGGAGGGATCGAGCACATAGGGGTTGTACAGTTGCTGAGTGTCGGCGCTGAAGTTGCCCGCTATCTGGTCGGCATTGGGAACGAGATTGTAATTATCGAGAGGCACAAGCTCGCGGAACCCTTCATAGTTGCCGAAGAAGAATATCTTATTTTTCTTGATGGGTCCTCCCACGCTTGCTCCAAACTGGTTCTGATGGAAAGCCGGAGCACCCGCGGTGACGTCGAAATAGTTCCTCGCGTCGAAGTCATTATTCCGCAGGTATTCATACGCGGTTCCGTGAAACGCATTCGTGC
>DATDLS010000235.1:0-21463 GCA_036519195.1 Occallatibacter sp. | reverse complement strand
CACCGACCGCTCCTCAAAAAAGCAGCAAAAAGGATTCTTCAAAGGTTCGCTCGACGCCATGTTGGGCCTGAGCAAAGCCCTGGGACTGGAAAAGTTTACTTATAATGCCAACGGCTTCATGCAGATGATGTTTCTTGATCCGACCGGATTTGACAAGAACCATTATGTGTTCAGCTATGTGCGCCATGAGTTTCTGGGCACCGTGCGCACCGCGGTGTTCGATGTTCACCCCAAGGTCAAAGGCATGGGCCGATTCTTCGGCCGCGTTTGGATTGAAGATCAGGACGGCAACGTGGTGCGCTTCAACGGCACCTACACCGGTCCCAATGAAGAAGACTCCAGCAAGTATTACTTCCACTTCGACAGCTGGCGCATGAACGTGCAGCCCGGTGAATGGCTGCCGGTTGCCGTCTACGTCGAAGAAACGACGCGCATCGAAGGCCAGAAGACCGTGGGCCTGAAGGCGCAAACCCACTTCTGGGGTTACTCCCTCAAGCTGCCCACGCGCGATAGTGAAAACGTCAGCGTGAAGGTCGATGACGCGGTCGATAACAGCCAGGACTCGCAGGATGTGGGCCCGCTGCAGGCTTCGCGCGCATGGGTCACCCAGGCTGAGAATAACGTCATCGATCGCCTGGTCGAAGCCGGCCTGGTGGCGCCGCTCAACCCCGATCCCAACGGCTACGAACACAAGATCCTCGATCAGATCGTGATCAACCTGCAGGTGCCCAACAACCTGGCATTCACGGATCAGATTCACACCCGCGTGCTGCTCACCGACACCATTGAAACCACCACCGTCGGCAACACGATCCTCATCAGCAAGGGCCTCATTGATTCGCTGCCCAATGAAGCAGCCATCGCCTCGGTGGTCGCCATGGAACTGGCACACATCGCCATGGGCCATCACATCGACACCCGCTACGCCTTCAACGATCGGCTCATGTTCCCCGACACGGCCACCTTCCAGCGCATCGACATGTATCACACCGATCATGACAACGCGGACGCCGCCAAGCGGGCCATGGAATATCTGAACAACTCCCTCTACAAGGATCAGTTGCCCGATGCCGGCCTCTACTACGCACAGCTTGTCGATCGCGCCAAGGCTTTGAAGCAGCTCAACACGCCCAAGCTCGGAGATTCGCTGCTGAGGACTGACGGTACGCCGTGGATGGCCGACCTCGAGCATCAGTCACCCAAGCTGAACTGGGACGACCTGGCGCAGCGGCCCGCCAATCCGCTCGGCTTCTGGCTCAAGACCGATCCCTGGGATGACAAGGTGCATCAGCTCAACGCCAAGATTTATGCCTACATGAATCCGCGCGACAAAATGCCGTTTGAAGTCACGCCCATCTTCTATAAGCTGCAGCGCTATGACGCGGCGGCGGCTGCTGCTGCTGCTGCGGTTGGCCCCGCCCCGGCGCCTGCTTCCCAGACACCCGCGGCGGGTCAGCCTCCGGCCGCTGATCCCAATGCAGCACCTCCGGCTGCTGATCCCAATGCGGCGCCTCCGGCCGGCGGCCAGCCGGCAGCGGCACCGCCACCGGCGGACAACACCGCACCGCCTGCACAGGCGCCTGCGGCTGACCCCAACGCGCCCCCCCCGCAACAGCCCCCGGCTACCGCGCCCAATCCGCAGTAGCGTCTGATCTCGAGAGACAATTGCCCGTTTCGGGAACCAAACCGTTCCCGGCGGGCAAATCCTCAAGGGTGCCTGCAGAAGTGCAAAAATCTGGACTGGATGTGGTTTGAGCCAATGCACATTTTAAGAACGAAGCGATTCATCGATGCCCTGCTCCTCGTCCTGCTCGCCGCAGCAGCTGTTTCTGCGCGTGCCCAGGTTGCTCCCTCTGCTACCGAGCGCGGCATCTCCATCAATGCCGGCGGAGAGGTTTCCGTCTTTCAGCCCGACTACGCCGGCCTGGGCATTCCCCAATCCAGCCCCAACGCCCTCTACGGCCTGGGTGCCTTTGTCGACGTCAAGTTCACGCCTTGGGTGCAGGCCGAGGCCGAAGGCCGATGGTCGCGCTTCAATGAGCTGGCCGGCATCTACGAGGACAACTACCTGATCGGCCCCCGCCTGCCCATCTACAGGGCTCGCTTCTGGCGCGCCACCCCGTATGTCAAGGTCCTGGCCGGCTTCAGCAAGCTCAACTTTGAAGACAATAACGGCTGGGGCCGCTACACGTCGCTGGCCTACGGCGGTGGCCTGGACATCAAGATGACCAAGCGTCTCACCGCCCGGCTGCCCGACTTCGAATACCAGCAGTGGCTCAGCTGGACCGAAGGAGGCACAGGCAGGACCTATAACCTGTTGCCTTACGGCGTCAGTGTCGGCGTTTCCTACCGCGTCTTCGGCGTCAAGTAGATCGCTCGGTCCCGCTGCCTCTTTTCCTGGAGAGCCCGCAACTGGAGAATCTGCCGTTCGACCTGCTTTCCCCAGGCTCGGCCCGCTCGCGCGATCCATGGCGCCGGAGCCGATCGCCCCCGATTCCGTGCCGAATGAAATAAAGCCACGATCGAACCTGGGCCCGGGTCCTTCGGTTTGCGAATCCCGCCGAGCACTGGCCGCTCCAGGACCGCGATCAGATCCTCGCATGCGCCCGCATCGGCTTGCCGGGCAGCCAAGCGTGATCCATTCAAACTGCGCCCGGGCTTCGGCATCCATCTGCCTTCATCCAACATGTCGAAGCAAGGACGCTCAAGGTTTAATTCCAGGCGAAGAGCTCCTCTTAGGACAAAAGAGAAGAGGGCCATCCGATGTGGATGACCCTCTTCTCTTTTGTGAATCGGTTGAGACCAAAGCCCGGAGCCATCCTGCGGACCCTCGATCCCGCACCATCTTGTTGGGTGCAGCCAGCGCCGAAGGCGGTTCACCCACCGCAGGGATTTAGGCCGGCGATGGCGAGCCTTCCGGGAAGCCCGGGCCGCCACGCGTATCCGGCTTCAGCACCTGTTGCGGCGTGCCGCCGCCCAGGTCCGTCGGTGAAGCCAGCACCGAGCGCATGGGGGGCAGTTCAATGCCCTCAATCAGCATCTTCACTTCGTCCGCGTCAATCGTCTCCCGCTCCAGCAGAGCTGCACTGATGCGATGCATCGCATCCGCGTGCCCTCCCACCAGCGAGTGCGCCGACTGATATGCCTCGTCAATCAGACGTCGTACTTCCAGATCGATCTGCCGCGCCGTTTCTTCCGAGAAATCGCGATGCTGTGCGATCTCGCGACCCAGGAAGATCTGCTCTTCCTTCTTGCCAAAGGTCAGCGGCCCAAGCCGGCTCATGCCATATTCGCACACCATGCGCCGCGCCAGGTCGGTTGCCGATTCAATATCGCTGCCCGCTCCGGTCGACATCTGGTTGAGGAAGATCTCCTCGGCCACGCGGCCACCGTAGGCAATCGCCAAGTTGGCCTCCAGGTATTCCCGCGTGTAGTTATGCCGATCGCCAGGCAGGAAGACGGTCACGCCCAGCGCCATGCCGCGCGGAATGATGGTGACCTTGTGAATCGGATCGGAGTGCTCGCTGAGGAACGACACCAGCGCATGACCAGCCTCGTGATATGCGGTCACCTTCTTTTCTTCTTCGGTCAACAGCATCGACTTGCGCTCTGCGCCCATCAGGACCTTGTCCTTGGCCAGTTCGAAGTCGTACATCGTCACCTGCTTGCGGTTCATGCGCGCAGCATTCAGAGCCGCTTCATTGACCATGTTGGCCAAATCAGCACCGCTGAAGCCCGGTGTTCCACGAGCCAGAACGTTGAGGTTGGTGTCGTCGGACACGGGAACCTTCTTGACGTGAACGCGAAGCACCTCCTCGCGGCCGCGCACATCCGGCAGCCCCACCACCACGCGGCGATCGAAACGTCCGGGCCGCAGCAGCGCCGGATCAAGCACGTCCGGCCGGTTGGTCGCCGCAACCAGAATGACGCCGTCATTCGATTCAAAGCCGTCCATCTCGACCAGCAGTTGATTCAACGTCTGCTCGCGCTCGTCGTGTCCACCGCCCAGACCGGCACCGCGATGGCGGCCCACCGCATCGATTTCGTCAATGAAGATGATGCAAGGGGCATTCTTCTTGCCCTGCTCAAACAGGTCGCGCACGCGGCTTGCGCCCACGCCGACAAACATTTCAACAAAGTCGGAACCGGAGATGGAGAAGAATGGCACATTCGCTTCGCCGGCCACCGCCCGTGCCAGCAACGTCTTGCCGGTTCCCGGAGGTCCAACCAGCAGCACGCCCTTCGGGATGCGGCCGCCCAGCTTCTGAAATTTCTGCGGCTCGCGCAGATACTCGATGATTTCCTTCAGCTCTTCTTTGGCCTCATCGACGCCGGCCACATCTTTGAATGTAACCTTCTTCTGCTGCATCGAGAGCAGGCGCGCCCGGCTCTTGCCGAAGCTCAGTGCCTTGTTGCCGCCCGACTGCATCTGCCGCAACATGAAGAACCAGATCGCGCCCAGCAGCACAAACGGGCCAATGTTGATCAGCAGCTGCAGCGGCAGGTTGCTCGACACTTCTTTCAGATTGAAGTTCACCTTGGCGGCATAAAGCTTGTTGGCCAGGCTGTCGGTGTTGGCAGGAATCGTGGTATGGAACTCGTCCTTCGAGCCCTTGAGATGGCCGTGCAGTTCATTGCCCTGGATGGTGGCGTCCTGCACCTGGCCGGCATCAATCTTGCTCAGCAGGTCAGAGTAGCCAATGTCCGCGGACTTGCTCATGCCTGAGCTTCTCTGCACCACCGTCCATAGCAGCAGCAGGCAGACAAGAATAAATACCCAGAACAAGATCGTTTTGACGGTCGAATTCACCAGGATCCTCTTTCCCGGCGGGGGGAATTCCAAATTGGACTTCCGGTCCGCCCACATCAACATATATAGACGCGCGAAACTTACGCTACGTCACATTTCTGCACAATCACAGCAGCCGGAGGTTCGACACCCCGACCACGCAACCCGATGAGCAGTAGTTCAAATTGTACTCCCAGAGCAGGGCGCCGGGAACCTTTTACCGCTGATTCTTCGTCGGCATCAGGGGCATTTCGTATACTCGAAAGTGTCAGCGGTGTCATCTCCAAGGCGCTTGGTGCCATGAACCGCCTTAGTGACAGGCCCTGGCGCACCTGGCGGCTCTTAAGATCGGGAGAAGTTGCGCGAGTACTAAAGTACCGGGACCAGGCACCGGGGCCAGCCCCGCACGCTTCCCTGGGGAGCTCACACCAGGGTCACAGAGATCCCCTGCTCCGGCTCCAGTTCCACACCCTTCATCCAGATAATCTTCCCGGCGACTTCTAGCACCGGCCAAACTGCCCGGCGGCTGCCCGTCACCTGCAGCCGCTCCAGCACCTCCTTCACCTTGCGGGGGCCACTCGAGTAGCGCAGCCGCACCCGGTCGCCCGGCCGCCAGTTGCGCAGGGTGCCTCGCGGGGTCTCCAGGCCCCGGGAGCCTGGGTCCATGGGCGTTCGAGAGACCTCCAGGCGAAGACGAATTCCAAATGCCGGCGCGACAATCTCGCCCGGAACCTCGGAGCTATACTCTGGAACCGCCTCGGGCGCGTCTGCCGAGACTGCTTCTACTGTCAGCCGCAACTCCCGCGGCGTCCGCTCGGCGCGAAGCCCATGCGGCAGTTCGCGCCTCTGGCCGGCGCGCCCGTCCAGCGCCAGAGCCCGCAGCGCCTCGGTCGTCTGAAAATCCAGCCGCACCCCCATCTTCCCCGCCGCCAGCCGCAGCAGCCTGCGCTGCAATGCCGGCGCCAAGGCTGCCAGCCGCGTCCCATCGAGTGCCAGAGCCTCGCCCGAAGCGCGTCCTCCTCCCCGCACCGGCCTGCCGCTGAACAGAATCTGCGGCGCCACGCGAGCCAGTTCCGCGTCCCACCACTTCTCTTCATCCCGGGCCAGCACCGCCATCTGCGCCAGGTGCTCCTGGATCTGCGGATTCCATGTCTCTAAGATCGGCAACAGCTCATGCCGGATGCGGTTGCGTGTAAACGACCTATCGCGGTTCGATGCGTCCTCGCGCCATCTCTGGCCGAGCGCAGCGAGATACGCTTCCACCGCAACCCGCGTCGTCCCCAGCAGCGGCCTCAGCACCCGCCCCTCGGCAAACTCGACCACCGGATGAACTCCGCTCAGCCCTTCAGTCCAGGCCCCGCGCAGGAACTTCGCGCACACCGTCTCCGCCTGGTCGTCCTGCGTGTGCGCCGTCGCCACAGCGTCCACCGCCCCGGCGGCCATCAGTTGACGAAACCACCCGTAGCGCAGCCGCCGCGCAGCCTCCTCAATCGACTCGCGGGCCACACTGGCTTCCACTCCCACATCGACCCGGGCTTGATGAAACTCGAGCGCCAGTTCGGCCGCCAGCGCCTCGACAAACGCGCAGTCTGCATCTGCCTCCGCCCCGCGCAGCCCATGATGCAGGTGGGCCACACAAAGCACCAGCCCCAATTCCCCCCGGCGCGCATCGAGGGCCCGCAGCAGCGCCACCGAATCCGCCCCGCCGGAAACTCCCACTGCCAGCCGCATCCCGGTTTTCAGCAGAGATGTATCCATCGGCAATCGATTCGAAGGCCGTGCGCGCATCCCAAAATCATACGGCGCTCGACCCCATGCCGGTGGCCGCGCCTGCCTCGTTCACCCCAGCAAGAGGGCTCAGGCGCGGCAAGGACCGCATACCCTTTGGCCGCGCCAGCCTGGTCCACGCCACCCCAGGGTGGTTGCGCCGTATCACCCCGGCTCACCTATACTGACGAGCATGCAGGAAACCCGCCTAGCCACCGTCGCCGATGCTGCCCTGGTCGCTGCGCACCGCCGCGCCATGTTTGCCGCCATGGGCAGTACACCACCCTCCGTCCTTGACGCCATGACCCGCAACTTCGAGCCCTGGGTCGCGCGCATGATCGCCGAAGGCAAGTACACCGGCTGGATCACCCAGGCAGACGGCCGCGCCATTGCCAGCGCGGGCCTGCTGGTTCTCGACTGGCCGCCGCACCCGCTCGATCTCACCGGCGAGCATCGCGGTTACCTGCTCAACGTCTACGTCGAACCGGAATACCGCAAGCGCGGTCTGGCTCACGAGCTGGTCGACCGCTGCCTGACCGAAGCTCATCGCCGCGGACTGCGTGTCGTCGCCCTCCACAGTTCCGACGCCGCCCGCAGCATTTACGAGAAGCTCGGCTTCCGCTCCACCAACGAAATGTTCTACGTCGAGCAGGTCGAAGGCTGAAGTTTCTCCGCTCGCCTCCTGAATGCCGCCTGAGGCTGGAACGGACTCGATGACCAGGGTCCGGACCGAACCGTTGCCCCCGGTGAAAGGGGCGGCGCGAGAGGTGTCTGCCGCGCCCCAGGGCTCAAGCATGGCAGTGACCGCATACCCCGTAGCCCTGGCGAGCTCGGTCTCTCCGACCGCAGGTGGCATGCAGTGGGTTGTATACTTCAACCGTTATGCAAGTCTTTGTCATCCTTCCCGCCGCCGGATTGGGCACCCGCATGGCCGGCCCGCAGCCCAAGCAGTTTCTGGCCCTCAACGGCCTGCCCATCCTCATCCATTCCCTGCGCGCTTTTGCCTCCGTGAAGCGGGTCACGGCTATCTATGTCGCCGTCCGCGGCAGTGAGATTGAGCGCGTCCAAGCACAAGTGGCCGAGTTCCAGTTATCCGCCCGCGTCCGCGTCGTCGAAGGCGGCGACAACCGCCAGGAGTCGGTCTCACACGCGCTCGCCGCACTCCCTGCCGGCCCTGAGGACCTGGTCCTGGTTCACGATGCGGTGCGGCCACTCATTGACGCCGCCACCATCGACCGCACCATCGACGCTGTCCTCGAGCACGGAGCCGCCATCGTCGGCCTCCCCGCCGTCGACACCATCAAGCAGGTGGAGCGCACCGCCCACGGCGCCCTGGTCACCTCCACGATTCCCCGCGAGTTCGTCGTGCTGGCGCAAACTCCGCAGGGCTTTCGCTTCGGCTTGTTGCAAAAGGCCTTTGCCGAAGCCACCGCAGACGGCTTTGTGGGCACCGATGAAGCCTCGGTGGTCGAACGCGCCGGACTGCCCGTCGCCGTAGTACACGGCTCTCAGGTTAATCTGAAAATTACTCAGCCAGGCGATCTGGAGTTGGCCGAGTTCTACCTCCGCCAGCGCTCCCGGTAATGCCCCCGCCGCTCGATCGCGGTTCTTCATCAATGTCATCAGTGTCTCGAGAACAGGTACGGTAAACCATGGATACACGCATCGGCTTCGGTTACGACTCGCACGTGTTCAAACCCGGCGTCCCGCTGCGCATTGGGGGTCTCACGCTGCCGCATCACGAAGGCCTGGCCGGCCACTCCGATGGCGACGTGCTGCTCCATGCCGTCACCGACGCCATGCTGGGCGCAGTCGCCGCCGGCGACATCGGCAGCTTCTTCCCTCCCGGCGACCCGCGCTGGAAAGACGCCGACTCGGCCATCTTCCTCAGCCTGGCGCTTGAAGAGGTCACCAACGCGGGCTACCAGATCGTCAACATTGACACCACCCTGGTCCTCGCCGCACCCAAAATCGGCCCCATCGCCGGCGAAATGCGCGCCCGCGTCGCCGACCTGCTCAGCATCGACATCGACCAGGTCAGCATCAAGGCCAAAACCCCGGAAGGCCTTAATCTCGACCACGTCGCCCAGTGCCACGCCATCGTGCTGGTCGAGCGCGCCCGCGAAGCCGATGAGCTGGCCAGCATGAGCGCCGTCATCGAAACCCAGCGACAGCTTGAAGACGTCGTCGAAGACCTGCTGAGCTCGGTCCACGGTGTCCCCAAAAAGCGCACCGGCAACCCTGTCTACGACACCGAGGACATCACCTAGAGGCCGGGGCCAGGAAGGCACGCGGCAGCTGCGCGCCGGCCATGATTTTCGGCCTGCGGCATGCGTCGCGCGTCGAAGAGGCGCACTGCGGCCAGCTTCTTGCCGATGGACCGGACCTTCGGGCCATCCGGTGTTTCGAACGTCCGGTTGATTTCGGCGGCGAGTTCTGTCCAACTCAGGCCTCGACGGCGCCGTTGCTCGTCTAGCTCGGCATGGAACTGACGCATGTTAAAAAGGCGCATTGGCAGATTCTGGCATTCATCGGCTCCTTCGAGCAAACCATAGCTCCGCCACCTACGGCACGCAGACACGAGAGCACAGATAAATCCTTTTCAACGTTATATTTACATGACGCGTAGATGCACTCATTACGATGTTTTTGTTTACAGTTCCTGGGATGACTCCCGGCAAACTCTCCCCTCGGCAATGTTGCCAAATTGGCCGAGCAGGGATGAATTCTTGTCGCCATCGCCGGCCGAGTAGGAACCCTCTCAAGTCCATCCTCCTATTGACAATCTATATGAAGGAGTTCACACTCGTATAGTCTTCCGATAGGTATAAGCGAATGAGCCCTAAACAGACAAGTCTTTTGCAAGGCACTCTCGATCTCCTCATCCTGAAGGCGCTCGGAGCCGGAGAACTGCACGGTTTGGGTGTTGCGCGCCGCATCGAACAAATTACGCAAGGGGCATTTCTCGTCAAGCCTGGTTCGCTATTCCCGGCTCTGCACCGGCTGGAGGAAGCAGGCTGGCTGAATTCGTTCTGGGGCGAATCGGACAACAACCGTCGGGCGAAGTTTTATTGCCTGACCAAATCGGGAAAGGCCCAGTTTGAAGTGGAAACGGAACAATGGAAGAAGATTGCGGTCGCCATGACCGATGCTTTGAAGGCAACTTAGGGAGCGAACCAGATGAAACTTTGGTCGCGTATCACGAGCGCGCTGCGGAATCTTTTCCGAAAACCTCAGTTGGAGGAGCAGCTTGACGAAGAGGTGCAAACGTACGCGGATATGCTCATCGACGAAAGAATCGCCGCCGGCATGTCCGCTTCCGAAGCTCGACGGACTGCGCTCGCAGAGATCGGCGGCGTCGAGCAAGTGAAGCAGGCAGTACGGGATCATCGCGCTGGCACAGATGTCGAACTTCTGTGGCAGAATCTGCGCTTCGGATTGCGCCAGTTGTGGCGCAAGCCAGGCTTCACCTGGACGGTGATCATTACGCTTGCGCTTTCAATCGGCGCAAATACCGCGATCTTCTCGGTTGTGAATGCCCTCATGCTGGAGAAGTTACCTTATACGCATCCGGAACGAATGGGGACAATTTACTCTCGGGTCACCGGCGCCAACGCTTCCGACGAGCGCATCAATATTAACGGAGAGCAGTGGGAGCAGTTGCGCGATGATGTTCCGGCAATGACTTCAGCAGTTTTCGGAAGCACCTCAGGAGTCAATCTTCGGGCGGGATCCAGCGTGCAATACGTGCAGGACGGCCGGGTCTCGGCCCGCTACCTCGAAGTGCTGGGTCTAAGGCCCATGCTGGGACGCAACTTCTCAGACGATGAAGACCGTCCTTACGGACCCAAAGCGGCTATTCTCAGCTATCGCCTCTGGCGCAACATTTTTGCCCAAGACCGGAGCATTGTTGGCCAGCCTATTCTGCTGAAAGGTGAGCCTTACACGGTTGTCGGCGTACTGGCCCGGGACGCTAGAACTCCAATAGACGCTGCCGTTTACACCACGCTCCAGCCTAGCCGCGAAGCAGAGGGGGCTGGCACTGTCTTTGAAGTCATCACCCGGCTTCGCGATGGCGCGACCTGGCAGGAAGCCAATGCAGAGATCAATAGGGCTTGGAGCTTCCATAATCAAAGCTTCTTACGGAGTAATCCCGGCGCGCAGATAACCTATCACTCAGTGCCGCTTCAGAGAGGTGAGACCGGTTCGCTGCGTCCTCAGGTGATGGCTCTGATGCTGTCTGCCGGCTTGCTCCTGCTGATTGCCTGCGCCAACCTGGCCGGGTTGACACTCGTGCGCACGTTGAGCCGGACTGCAGAAGTGGCCACACGGCTGGCTCTAGGCGCCTCGCGCTGGCAGATTCAAAAGCAATTCTGGACCGAGAATCTGCTGCTGGCGCTCGTGGGTGGCGCTCTTGCTGTCGGTGTGGCATCTCTTGCCCTGCGTGGCCTATTGCGACTGTTGCCAGAACACTTTCTTCCCGTCATGGACATTCGTCTCGACGGTCGTGTCTTGGCTTTCACCCTGATGGTCTCGTTGCTCACCAGCATCCTCTTCGGAATGCTCCCGGCGCTTGTCACACGCAGGGTGGATCTTCGTTCGTCGATGTCCAGCCGCTCGGTAGCCGGAGTAAGCAGCCAGAGCCTGCGTCAGGCTCTGATCGCCGGCGAGATTGCTCTGACCGTGGTGCTGCTCGCCGCCTCCGGTTTGCTGATTCGCACCCTGATCCACCTGGAGACGCTGCCACCGGGATTCAATCCCAACGGAGTCCTGATCGCAAAGGCCTCGCTTGATGACGCCCGATTCAGCGATCCGGCGGTCTTTAGAAAGCTGATGGACCTGAGCACCGCCTCTATGCGGCAGATTCCAGGTGTACGGAATGCTGCTGCCGGGTTGAGCGTGCCCTACGAACCCACCCTAAGCAACTGGGTCACTCTTCGCGACGGCAAGGAGACCGGGAGGCAAGATGGAACAGACGAAATCTACGTAACCCCCGGCTATTTCGATGCGTTGCAAATGAATGTGATCAGAGGCCGCGTTTTTGCGGACTCGGACGGTCCGAATGCCCAGCATGTGGCCGTGGTAAATCAGGCCTTCGCTCGCAAGTTTTATAACGGGGCCAATCCTGTAGGTCGCACGATCGACAAGAACACGGTGATCGTGGGAGAAGTGGGGGATGTTTCTGTTCACTCAGGTATGTACGCGGGTGCACCACTTATGACCGAGCAGGCGATCTATATTCCTGCGGCGCAGGCAGGCGCACCGTTGCTTACGATGGTACATATGTGGTTTCAGCCGGATTGGATCGTCCGCACGACCGGACCCATAGCAGGATTAACGGCTCAGATGCAGCGCGCACTAGCCGACGCTGCTCCGAGTCTGCCGATTTCGGGTTTCTACGGCATGGACGATCTTCTCGCCCGAACGCTGACGACCCAGCGTATCGAAGTGGCGCTGCTAAGCAGCATGGCTGGTCTCGCGTTGCTGTTGAGCACGCTTGGCATCTTTGCGTTAGTGGCCAATATGGTTACTCAGAGAACTCGCGAGATAGGTATCCGTATGGCTCTGGGTTCGACTGTTGGACAGGCAATGACGCAGATTGGCCGCTCAGGTGCGATCCCCTCAGCGACCGGTCTTCTTTTAGGGTTGGTCCTGTCTACAGGAATATTGCGGTCAATGCGCAGTGTACTCTATGGAATAGACGTGTACGACATCTCCACAATCCTCATGGTCGTTTTAACCCTCGTGCTCGTAACAGCAATTGCGACTACATTGCCAACTTTGCGTATTGCAGCAATCGACCCGGCAAAGACTTTGCGTGACGAATAGAACTAGGGAACGGCTCGTGGGCGACATGCTTCTATCGGGAATTCGCTACCGGGAAGCTCGAGATTACACCATAGAAATCGGATAATTGCTATTGCTCGGCTTGCGTTATCTTCGCCATCACTGGCCCAATCTGTGCACCTATCCACGAATTACTTATTTCGTTTGAGGTAGGTACGCACGGGCATCATGATTGGCTAGTGATTGCCTGCTATCGTCCATCGGGAATCTGTACCGGATGGAAGCAATGATTGCTGCCTCCGAACGGTCAGGTGAATGGTTTCGCTTGGCAGAAGAGGTAAGCCAAGGCTCGATTCCAAGGGTGGAGAGATTGCCATCTGCGGCTTCGAAACTAGGTGCAATTCATCCAATTCGTTTCGACACAATGGAGATGAGGCGACAAGTTGGGACTCTATCGCGCATACGGGCATCTTTTGCGTCTTGCGGCTTTTTCCCTTGTTCCGATCATTCTCGCCGGCGGGCTCAAGGCGCAGCAAACCGCCGCTTCGGAGTTGGCAGACTACGTTGGCACATACGCCGACGCGCCGGGCCATACGCTTGAAATGGTGGACGGCGATGGCCTTTTTGCCGTTCTCGATGAAGCCGAATATCAACTGCGGCCCTCGGGGGTCGACCGGTTCACCACCATGATTGGTCAAACGGTCTCGTTCCCGCGCGATGCAAGCGGCAAGGTCACCGGGTACGAGCAGAATGGCACGTTCCATCCTCGTGTATCCACAACCGTCACGCCTGAGTCCGCCGCGCTTGCCCGGCCCCGTCCCAAAGGGCAGGATTCCCCGGCCGACTATCGCTACCATCCTCCCGAGGACCTGCATGACGGAATCGCCGTCGGAGATATCGCGCAGTCTGATTTTGGAGTGGCCACGGCGAACACCATCGTGCGCGCCATCCTGGATGGAACGTACAAGCAAGTGCACAGTCTCTTGCTCTACCAGCGTGGCAAACTGGTGCTCGAAGAGTACTTCTATGGCTACACTGCGGGGCGCACACAACAGCTTCGTTCCGCCACCAAGTCCGTCGTCAGCGCGCTTGCCGGGATCGCTATCGACCGCGGCGCTCTATCCGGGGTGAACGCCCGCGTGCTGCCGCTGATGAGCTACGCGACCTATGACCATCCCGACCCCCGCAAAGCAGCCATGACACTGGACAATTTCCTCTCCATGGGCTCCGGGCTGGACTGCAACGACCATAGCTCTACGTCCCCGGGGCGCGAGACAGTGATCGATGACGAGCCCGATTGGGTCAAGGCAACGCTCGATCTGCCGATGATCAACGACTCCGGAACCCGGGCATACTACTGCTCAGGCGGCGTGGCTGTTGTCGGCCGGGCCGTTGAGAACGCGGTTCACATGCGGATTCCGGAGTTCGCGCAGGCAACCCTGTTTGGCCCGCTGGGAATCGCGCGCTCCGACTGGACATGGAACTACGACCTGACCAACGCGGATAAGGAGTACTCCCAAATCCACCTGCGCCCCCGCGACATGCTCAAGCTCGGCATTCTCTTCGCGGAGGGCGGCCGCTGGCACGGGCAGCAGATCATCTCCGAATCGTGGGTGCGCACATCGATCGCCGAACACAGTCACGTGGACAACGTCAGCTATGGCTATTTCTGGTGGCGTCCCTGGTTGAATGTAGAAACCTCCACCGGCTCCGAGCACGTTGATGTCGTGGCCGCCCAGGGCAATGGCGGACAAAAGATCTACCTCGTCCCGCAACACGACCTCGTCGCCGTTTTCACCGCAGGCGGGTACAACGCGGAGTCCACTCCGCCAAATACCATCATGGCGAAGATTATTCTTCCCGCATTGACCGAAGCTGCGCGTCGTGGCAAGGCGGCTTCGCCGCGGAAATGAGTTGCGCCGGCTCAGGACAACCGCCCGAGTTCCGGTCGTATCACCTGCCCGGCAATCACCGACTCGGCAACCTGGATCAGCGCATTGCCTGAAGTCAACCGTTGCAATTCGAGCTGCCTAAATGGCTGGACACCGGACGGCTTTCCAGGAGTAATTTCGTCATGGCAAGCCTCCTTTCGATTCTTAGTGTACGTCCAGTTCAACGTGCTTCTGGGCTGCAGGGCGTTTAAGGAAAAGGACCAGCGGGAGCATGCAGAGAATGATGCCGCAGATCATGCGGAACTGATCCATGTATGAGAGCAGCATCGCCTGGCGTTGCATGGCTGTGTAGAGGTTCGCCATGGCAAGGTAGCGATGGTCTGCAACATTGCCGTGAGAAGCCCCCGCGCGCGCGATGTACTGCTGCATAAGGCTGCTTGAAGCGGTGATTTTCTCACCGAGTGTCTGCTGGTGGAGTTGCGCTTTGCGCTGGAGCATCGTGCTGACAAGCGCTATGCCGATGCTGCCGCCCTCGTTGCGCATGAGCGCATACAGGCCGGCAGCCTGTGAGCTTTCGGTCTTCGGAAGGAAGCGGAAGATGATCGTGCTCACCGGAACGGTGATGATGCCGGCTCCAAGTACCTGCACGATCCGTGGAAGGATAATGTCGCGCTCCGCGATCTCGAGGTTGAGCGAGGACATCCACCAGAACGATGAAGCGACAACCACCAGGCCAAAGAAAATCATCTTGCGCGGATCGTAACCGCGGGTGAGCACATACCCCACAAAAGGCACCTCGATCATCGTGCAGAGACCGGCAGGCGAGAACACCATACCGGAGGTGGTGGCGGTATAGCCCAGCATCTCCTGCATAAAGTTGGGAAGCAGATAGGTTGCAGCGTATAGCGAGGCATAAAAGCAAAGGATGAGGATGCAGCAGAACAGGAAGTTGCGCTCCCTGAATAGGCGCAGGTTCACGATAGGGTTTGGGCGCTTGAGTTCCCAATAAATCGTTCCGGCGATGGTAATGAACGCCACCGTGGCGAAGAGGATGATGAACGGCGAGCCGAACCAGTCGAGTTCCTGGCCCTTGTCGAGAACGATCTCCAACGAAGCGAGGCCAATCGAGATGAGGCCGAGCCCGGCCCAGTCGACCGAGAGCTTGCGTGCCCTCTGTTTGGCCTCTTTCATGTACGGAGGGTCTTCGAGGATGATGCGGGTAAGGAAGACACAGAGGATCCCTATGGGGATGTTGATGTAAAAGATCCAGCGCCAGGAGTAGTTGTCGGTAATCCACCCTCCGGCGGTAGGCCCCAGAACGGGCGCAACGAGGATCGCGATCGTGTAGAGCGACATCGCCATGCCGCGCTTCTGCGGAGAAAAACTGTCAGCAAGAATGGCTTGCACGGAGGGTTGCAAGCCGCCTCCGGCAAGACCCTGAGCGACGCGGAACAGGACAAGCATGCCCAGCGTGGGTGCAAAACCGCAGGCCGCGGAGAAAACGGTAAAGAAGAAAACCGAAAGCAGGAAGTAGTTCTTGCGCCCGAGAATGGAGGACAGCCAGCCACTAATCGGAAGCACGACTGCGTTGGCGACCAGGTAGCTGGTGAGCACCCATGAGCCTTCAACCAGCGAGGCGGAAAGACTGCCTGCGATGTGAGGCAATGCAACATTGGCGATGGATGTGTCGAGCACCTCCATAAAGGTGCCGATGGTGACGACGACGGCCACGATCCAGGGGTTGAATACTCTTGCCCCTGGAAGGCGCTTGTTGTTGAATTGCGGAACGATATCTGCGGGCGCCTTCTCAACGTGTGCAATTTCCGGCTCACTGATTGGTCCAGGCACAATGACTCCTTGGATCATCTTATAATGACCCATGAGTCATTTACAATGACCCATGGGTCACTAGGAGGTAAAGTTATAGTGGAGAGAGTTGAGGATCGCTAGAATGCCGAGAGCCGCTCTAGATGGAAAGCAGAAGGTCGTCGCCGAGTTCCGGCGCGCGGAGATACTTGCTGCCGCGGCGAAGGTATTTGCAACCAAGGGTTTTGTGGCGACCCACATGGAGGACATTGCGGAGGCGGCGCGGCTGGCCAAAGGAACCCTCTATCTCTATTTTCAGTCAAAAGATGCGATCTATCAGGCGACCGTACGGCAGGCGATGACCAAGCTGGCTGCTCTGACCGAGGAGCGAGTGCGGAAAGAATCGGATCTGGCCGGCAAGCTTGCCGCGTTTATCTCGGTTCGCATCGCCTTCTGGAATGAGCAGCAGCAGCTGTATCGGATCATTCTGAGCATCAACCGCCAGGAGCAGCACAGAAAACGCAGCATCGCCTGGCAAAAGGAAGTCGTGCTGTATCTTCAGTCGATGTTTGCCGACGCGGCGAAAGCCGGGGAGATCCCGGACCAGGATTTTCTGGCCGCCGCCTGGACTACGATTGACGCGATTCGAGGCGCGAATGAGCGCAGGACCTATTCTGAAGTGCGCTCGACCGAGGACGATACAAAGTTTTTGACGGCATTTTTACTCCGTGCCCTTCGCGCCGAGCGCGTTGACCGACTGTGAACTTTCTCGGATCAATCGTCATCACTTCTGCTCAGATCCTCAGAAACGCAATGTGCCGCGCTTCTGAGCACGTCGGTACGGCCACTTACTCGGTCGATCACCTACGATGGTCTGGATGTCAAAAGATGCATACGAGGAGATTTTGTGCGGGGGATCGTTTGAAGTGAGCCGCTGCGGTTTGCGGCGGACGCGGTGATCGACGCACATCGATGGGATTTCAATTGTAGGCATATGATTTCAGTGTGCTTGCTTCGTTCAAACGCGGTTCAATCCTGCGACCCTTCACCTGGCTTCAATGAGCGCTTTCTCGCATTGAGCGAGGGCATCGCTCGACGGAAGTTCTGGACGAGGTCCTGATCTTTCGAAGTTTTAAAGTCGCCATCGAGCGCAAACGATTCAATCGGCATCAGGTGCATTCGCCACCAGTGTCAGTGTCGGGTTTAGGCCAAGATCTCGGCCGGAGCCGGAGCCCCTCCTCGTGAAGAGAACTCCAACGGAAAGAAAATACACCTCGTAACCCGGCATGCTTCAACGTATTGTCTTACTTTGATTAAGCATCTCCGGCGACGGGTCGTCATCGTAGTCATCCACGACGAACCGGATACCTAGCTGGCAGGCTCTTTCCCCACTCCCAGAGCAGCTCGGGTTGCTTCTGCACTGGAACCGCCACCAGCCGCGCTACCGGCTTGTCCGCTTTGGCGATCACAACCTCTTTCCCATGCCCCGCCCCGTAAAGGGAATCTGCACAGACTTCTGGGTGTTGTAAGCCCGGCGGGGGCGCTGAACTCGCAGCCATCACGCGGTCCTCGAATCGGTAACCGACAACAAGTCGACTTGACCAGCTTGACGCGCTCAATTCGGCTCGGGTCAAGTTGAGCAAGGACCGGGGCGTAGAGCGCTCTGACCGATCGGGCCGGCCTCTGGTCAGGTTCACTCAACCCCGACAGATTTCGATTGCAGTTTCTTCCAATTCGCCGTACCTTGGCTGCAACCCAAAATCCAATTGCCGGAGATGAATCCATGAACCCCGATGCGCAGCACTTGCAAGGCTTTCTCGCAGCCTTCTTAGGAATTTACGCCATCCTTTACCTGCTCCAGGCTGTCATCTTCATCATCCCCACCTGGTTTATCTCCAAGAAGGCCGGACTCTCCCCCTGGCTCTCCATGCTGTGCCTTTTCCCGCTCACCGGCCTCATCCTGTTCTACATCCTGGCTTTTGCCGACTGGAAGGTCGTTCCGGCGCCCTCAATCGGTGCCTGGCAGTCCCCGCCGTTCCCCTCCCAGCCGCCCTATCCGCCGCAGGCCTGAGCTGAGGGCCGGAGCCGATCAACCGTGCCTGGGGTCGGCGTCCGTGAGGGGGGCGAAATGCTAGCATCGTGATTGGAAAGATACCCAAACGATGCCTGACGAAGCCCCCTCCGCGCCTCAGACTCCCCGTGTTCGTTTTGCCCCTTCTCCCACCGGCTACCTGCACGTTGGCGGAGCCCGCACGGCCCTATTCAACTGGCTGTTTGCCCGCCACACCGGCGGAACGCTCATCCTGCGCATTGAAGACACCGACTTCGAGCGCTCCTCGGAAGAGATGGTCGCCGGCATTCTCGAGGGCATGTCCTGGTTGGGGATCAATTGGGACGAAGGCCCTTTCTACCAGTCCCGCCGCCTCGACCTCTACCAATCCACGGCCCAAAGGATCATCGCCTCCGGCAACGCCTATTCCTGTTTCTGCACCAGGGAAGAGCTCGAAGCACGTCGCAAGGATGCCGCCAACGCCGGCCGCCCCCCCATGTACGACCGCCGCTGCCGCCAAATCCCCGCCGCCGCCGCCCAGGCCCGCATCGCGGCCGGCGAGCCCGCCGCAATCCGTTTCGCCGTCCCCGAAGGCGGGTCCACCAGCTTCGACGACGCCGTCTTCGGCAAAGTCGAATTCTCCAACGCCGAAATCGAAGACTTCGTCCTGCTCCGCTCCGACGGCATTCCCACCTATCACCTCAGTGTCGTCGCCGATGACATCGACATGCGCCTGACCCACATCATCCGGGGCGCCGACCACATTTCGAATACTCCCAAGCAGGTGCTCCAATACCGCGCCCTGGGCGCCGAGCTGCCCATCTTCGCCCACGTGCCTTTGATCCTGGGTCCGGACAAAACCCGCCTCTCCAAGCGCCACGGCGCCACCAGCGTCATGGCCTACAAAGAGATGGGCATCATCCCGGAAGCCTTCAGGAACTTCCTCTCTCTTCTTGGTTGGACCACCGGCGGCCTCAAAGACTCAAACGGCAAAGACCGCGAAATCTTCTCCTCCGAAGAGCTGATCCAGCTGTTCACGCTCAAGGGCATCAGCAAATCGAACGCCGTGTTCGACAACGACAAACTGGCCTGGTTCAACACCGAATACATCCGCACCTACCCTGCCACCCAACTCCTGCCGCTGATTGAAGAAGAATGGCGCCTGGCCGCTTTCACGCCCACCCGTTCGGCAGCGGAGATTCAACAAGCCATCGACCTGCTCAAGCCCCGCGCCCGCAGCCTGAAGGATTTCGCCACTGCCTTCCGCGCCTATTTTTCCGACGAATACGAAATCGACCCCGCCGCAGCCGCCAAGTTTCTCCCCGGCGACGTGCCGTCTCTGCTGGCCGAGTTAGGCGCGCGCTACGCGGCTTCCCAAGAGTTCACCGAAGCTTCGACCGAAGCCTTGCTGCGCGCATTTGCTGAAGAAAAAGGCCTCAAAGCCGGCGTGCTCATCAACGGCAGCCGGGTTGCGCTTACCGGCCAGGGCGTGGCGCCGAGCCTGTTCCAAGTGATGCTCGCCTTGGGCCAGCAGCGGGTAGCCAGAAGACTCCAGGCCGCCGCCTGAGCAGCCGCCTGCAAGCAGCCGCGACGCTGGAGTTTACCTGCTGAAGAAAAAGCTGGACACGAGAATCGCCAGTACCACCAGACTCACCCCCGCAAAGAATCGGTCGCCGAGCAGCATGAATCCCACCACGCCAAAAATCACCCGGCAGATCGGCGTCGCAATCAGCAGCAGAATCCCCAACGCGATCAACGAGGCCGCGTTCCAATGAACCAGTCCGCTCATAATTCCACTCACACTGTTGAGCCCCGCCGGAACGCCGCGAAAATGCGCGTAGTCGGGCCTGGCTCCGCCGGCCTGGACCAGGTAGAGAATCCCGCCCGCCAGCACCACCAGCGCTGACACCGTCACGCCCAACTGCAGCATCCGCCCCATGGCAGATTCCAACCGCTGATCGCTCAGTCCAGCCATTTACAGCCTCCCCGTCGCGCCGTTGAAAATCATCTCGATGCCCAGCGCCACAATCACCACCACAAACGCCCTGCGAATGGTCTTCACCGGCGCCATCGTCAGCACCCGCGCCCCAATCAACGACCCCGCCAGAACCCCCAGTGTCACCGGCATCGCCAGTCCCGGCAAGATATAACCGCGTGTCAGATAAACGCCCGCGCTGGCCGCGGCCGTAACGCCGATCATGAAGTTGCTGGTGGTGGTTGAAACCTTGAACGGCAGCTTCATCGCCTTGTCCATCGCCAGCACCTTGACAGCGCCCGAACCAATCCCCAAGAGCCCAGAAAGCGTGCCCGCGCCCAACATGATGGCGAAAGCCGCCGGCACATGTTCGGCTACGTATGCCTCCCGGTGGCCGTTGACCGGATACGAGCCGCGCAGATTGAGCCGCATCGCCAGCGCATCGGGCGCGTGCCCCTCGGCCTTGCCTGAGGCCGGCCGCAGCGATGTCCATGCCGAATAGAGAAGCACCAGCCCGAAGATCACCCCGATCCAGTTGCCGGAGACCCGGGCGGTGAGATAGGCGCCCAGCAAAGCTCCCAGCGTGGTGGCCACTTCCAGAAACATCCCGATGCGGATATTCGAGTAGCCCTCGCGCACATAGGCCGCGGCCGCGCCCGACGAAGTCGCAATCACCGAAATCAGCGAAGCCCCGAGCGCATAGTGCAGGTCGACCTTGAACAGCAGGCACAACGCCGGTACAATCACCACCCCGCCGCCCAGCCCCGTCATTGCGCCCAGAAACCCGGCCAGGATCGAAGTCCCGCACAATGCCAGCGAAAAATAAAGATTGCTCATGCCCCCTCCGGCTCCCTTTTCCGCCTGATTGAAACCCTTCTCACGAGAACCATCGCCTGGCGAGCTGCTCGGATCCATGCCTGGCCGCACTCGACCAAGGAGCCAGAAGTGGTCCGTTCCGCTTGAGATCAGCACCCTGGCGTTGATCGAAGACAAACAAGCCGGCGCCAAGCTGACCTTCGTCTTCCAGAATCGGCGCCAGGCCTTCGAGCGCATTCCGGGCCTGCCCCGGATGGGCTCTCACGTCGATTGATAGCAGTATTCGCGCGCCTAACCTGCACCCTTCAGGGTGGAGGGTATAGCGCGCCGTTTTCATCCTTGGTTCTGGATATACTTGAGGATGGTGTTCTTGCTTGTGTTCCCGATTGAGCAAGTGAAGTAGCCATCGCTCCAGAAGGTTTGCTCTTTCCAGAAGTGCCGTTTGAGAAACTGGTAATTTCCGTTCGTTCTCCAGAGTCTGAACGTGGAGATTTGCTTGAGCAGCCGCACAAGCTGCAATGCAGAATACTTTGGCGAGTAACGAGCGAGGAGATGGATGTGGTCTTTATCCGCTTCTATCT
>DATDLS010000234.1:0-4662 GCA_036519195.1 Occallatibacter sp. | reverse complement strand
AAGCTGGATCTGATTCCGGCAGTAACGATTCCGAAAGAAGCGATTGACGAAGAAGTTGAACGGTTGGCGAGCCTTCCCGCGCCGGCTAACGGCAGACGGACCTCGCGGATCGCCAATCCGCAGACCGGAGTGGGCGAGGGTCTGGCTCCGGGCATTGAAGTCTCCATCTCGGTGTTAAAGCCCGGCGAGCGCACCACGCCGATCCGCCACAACTCTTCGCAGGTAAACTTCTGCATCCGCGGCGGCGGCGAGGCGACGGTCGACGGCAAAGTCATCAAGTACGGGCAATATGACGTCTTCAATACCCCTTCGTGGGTGGTCTACGAGCACCGCAACGACACCAGCGATCTGCAGGTTCGGCTGACCTACAGCAATTCGCCGCTCCTGGAAAAGATGAAGGTCCACATCGTCGAAGAGGAGCCCAAGCTGGGCGGCAAGAAAAGGACGCACGATGAGCACTCCTCGGCCCAGAGTCCCTTCGGCACATTCCCTATCTCCGACGATGGCTCGTTCCTGATGCCCTATGAGAAGCTGATCAATCCGGACGTAATGAAACATGCACCCCTCTACTTTCCCTGGGAGCGGGTCAAAGCAGAACTGGCCAAGCTGGCATCGCTGGGTCAGTCATACCGTGGACGTCGCCTTTATCTGCTCTATAACCCGGCTACCGGGCGCACCAACGGCACGACGAGCAACTTTTTCGCCACTATGACTATCCGGCCAAAGAACATCGTCGACCGTCCTCATCGCCACACCGGAGCGGCCATCAACTACTACTTTGCCGGCTCCGGCTATAGCGTGGTTGAAGGCGTGAAGTATCCCTGGAAGGCTGGCGATCTGATGCTCTCAGCCCCAGGGTGGGCGGTTCATAACCACGCCTCGCTCGATGAAGACGTCTACGAACTCACCATTCAGGACAGCCCGCTGAACATCTGGATGGGCTCGCTGCTCTGGCAGGAGACCCTCGACCAGCCCATCGAATTGCTGGGTGCGGCGGAAGGCTTCAGCACCAACCGCACGGCCTGACCGCTCCCCGGGCTTGGCCACTCATGCACACAAGGTTTGATTCCCGGTCAATATACACGTCGCCTAACACGGCAAGGAGTGAATTTCTTTCATGATGCCTTTGAACAAGACCTTTCTACGTGGATCCTTCCCGCCGCTGGTTACGCCTTTTCGGGGAGGAAAGGTTGATTACAACAAGTATGCGGAGTTGGTCGAGCGCCAGGTCCAGCAGGGCTCCCACGGCATTGTGGTCGCAGGAACCACGGGCGAGCCAAGCAGCCTCTCTGCTGAAGAGCGGATGGAGTTGCTCGAAGTCGCGGTGTCGGCCGTTGCCGGCAGAATCCAGGTTGTGGCCGCCACCGGATCCCAATCCTTCGCCGAGACAGCGCAGCTTACAGACCATGCGGAGAAGGCCGGCGCCGATGCCGCGCTCGTCGTCACGCCCTACTACGTCAAGCCCTCGCAAAGAGGCCTCGTTGAATATTTTGTTACCCTGGGCAAGCGCATCGGACTTCCGTTGATGATCTATCACATCCCAGGGCGCGCGGCGGTCTCTATCAAGGCGCAGACCGTGTTCAAGATTGCCGAGCAACTCCCTCACTTGGTGGGGCTCAAGCACGCGGATCAGAATCTTGAGCTGCTCACCGAACTGCTCATGGGGATCGGGCCAGAGTTTCGCATCTTCTGCGGCGTCGAAGCTCTCAGTTTCCCGATGCTTGCTCTGGGAGGCAGTGGCTTGATGAACGCCGTGGGTAACCTCGATCCGGCGCGCGTTGCGGCCCTCTATGCTGCCGTGCAGCAGCGCGACTTCGATCGCGCTCGCGCCATCCACACCGAGTTGTTCGAACTGAACCAGTCGATCTTCCTTGACACAAATCCCATTCCGCTCAAGTACATGATGTCACGGCTCGGCCTGCTCGACGCTCCGGAGCTCCGCCTTCCCCTGGTCTCGCTCGATGAGGCCAGCGCAAAGATACTCGACCCCGTTCTGATGCGCGCTGGATTGCTACTTCACGAACAGGCCAGTGCAAATTAAACCGTGCAGGCAAGCGAACTGGCCGGGAAACTGCGAACCGCCACACGATGCCAGCAGCTATATCATTCAGCCTATACAATTTTAAGGAGATAAACCATGAGTGTAGTAGAGCGTTCGCAGGCAGTCACTCCCTTGGGCTTTGGCGCTTTCGCCCAGCCCCATGCCGATCTGCGCGACTGGCTAGAGCGTGTCGACGGCATCGGCGAACTGCTACGGGTCTCGGGCGTCGACTGGAATCTGGAGATGGGGGCTGTCGCGGAGATGATCTACCACGCGCGGCCGGAGAACCCGCCTGCCATTCTGTTTGAGAACATTCCCGGCTATGCCCCCGGCTTTCGCGTGCTCTCTGGAATGACCAATTCGCCGCGCCGGCTCGCGCTCACTCTGGGCCTCCCGATGTCAAAGCGTCCCCTGGACATCGTCCGCGCCTATCGCGACCGCATGAAGAACTTCAAACTGGTCGACAATGTGTTCGTGAACTCCGGCCCGGTCCTGGAGAATGTCGACCGCGACGAAGGCGTAGACCTCTACAAGTTCCCGGTCCCTTTTCTGCACGAGCTGGATGGCGGCCGCTATATGGGCACCGCCGATCTGATCATCATGAAGGATCCAGACACCGGTTGGGTCAATGTGGGGACGTATCGCGCCCAAGTGCACGACCGCAATACTCTGGGTGTGTGGATGTCGCCCGGTAAGCACGGCCGCATCATCCGCGAGAAGTACTTCAAGATGGGCAAGCCCTGCCCCGTCATCATCTGCTGCGGTCACGATCCGCTGCTGTTTCTCTCCTCCGGCAATGAGGTGAACTACGGCGTCTCTGAGTTTGCCCATGCAGGCGGGCATCGTGGCATCCCCTTCGACACGGTCAAAAGCGAAATTTTCGGTCTGCCCATGCCGGCTCGCGCTGAGATTGTGCTCGAGGGCGAAATCCTGCTCGACGATCTGCGCTCCGAGGGCCCATTCGGCGAGTGGACCGGGTACTACGCCAGCGCCGTCCGCGCAGACAACGTAATGCGCGTCAAGCGCGCCTACTACCGCACGGATCCGATCCTGACCATGGCTTGCCCCATGCGGCCGCCTTCGGATTACACCCTCAGCAAGTGCGTCATCAAGTCGGCGATGATCTGGGACCAGGTGGAGCGCGCCGGGCTCCCCGGTGTTGAAGGTGTCTGGTGCCACGAGTCCGGCGGTGGAAGGCTTTTCAATGTCATTTCCATCAAGCAGTCCTATGCGGGACACGCAAGGCAGGCAGGCATGCTGGCTGCCAACGTCCACGCCGGAAACTACCTTGGCCGATTCGTGGTTGTGGTTGACCATGATATTGACCCTAGCAATCCCTTCGACATTCTCTGGGCGATGTCCACCCGCTGCGATCCGAGCGAAGACATCGAGTTCATTCGCCAGGCCTGGAGCGGTCCGCTGGACCCACGGAAACGTGCCGGAGAGGCACACAACTCCCGCGCGGTGGTCATGGCCGTACGCCCCTACGAGTGGATGAACGAATTTCCGCCCGTCGCCGAGTCCAGTGTGGAGCTTCGAGCCACGACCATCGAGAAGTGGGGCCATCTCCTCGAAAAGGCCTAATCGAACTGCCAGCTTTTAAAGATGGGGAAGAACGTGCAGGTGGATAGAGTCCGTGCGGGCAGATGGCATCCCCTGCTTCACGTCGCCAGTGTCACCTTAAGGAGTGAGAGCATGCCGGGCATTCGACTTTCGATGGCAATCAGCAACTACGACCATGTTGGAGACCTTGTAAACGGTCGCGTTCGTCCAGAAGGCATCGACCTTACGGCCATGGAGCTACCCATCGAAGAGATATTTTTTCGGATGCTCTCTTTTACCGAATGGGATGTCTCGGAATTTTCCATGGCCAAATATGTATCCCTGGTAGGAAAAGGCATCGCACCTTTTCAAGCCATTCCTGTTTTTCCCTCCCGCGTCTTTCGCCAATCTGCTTTTTATATTGCCACGGGCGCGGGCATCAAATGTCCCGAAGATATGGCGGGGCGGCGCATCGGGGTGCCGGAATGGGCACAGACGGCGGGAATCTATGCGCGCGCCTTTCTGCAGCACCAGTGTTGTGTTCGTCTTGCAGATATTCATTGGGTCCAGGCTGGCGTCAACGAGGCGGGACGAAAGGAAAAGGTTACGCTCGACCTTCCCGATGGAGTGAAAATCGACCAAGTTTCTGACCGGTCGCTCAATGAACTGTTATTGGCCGGTGAACTGGATGGCATCATCTCCGCTCGCGAACCGGCGGCCTTCCTCGCTCGCGACCCGCGGATCGCGCGTCTCTGGCCCGACTATCGCTCCGTCGAGGAAAACTACTACCGCAATACCGGCGTCTTTCCCATCATGCATGTGATCGTCGTCAAGAACGAGAGTTTGAGCCGCGATCCCTGGATTGCTATGAATCTCTATCGGGCATTCGACGAAGCGAAGAACAACAGCATGAAGCGCCTCTCTAGCATCGTCAATTCGCGGATCGCCATCCCCTGGTCGCATGAGGCGTATGACCGTGCCCGGGGGGTACTGGGAGAAGACTTCTGGCCTTACGGCATTGAAGCCAACCTGCGTACCCTCGATGCTTTTCTGCAATTCTGCGGCGAACAGGGAGTTAC
>DATDLS010000233.1:0-46531 GCA_036519195.1 Occallatibacter sp. | reverse complement strand
TTTTGTACCCGTCCAACTGAATGGATGAATAATGAACGAATACGTCTGGCCCGTCTTCGCGTCCGATGAATCCGTAGCCCTTGGCGTTGTTAAACCACTTGACTTTCCCTTTGTACTGAGCCACAGGCTCCCTCTTTCTTTACATCGTTCGGGGAATCCGGGGGATGAGAGGAATCATTCCCCGTTACTCTCTAAGACGCCGAAAGGTCCCCAAAGGTTGAACGAAAGTTCGCAGGAACGTTCCAAAAGGTGAGATTGAGGTTCGCCTCCGTTGATGAAGGTGTCCGGCTGGCAAGAGCATGTGCCTCGCGAGAACCAAATCCGGAAAACAGGAGACAGAAACGGCGCGCATCAGGTCCTTGAGCCCGCTCGAAGGGGCCCAGTCTCTTCTGTCCGGTGCGCGCCATCTTCCGCTGTTCGGACTCGACATCCGTGTCTTTATTTTTTTCGCTTCCCGCCCATCCGCTTCTCGCTCAACAGACGCGCATACAACAGAACGCTGGTGATCGTCTTGCCGTCCTTGATGGCACCCTTCTCGATCATCTTCAGGAGTTCAGAAAGCTTGACCAGGCGAAACTCAATTGCCTCATCCGGTTCCGGATGGGCATCGCCGGCAACCAGCCCCTCGGCCACAAACACCTTCATCGCTTCGCCCAGAAAGCCGGGGCTGGCAAAGTATTCCACCAGCGGCTTCCACTTCTTAGCCGCGTAACCGGTCTCTTCGGCCAGTTCGCGTTGCGCGCCGGCCAGCGCATCTTCGCCCGCCTCCAGCTTGCCGGCGGGCAGTTCCCACAGGTACTGGTTGGCAGCATGGCGGTACTGCCGCTCCACCACAATCCACGGATTCTTCCTGCTCTTCGAGCTGTCGACGGCCAGAATCACTACCGAGCCGTTGTGACGAATTACGTCGCGCTCATTGGGCTTGCCGCCGGGCTCAATCAGCTGATCATGGGTTACGCGAAACAGCGGCCCCTGGTACACGACGATCGAGCTGGTTACCTCCGCCGTCTCAACCTCCGCTGGTCGCGGCGACCTGGCCAGTTTCTTTGTCCTGTTCTTTTTCGCCTCGACCTTGTTCGTCTTCTCCTCTTTTGGTTGCGGAGCTTTCTTCCCGGCCTCCGATGCACTGGCTTCTTTCACGCCGCCTGCCTTCTTCAGGTTCTTCTTCAGCTTCTTCTTTAGGCTCTTGTCTCGGTCCGGCTTGGCTGCCACGGTCTGTCTGGCGCTCTCGTTGTCGGGCATACTGGTCTGATTCCTCCATCGGTCGTCAGGAAAAGTATACGCACCGCGACCGGAACCACCCGGGCATCCCGGCTCACTTGTGCATCGATTGGATGCGGCGTGGCATCCTTAACAGAGCCTGATTTCATTTGAGCCTTGGTCGCTGGGTTGCCGGCAGGCGCAGGGGCGGCAGGGGCCGCAAGGGAACGCTGCCATGCCAGCTTCCAGGAAGAGATTCGATTGCTGACCGCAGATTGCTTTCCCATTACCGTGGCGCCGGGACTGCACCGGCTTTTTTTGGACTACTGCGCGGCCGATCCGGCTGTCAGCAGGTTTTACCGTTCTCTGCCTCCCGACGCCGGCTGGCAGACTCGCCCTGCCATTCCCGCCCACTGGCCTGAGTTGGTCAGCCTGCTCGCCGGCCAGAACCGGGCAACCATTGCCGGCAGCGCCCAGCACGCTGCCATCGAATCCCTCCGTCAGGGCGCCGGCGTCGTCGTCACCGGCCAGCAGGTGGGCCTGTTCGGCGGACCGCTCTTCACTCCCTTCAAGGCCGCCACAGCCATTGCCCGCGCCCGCCAGGCCACCAGCAGCGGCAGCCCCCATGCCGCCATCTTCTGGCTGGCCAGCGAAGACCATGACTTTGAGGAAATCAATCACGTCCAATTTCCTTCCGGCCGCGAGATGAAGAAGCTGGTCTATCAAGATTCGGCCACTCTCGAGCGGCCCGTCGGCGGAATCCAGCTCGATGAACGGATTCTTCCCCTGGTCGATGAAGCATGGGCGCTGCTCGGTGGCTCCGACGCCATGGATGCGCTGGTCGCCGCCTACAAACCCGGCCGGACCTTCGCCCAGGCCTTCGGCGATTTCTACTCGAGTGTCTTCGCCGCGCAGGGCCTGCTGGTGCTCGACGCAAGCGGACGCGCTGTTCACCGCATCGGCGCTCCCGTTCTCCGCACCGCCATCGAACAGGCCGACGAGCTTCACCGCAGACTCCTCGAGCGAAATCGCGAACTCGAAGCCGCCGGATATCACGCCCAGGTGGCGGTTGGCGCGCAGAATAGCCTGTTGTTTCTTCTCGACGACAAAACCGGCGCGCGCCTGGCCCTCAAGCGCCAGGCGAAATCAGTCGCGGAGCCGGATGGAACCTGGCAGGCTGGACGGCAGCGAATTTCCACCGCCGAGCTGCTCGGCATTCTTGACAGCCAGCCGGAGCGCCTCTCCCCGTCTGCGCTGCTGCGCCCTGTCTTTCAGGATTTTCTTCTTTCCACCTCGCTCATCATCGGAGGCCCAGCGGAGATCGCCTACTTCGCCCAGTCCGCTGTACTGTTCGAGCAGATCCTCGGCCGCCTTACGCCGGCCGAGCCGCGCTTCTCCGGCACGCTGGTCGAGCCGGCCATCGGCCAACTGCTGCGCAAGCATGAACTCGGCGTCGAGCGTGTCTTCGGCCTCACTGCGGGCGCCGCCAAGGATGCCCAGCAAGGCGCCTCGGCTGCCGCACTGGCCCAGCTGCTGGCCGCCCGTGCCCTGCCCATCGAAGGCCAGCAGAAGCTGGCCGCCACGAACAACGCGCTCAACACCGAGCTCACGCCGCTGCTTGAATGGATGACCGCGCTTGACGCCGGCCTGGGCAGCTCCGCTCAAACCGCAGCCGCCAAGATGCGTTACCAGATGAATCGCCTGCGCCGCCTGGCCGCCAACTTCCAGTTGCAGAAGGAAGCCTCGCTCGGCCGCCACGCCGAGGCCATCAGCCACGCGTTGTATCCTGGCGGCGTCCTGCAGGAGCGGGTCCACGGCGCCGCGTATTATTTCGCCAGGTACGGCTTCGGCCTGGCCGAAGAGATCTGCCTCCAGTCCGAGAACGCCTGTTCGGGACACTCCGTCATGGCGTTGTAGAGGCTGGGACTCAGGAACGGGAGATTGGTCTTACTGCAAAAAGGGGGGAGATCGATTTGAAACGAATCTTTGCAATGATCGCCATCGGACTGCTGAGCTGCTGTTTTTCATTGCTCGCCGAGGAACCTGCCCCCTGCGCCATGCCCGGCGTCAACAACGCGTATCTCGGCATCCACACCATCCGCCTCTGGCCCGGCGACGCTCCCGAGGCCCACGGCAAAGCCTGCCAGGACACACCCACGCTGACCATCTTTGAGCCTCGCGGCGCAGGAAACGGCTCGGCAGTCGTCGTGCTTCCGGGCGGCGCCTACCGGAACCTGGCCGGCACCCACGAGGGCCGTGAAATCGCCGACTGGTTCACCCAACGCGGCTTCCGCGCCTTCCTCCTGAGCTACCGGCTTTCCTCGAATGGTTACCTGCTCCCCGTTCCGCTGCTCGATGCCCGCCGCGCCATCCAGACCGTCCGCGCCCGCGCCCTCGATTACCACATCGATCCGGATCGCATCGTCATGATCGGCTTTTCGGCCGGCGGCCATCTGGCCGCGCTGGCCGCCACCCAGCCCGTCCCCGGCAATCCGGAAGCCGACGATCCCCTCGACCGCGTCTCCAGCCGGCCTGATTATTTAGTCCTCGGCTACCCCTGGATCGGCGCCGTATCGAGCGACACCTCCCACCTGAGCTACTGCAAGCTTTTCAACGTCATGGACCGCTGCGAAACACTTCGTGCCGCCTATTCTCCAGACCTTTTCGTCACCAAGGACACGCCGCCGACATTTCTCTATCACACGTTCAACGACCAGACAGTTCCCGTCGAACAGGGATTGCGCTTTTATGAAGCCCTCGTGAAAGCCGGCGTCCCCTCCGAGATGCACATCTTCTCCAACGGTCCGCATGGCGTGGGCCTGGGAGGCAGCGATGCCGCGCTCGAGCAATGGCCCAACCTGCTCGACACCTGGCTCCGTGCCAACGGTCTGCTGAGCCCAAAGTCCGTGCCAGCCAAGCCATAGCGGCTCAGGGGCGCTCCTTGGTTCCCGCCCGGCAATCGCAATGCTACGATGATCCAATCGCTTCTTACTCCCGCTACGACCCAACCTGCTTGTTGATTGCTCCCGGAGGTTTTCCGCCCTGATGAAACTCGAATGCCGCCTCGCCGTGCCTGGATCCCTGTGCTTTGTCATTGCCCTCGCCTTTGCCTGCGCCGTCCCCCTCGTTGGCGCGCAGGACCGCCCTCCAACCCCAGCCGCAGCCGCAGCCGCGGAGCACAACGGCGCTGACAAAAAGGACGATAAAGACACCCCCATTCCTCCGGAAAAGAGCGTCGTCACCCATCATGAGCTGGCCCTTGGCGGCAAAACGCTGAAGTACACCGCTACGGCTGGCACGCTGCTCATTCGTGACGAGGAAGACAAGCCCTACGGCAGCATTTTCTATGTGGCCTATACGCTGGACGGCGCCGAGCCGCAGTCCCGCCCGGTCAGCTTTCTCTATAACGGGGGCCCCGGTTCGGCCACGCTCTGGCTGCACATGGGCTCCTTCTCTCCGGTCCGCATCGTCACCGACAGCCCCAACGCCACCGCCGGACCACCGTTCAAGCTGGTGCCCAACGAGTATTCCCTGCTCGACAAAACCGATCTCGTGTTCATCGACGCCCCGCTCACCGGCTACTCGCGCGCCGTGGGCAAAGCCACGGCCAAGGACTTCGCCGGCGTCGATCAGGACCTGCACGCCTTCGACCGCTTCATCCAGCGCTACCTCAACGCCAACCAGCGTTGGAACTCGCCCAAGTTCCTCATCGGCGAGTCCTACGGCACCACCCGCTCGGCCGCCCTGGCAGACATGCTTGGCAACGACGGCGTGCAACTGAATGGCGTCGTGCTCATCTCCTCGATCCTCAACTACAACATCCGCGCCGGCGGCTATGACATCCTTTACGTCGCCAACCTGCCCAGCTACGCCGCCGCTGCCTGGTACTTCAACAAAGTTCCCAACAAGCCCGCCAACGTGGCCGACTGGGTGCAGCAGGCACGCGAGTTCGCCTCCGGGCCCTACGCGCAGGCGTTGTTTGCCGGCCATAACCTGCCCGCGGCTCAGCTCGACACCGTGGCCAAAGAAGTCAGCCGCTTCACCGGCATGAGCGTCGATTACATCAAGGAAGCCGACCTGCGCATCTCGCCCACTCGCTTCCGCAAAGAGGTTCTGCGCGAGGACCGCCGCACGCTGGGCCGTTACGACATGCGTTTTGAAGGCGTCGATCTGGACTCCGCCGGTGAAACCCCGAGCTACGACGCCTCCGACGCCGGCATCAGCGGCGCTTTCATCGCCGCCTTCCACGACTACCTCGGCCGCGAGCTGAAGTACGACAGCACGGACACCTACCGCCCCAGCGCGGAAACGATCGGCCAGTGGGACTGGAAGCACCGCCCCACGAGCGGTGGTCCCGGCATGGGTGGCGGCGAGCAGTCCCAGCCTTACGTCGCTGCCGACCTGGGAGCTGCGATCCGCAAGAATCCCCACCTCAGGGTCTTCTCCGCCAACGGCTACTTTGACCTGGCCACGCCTTTCTTCGCCACCGAGTACGACCTCTCGCACATGGACCTGGAACCCTCCCTGCGCGGCAACGTGAAGTTCGGCTATTACCCCTCCGGCCACATGATCTATCTGAATGTAGAGGCTTTGCGTCAACTGAAGGACGACCTCGCCGCCTTCATCGCCGAGCCAGGCAGCCATTAGGCCCCTCTCCTCCGCGCGGGCCTCTTTTAGGCGCTCCAGGGTTGGTCAGAGTCTGCGAACCGGCCCTGCGGGGGGCAAAAAGTGCTCTCAAAAATCCTCTGGAAATGAAGAAGCGGACTGTCGCCTGAGGAGTGGAAGGACTTCCTCAAGCAGTACAGTCCGCTGGACCCTGAACCGGGTCTAGGTGGTATTCTCAGTTTAGGCTTGTTGGCTCGGAATGCAAGCTCTTTTTTGGACAAAATTCTCCTGGTCGTGACTCGAGTCACAAGACCCCACTAATTCGTCTGCAACTAGATTGACTTGGGCGTTGGCCCCTGATACAAAAAGGTGTTCCACCCGCGTATTGCCAGATCTAGAACATTGAGACCTGCGCGCCGCATCGAACCGGTAAAAACATGGAAGAAATCATTCAACAAGTCGGGAGCTTTCTGCTTGGCGCCGTGCCCACGATGATCCTTTTCGTCGTGCTCGTCATCGCCTACCAGATCCTGGTTCAGGGGCCTCTCACCGCCACGCTCAACGAGCGCCGCGCCCGTACCACGGGCGCCGTCGAAGACGCCGAGAAAGCCATTAAAAAGGCGGAAGCCCGCACCGCCGAGTACGATCTCAAACTGCGTCAGGCCCGCTCCGAGGTGTACAAGGCCCGCGAGCAGCGCGTAAAGCAATGGACCGTCGAGCGCGACGCCGCCCTCGAGGTTGCCCGCAAGTCAGCCCAGCAGAAGGTGATAGAAGCCAGGCAGGATCTGGAAGCCGAAGCCGCTCAGGCCAGGAAAACGATCGAGGCTTCTGCCGGGCAATTGGCCAGTCAGGTGGTTCGTGCGGTTCTGCCCGCCGCCGGGAGTACCCGTTGAAACACTTGAAAGTCCATACGCGTTTTACAGTCCTGGTTTTGGGGTCGGTTGTTCTGGCTGCGCTGGTCGCCGGGCTTGCGCCTGCCGGCGTCGCCGCCCAGCAGGCTCCGGCCGCCCAAGCCGCCCAGCCGGAGGTCCAGCCAGGCACTTCCTATTCAGAAGAAGAAAAGCAGAACCGAGCCTTCCTTTTCGACGGCCCGGTGGTGAAGTGGACCGCGCAGAAGCTGGGCCTGCCCATCGAAACCACCGCCGTCCTTTACGAAATCGTCAACTTCCTCATTATCGCGCTGGCCATCGTTGTGCCCCTCATGCGTTTTCTTCCCAAGTATCTGCGCGGGCGCAAAGACAAGCTGGCCGGCGATCTGGCTCGCGCCCGCAAGGCGACCGAAGAGGCCAACGCCCGGCTCAGCGCGGTGGAGGCCAAGCTCTCCAAGCTCGACGAAGAGATCCGCAAGTTCCGCACCGAGATTGAAGCCGAGGCCGAGCACGACCAGGCCCGCATCAGCCGCTCGCTCGCTGAAGAGAGCAAGCGCATTGTCGAGGCGGCCGAGCAGGAGATTGGCGTTGCCGGCGCCCAGGCGCGTCGCGGCCTGCGCGGCTTTGCCGCCGGCCTGGCCATTGACCAGGCAGCCAAGCAGCTGGAGCTCTCGGCTGAAACCGACAGCGCCCTCATCGCCGAGTTCATCGGCGACGTGGTGGGCAAGGGGGGCAAGCTCTGATGGCCGCCTTTGTTGCCCGCTATGCCCACGCCTTTCTCGATGTGGCCAACACGGCCAAGCTCAACTCCGCGGCCATCGATGCCCAGCTGACCGATTTTCTTTCCACCTGGAATGACAGCCGCGAACTGCGCGAATTCTTCTCTAACCCGGCCATCCCTTCTCTGCAGAAGGTTGCCGTTCTTGATGCGATGAACAAGAAACTCGGCATGAGCAAAGAGTTGCGCAACCTGGTTGCGGTACTGATCGACAACGACCGCATCGGCGCCGTCGCCGAAGTGGCCCAGGCCTATCGCAAACTGGTGCAGCAGCAGTCCGGCATCCGCCAGGCGGAAATTGTTACCGCGCGCAAGTTGAGCGCGGAAGATCGCAAAATGCTGGTGAGCGAAGTGGGCAAGCTGGCCGGAGGCCGAGTCGATGCAACCTTCAGGATCGACGAAACCATCCTCGGCGGCACGATCGTTCGTATCGGCTCCACAGTGTATGACGGCTCGGTACGCGGCCGTCTGGACAGATTGAAAGAAGCCCTGACAGCGAACAGCTGATGGTCGGCAGGTTTCAGATTGAGAACACTGCCAGCTTTTAGCTGGCAGCGAAGAAGGACAGGAAGAGCAACAGATGGCTCAGATCAAGGCAGACGAAATTACGCAGCTACTTCGCGAGCAGATCGCGAACTACGACTCCAAGGTCCAGGTGGACGAAGTCGGTACCATTACCTCGCTGGGCGACGGCATTGCCCGCCTGCACGGGCTCGATAAGGTCATGGCCGGCGAGCTGCTCAGCTTCCCCCACGGCATCGCCGGTCTCGCCCTCTCGCTCGAAGAAGACCAGGTCGGCGCCGTCATCCTCGGCGACTACACCGAAGTCCGCGAAGGCGACGAGGTCAAGCGCACCGGCAAAATCCTCTCCGTGCCCGTCGGCGAAGGCATGATCGGCCGCGTGGTCGACGCGCTCGGCAATCCGATTGACGACAAGGGCCCCATCGAGTCCCGAGAGTTCTTGCCCGTCGAGCGCCTGGCGCCCGGCATCATCGATCGCCAGCCCGTCCGTGAGCCCATGGCCACTGGCCTCAAGGCCATTGACGCCATGATCCCCATCGGCCGCGGCCAGCGCGAGTTGATCATCGGCGACCGTCAGACCGGCAAGACCGCCGTCCTGCTCGACACCATCATCAACAACGCCAAAAACAACCTGATCTGCATCTACTGCGCGATCGGTCAGAAGCGTTCGTCGATCGCTCAGGTTGTGCAGACGCTGACCGAAGCCGGCGCCATGGGACACACCATCATCGTTGCCGCCTCGGCGTCTGAACCGGCGCCCATGCTGTATCTGGCGCCCTACGCGGCGACCGCCATCGGCGAGTACTTCCGCGATTCGAGCCGCCACGCGCTCGTCATGTACGACGATCTGTCCAAGCACGCCATGGCGTATCGCGAAATCTCGCTGCTGCTGCGCCGCCCGCCGGGCCGCGAAGCCTATCCCGGCGACGTGTTCTATCTCCATTCCCGTTTGCTTGAGCGCTCGTCCAAAATGAGTGAAAAGCGCGGCGGCGGTTCGCTGACCGCGCTCCCCGTCATTGAAACCCAGGCCGGTGACGTCTCGGCCTATATTCCCACCAACGTCATCTCCATCACGGACGGCCAGATCTTTCTTGAAACTGACTTGTTCAACTCCGGTGTGCGTCCGGCCGTCAACGTCGGCCTCTCCGTTTCACGCGTCGGGTTTTCGGCTGCCATCAAGGCCGTCAAGCAAGTCGGCTCCACGCTCAAGCTCGATCTCGCCCAGTATCGCGAACTGGCCGCCTTCGCGCAGTTCGGCTCAGATCTGGACCCCCTCACCCAGAAGCAGCTCAATCGCGGCCAGCGCCTCACCGAATTGCTCAAGCAGCCGCAGTTTGCCCCGCTTACCTGGCAGCAGCAGGCAGTCATTCTCTTTGCCGGCACTCAGGGCTATCTCGACCCGTTCGCGGTCTCGGAGATTCGCGCCTATGAAAACGGGATCTACAAGTACTTTGAGTCTGCACAGAGCGCGCTCATGGACGAGTTGACCAAGAAGAAGTCCATCGACGACGAGCTGCGCGGCAAGCTCCATGCCGCGCTCAAAGAATACTCGGCAAACTTCAAGTCCGAACTGGAAGCAGCGGCAAAGAAGTAGGAAAAGCGGCAGGGAGACTGATCCCAGCTCACTGAGCACTGGAAAGAAGCAATGGCGAATGTACTTGACCTAAGACGGCGAATCAGAAGCGTGAAAAACACGCGCCAGATCACCAAGGCCATGAAGATGGTCTCGGCGGCCAAGCTGCGGCGCGCCCAGGAACGCGCCTTGTCGGCCCGTCCTTACGCGCGCATGATCTCGAGCGTGCTCGATTCGCTGATGCGCCGCGTCGACATCTTCGATCCGGAAACAGGCCGCCTGCGCCATCCGCTGTTCGCCGTGCGCCCGGAGAAACGCGTGCTGCTGGTCATCGTCAGTGGCGACAAAGGTTTTGCCGGCGCCTTCAACGCCAACATCCTCAAGACCGCCTATCAGTTCATCGAAGGCAATGCCGATCGGGAAATTGATATCGAAGCGGTTGGCCGCAAGGGCCGAGACCTGATGCGGCGCCGCTTTCCCGCCGCTGTGTACAACGAGCAGACCGACGAGCACGGGCACAAGCGCCAGGTGCGTGAAGCGCGCAAGGGCGCGGTCGAAGTCAGCGGGGATCATCCCGGCATGCTGCTCAAGCTTGACGCCACACGCGTCTATGAGCTAGCCAAGAGCATCATCTCCCGCTATGTGCACGAGGAGATCGACGCGGCCTACATTGTCTACAACGAATTCAAGTCCGTCATTCAGCAGCGGCTCGTGGTTGAGAAGCTCTTGCCATTGCAGAAAATCGGCACACCGGAGATTGCCGGAGCCACCGAGCCCTCTCTCGAGGAGCGCCAACGCGCCGGCGCTGCCGCCCAGAGCGCCGGTATCACCATCGAGGTGTCCGACAGCAAAGAGGCCGAAGAAGAAAGCAAGCGATTCGGCACTGCCCAGGTCGACTATATTTACGAGCAGCCGGCCGAGGAGCTTCTCAACGGCCTGCTCCCGCAATATGTGTTTTCAATCCTGTATCACGCGATGACCGAATCGATTGCCGCCGAGCACGCCGCGCGCATGACCGCCATGGACTCGGCATCGAACAACGCCTCGGATATGATCGACTCCCTTACGCTGCACATGAACCGCGTGCGCCAGGCCGCCATCACCAAGGAGATTATCGAAATTGTTTCCGGCGCAGCCGCGCTCTAATTCGGAATTCTGAGCCGAGGTAGGGCGCAGGATTTGCAGGTTTGAAGTCAAGGTTTGAAGTCAAGGCTTTAAGTCAAGGTTTGAAGTCAAAGGTGAAGTCAAGGGGAACGAATCCATCTTCGCAGTCACCTGGGACAGGCTTGGAGATTTCGCTCGAAATGAAGGCGAGCGACTCGGTCCAGAAACAACCTTGGTCGAAGCAACGAAGAAACTGAAGGGTTCCGCTCTATAGCGAAGAAGGCAAGGAAAAATGGCAGAGAACATCGGCAAAGTAATTCAGGTTTCGGGGCCAGCGGTCGACGTGCAGTTTGAAGAAGCGACCATGCCGCCCATCTACCAGGCGCTCCGCGTCGTCAGCGACGGCTTCACCGTCCCCACTCCGGTCTCCGTCATCCTCGAAGTGCAGCAGCACCTCGGCGAAGGCCGCGTGCGCACCGTAGCCATGGAAGCCACTGAAGGCATGGTTCGTGGCATGAATGTCATTGACCTCGGCGGGCCCATCCGCGTGCCCGTGGGCAAGGAGACGCTGGGCCGCATCATCAACGTCATCGGCGAGCCAGTTGATGAGCTCGGCCCTATCGGCGAGCAGTTGCGCATGCCCATTCACCGCCCCGCGCCGCTCTTTGACGAGCAGACCACCCACGAAGAGATGTTCGAGACCGGCATCAAGGTCATCGATCTGATCCAGCCCTTTTTGAAGGGCGGCAAGATCGGCCTGTTCGGCGGCGCCGGCGTCGGCAAAACCGTCGTCATTATGGAGCTGATCAACAACGTCGCCAAGAATCACGGCGGCTACTCGGTGTTTGCCGGCGTCGGCGAGCGCACCCGCGAAGGCAACGATCTGTGGCTCGAAATGACCGAGTCCGGCGTCATCAAGCCCGGCGACTTTGCCAACTCGAAATGCGCCCTGGTTTACGGCCAGATGACCGAGCCGCCAGGAGCGCGCCTCCGCGTTGCGCTGACCGGCCTCACCGTCGCCGAATATTTCCGCGACGTCGAGGGCTCGGACACGCTCCTGTTCATCGACAACATCTTCCGCTTTACGCAAGCCGGCTCCGAGGTTTCCACGCTTCTCGGCCGCATGCCCTCCGCGGTCGGATACCAGCCCAATCTGGCCACCGAGATGGGCGAGCTGCAGGAGCGCATCACTTCCACCAGCAAGGGCTCGGTCACTTCCGTCCAGGCCGTCTATGTGCCCGCCGACGATCTCACCGATCCGGCGCCGGCCACCACCTTTGCCCACCTCGACGCCACGACCGTGTTGAGCCGTCCGCTCTCCGAGCTCGGCATTTATCCGGCTGTCGATCCGCTCGCCTCGACTTCCCGCATCCTCTCCGCCCGCATCGTGGGCGACGAGCATTACGACGTGGCCCAGGGCGTCAAACGCATTCTGCAGCGCTATAAGGATCTGCAGGACATCATCGCCATCCTCGGCATCGACGAGCTTTCCGAAGAGGACAAGCTCACCGTAGCCCGCGCAAGAAAGGTCCAGAGGTTCCTCTCCCAGCCCTTCCACGTCGCCGAGCAGTTCACCGGTATGGCCGGCCGCTATGTCAAAGTCGCGGACACTGTGCGCAGCTTCAAGGAAATCATCGCCGGCAAGTACGACGACATTCCTGAACAGGCCTTCTACATGAAGGGCGCCATTGAAGAAGTACTTGAGACAGCAGAGAAGTTGAAGGCAACCGCGTAAACGAAGGGATCGGGGGACGAGGGGTTTTTGAGCAATTGGCGAAGACTCGCCTGCCTCGGCTCTTCCCTCGTCCCTTCGTCCCAGTCCCTGGCCACCTGAAAGGACCCCATGGCAGACCAAACCAATCAACTGCGAGTCCGGCTGGTAACCCCGGAGCGTGTCCTGTTTGAAGCCGACGCTGCCGCGGTCGAGCTGCCCTCGAAATCGGGCTACATGGAAGTGCTCTTCGGCCATGCACCGCTGCTGGCTGAACTGGGCGCGGGCGACGTTGTCGTTCACGGAGCCCAGGGTGGACAAGGCACGCCCTCCGGTGACTCGCGCTACAACGTCAGCTGGGGCTTTGTGGAAGTGTTGCCGGATCGGGTGACTATTCTCGCCTCCGACGCCTTGAAGCCGGAAGAGATCGATGTACAGCGTGCCCGGGAGCAGCTGGACCGCGGCCACAAGGAATGGAACGAAGCCGGCGACAGGGAAGAGGCCTTTAGCCAAGCTCTGCATGTGATCTCGGAAGCCGAAGCCAAGCTGGCTTCCTCGGCGGAGAAAAGCTAGCAGCTTACGCTCCTGCAAGTTGGAGATCAGAGGCCTCGCTCTTTCGAGCGGGGCCTTTCTGCATTCCGGGCCGATCTTCTAGCCAGACGGTTCGCGGGCATTGCTCGTCACTTCTCGCGCGCCGCTCATGGTCGAAGATTCGAGAGCGGTTTTCCCGGATTTCTGTGAGACTCCCCCGCGCCTCCCCAGGTCCCACTGGGCAACCGGCCCCGCCGCGGCATACAATTCGAAATTGACATGGCCAAACCGAAGGAACAGATTTTCGAAGTGGCTTGCCCCGATTGCGGGGCCATGCTGAGCATCGACCGAAAGACAGGCGCGCTGGTCAGCCACACTTCGGCGCCCCGCAAGCGCATGTTTGAGGACCTGGAGACCGCTGCCAAAGCCATGCGCGACCAGGATGAGCGCAAGGAGTCCATCTTCCGCCAGAGCGTGGAGGCGGAGAAGAACAAGGAAGACCTGTTTGAAAAGAAGTTTGCTGAAGCTCTGCGCAAGGCCAAAGACGCCCCGGAAGGCAAGCCGCTGCGCGAGTTCGACCTTGACTGAGGCTCGCGCCGTCCCAGGGTGAGCCCCGGTCAAGTTCCCGTCCATCCAGCCGAAGCCGGAAGGCAACAGCTGAATTTCGAACTGCATCCCACTGCCAGCCAGATCGGTGATCCTAAACAAGCTGTTGCCTCACTCCAGAGTCTCTGGCGGCGCAGGAGCACAAGGAGAAAACGATGGTCGTTGTACCCCTCACTCAATCGGAAAAGGAATCGAGAATCGTGCGCACCTCAAGCAGGCTGGAAGACACAAACTGGGCGCGCGTGGCTGCCGGCGGCGGCCTGCTGGCGGGTGGATTGCTCTTGCTCACCGGCCATCGCAAGGCTGGCTTGTTCGCCGCGGCGTCCGGCACCGCCCTGGCCCTTCTTGACCAGCAGGAAGTGGTGCGCGGCTGGTGGGAGGCGCTTCCCGGCTACATCGAAAAAGTACAGCAGGTGGTCGTCCAGGTGGAAGAGGCCGTAAATGAAATATCTTCGCAGCGCGAGCGGCTGCACCAGACTCTGACCCGTTAGCAGCCGCCTACTCCCGCCGGCAGTCAAATCCCCAGCTGTCTCCGGCCCGCATCGCTGATGCGATGCGGCGTCCACTTCGGCTCCCACACCAGGCGAACTTCCACCTTGCTGATGTCGGCAATGCCGGCCAGCCGGTTATTCACCTGCTCAAAGATCAGCCCGCTCGCCGGACACTCGGGCGTTGTCAGCGTCATGGTCACTTCGACCCACTGCCGCGGCCACGCCTTGGTGGAGTCCTGGTCAGGTCCGGTTGCGACCGAGTAGATCAGCCCCAGGTCGACAAGGTTCAGCTTGACTTCCGGGTCGTAGCAATCGCGCAGCGCGGTTAGAATGTCGGCTTCGGTCAGCATCATCAGCTCTTGCGCTCAACCAGATACCGCGCCACAGACTTCAGGCCCTCCGACCGCTCGCCGTACGGCGTCAACGCTTGAAACGCCTCGTCAATCAGCCGCCCCGCGTCGCGCTCGCTCTGCTCAATACCAAAGACCGCCGGCCAGGTCACCTTCTCCGTCGCCAGGTCTTTACCGGCCGTCTTGCCCAGGTGCGCCGAATCCTGCGTCATGTCCAGCACATCGTCGGCAATCTGGAATGCCAGCCCTGCCTTGCGGCCAAACAGGTCCAGCCGTGCCACGTCGTCCGCGCTTGCTCCGGCGTACACGCCGCCGGCCACCACGCTTACACGGATCAGAGCTCCGGTCTTGGCGCGATGAATGGCGTTCACCAGTTCCGGGGTCGGCTTCCTGCCTTCGCTCTCAATGTCCAGCACCTGTCCTCCGATCATGCCTTCGACGGTGCCCACGGCGTTGGCAACCAGCCTTAAAATCTCGACCGCAGCCCGAGGTGGGATATCCAGGTTGGCCAGCACTTCAAACGCCCGCGTCTGCAGAGCGTCTCCCGCCAAGATCGCGATCGCTTCTCCGAACACCACGTGGCAGGTCGGCTTGCCGCGCCGCAAATCGTCGTTGTCCAGCGCCGGCAAATCGTCGTGAATGAGCGAATAGGTATGCAGCATCTCAAGGGCCGCGCCCAGTTGGGCAATACCCTTCGGTTGAGCCCCCGCAATCGTTACTGCAGCCTGGTAGGCCAGCAGCGGGCGCAGCCGCTTGCCGCCCGCAAACGTGGAGTGGCGCATGGCCCCGTGGATCGACGCGGGCACCGTGTCCGCGCTCGGAATCAGTTCTTCCAGCGCGCGATCGGTGGTCTCCGCGGCCTCTTTATTCAGCAATTTCACATCGACGGCCATTGTTTTCATGATAAATGAGCAGCGCTGCCCGATTTCGATCACCGCTCAGCCGTGTTTTTTCGCTCGCTCCTCCAGAGCCCGGCGAGAAGCGCCAGAGTCAGCAGTGTAAGCCAGCGTCCGGTGCGCACGTCGGCTGTCGTGGTCCAGTCCGCGCTGAGTTCTACGCGCCCTTCCGGCACGGCCACAACCGTCAGCCCATCTTCGCGCTCGGCCAGTTGTCGAGCAGATTTTCCGTTCACCGTGATGCGCCATGCTGGATACGTCCGCAGCCGCAAAATCAACGCTCCGGCATGGGGCAGAGTGAGGCTGAAATGGAGATGCTCCGGATTCGCTCCCGCGGTCGCCAACATGCCCGGCTTGGTGTCGGGATTTACATGGAAAACTGCTTCGCAACTGTTCTGCTCCACCCACCAATCCGGATTCGCCCCGGGGGTGTCCAGGATGCCGAGCTTGGTTTGAGGATTCGCCGCCAGACACGCATCCGGCAGTCCCGTGGCCACTTCGCCGTTATCGGCACCCCTGGGCGCGTATTCATAGACGCCCTCAAAGCCCGCACCGCTGCGCTCGACGCTCACCATGGGCGCCACAGCGTCCTCGTCATCACAGGGCTGAAAGTAGGTGAAGGCCGCAATGGCCGTAGAGCCCAGAAACAAGACGCCGCAGGCTCCCGCCCGGCCAACGCGCACCCATCGCCGCCTAGAGGCCGGCGACCCGACCGCGGCGGCAAAGAAGATGCCCAGCGGCGCTTCCAGAACCACCAGCCAGCGCCAGGGAAACTGCAGGAATCGCAGCTTGGGCAGCAGGTTCCACACCGGCTCCGAGAGCGGCAACTGCAGCAAGAACACAACCGGCGCAATCAGCACCAGCGGCAGCCACCAGCGCTTCGGGGCAGTCAGTGTCTTCTGCCGCCGCGCCACCAGCCACCCCAGCAGCGCCACAGCAACCATGCCCACCGCAATCCACGACACGCGCAGCAACTCCGCATTGTGCAGCGCCAGCGCCGGGTCCGCCGGGTGGCCAAACAGAAAGCTGTTCTCGATCTTCAGCCCCGGGTCGTTGGTCGCCTGTTGAATGTCCACCCAGCGCTGCTCATACGCGGCAGGAACCAGGTAGAACGCCGCAACCCCCAGTCCTGCCGCCGCCGAGGTCGCCGCACGCAACATCGCCGCCCACGAACGGTCGCAAAGCGAGGTCACCAGCGCCACTGCTGCCAAGAGATAACTGGCCATCACGCCCAGCGGAGCATTCGACAGCCACGCCCCTGCAATCACCAGCGCCAGCGGCGTAGCGGACCCATCGAAGGCCCGCCGCAAGGTGGTGTCATCAGCATTGCGGTCGCGCAAGACAAGCAACAGCAGCAGCGGAATCCAAAAGCCAGCCATCTCGCCAAACGCTGACCGCTCATATGCCGTAAACAGAGCATAGCTCGAAAACAAAGCCACTAATCCGGCCAGCGTTGCCGGCGCATCCCCGAGTGCTTGCCGCGCCAGCGCGCGCGTCGCCAGTCCCGTCGCGGCCAGCAGCAGAAACGTCAGCGCCATGGGCACCAGAGTCCACGGCAGCAACAGTCCCAGCGCCGCGCCCACCATCCACGTCAGCGGCGGGTAAAAGATGAACCGGGGCTCGCCCGCGCCGTAGTTGGCGCTCGAGGTCCACTGCGGATAGCCAATGCCATGCCGCCAGCTATTGACGCAGTCAAACCACGACACAAGGTGAATGTCGAAATCATGACCGCAGGAGTTGCCGTGCAGCAGTTGCGGTGAGGTCGCCAGAGCCGCTGCCGACAGAATCACCGCTGTCCCGGCGGCTCGCGCCCATCCACGTATCTGGCCGCTCTGGGCAGTTTCATGCAGTGCGTCGTCAGAACGGGCGTTCGATTTTGATCGGGGGTGTTCCAATATTCGCTCTAACCAATATCCCACGCCGCCGGGAAAGTAGCGGGAACCCCAAAAACCAGAAACAGACAAGGGGAAACCAAGCACGGCCGGCAACCGCTCGCGGTCATCCTCGCCGATACCTGCGTTCCATCACTCCCAGCCAAATCAGCCCGATCAGCCCCAGGGCGCTTAGCCCGCGCCCGGCAAGCACATCCGGCGTAGACCTCCAGTCCACCGCCAGATCCACCTGCCCAGGTGCCACTGGTACGGAGATCAGCCCATCCACGCGGGCCTGCAAATCTGCCACGTCGTGTCCATTCAAGGTAACCCGCCAAGCCGGGTAGCTGCGCAGCCGAAGAATCACAAACCCTGCCTGGGCAGCAGACATCTGAATCCGCCAGTGTTCCGGATCGCGACCCTGGCCGGCCGCGGTGGCCATGCAGCTGTGCTGGTCCGGCCGCCATTGAGGAGTGGCTCTCGGTTCAGCGGCAACTCCCAGCTCCGTGTCGAAATCGCTTGCCAGGCACGCGTCCGGCAGGCCCATCGCCACCGTCGAGTTGTCCGCCCCCAGTGGGGAATATTCATCGGTGCCGATAAATCCTGTTCCGGATGCCTGCCGCGTCAGAATCGTCGCCAGATCGTCATACTGTGCGCCAACGCGAAACAAGTGCGTTGCCGCAAACCCAACGCTGGCCGCGAACCCGAGCGTGCAGAGCAGGGCAACCATCACCCGCTGGCGCCGCATGGCACCCAAGCGCGGAACCACTGCCGATGCAAAGAGCAAGGCCATCGGCGCTTCGACCACCAGCAGCCAGCGCCAGGGAAATTGTAAAAAGCGCAACTTCGGCAGCAGATCCCAAACGGGCAGCGAAATCGGCAGCAGCAGAAACAGAACCGCTGCAGGAATCGATGCCAGCGATATCCAGGTGCGCCGGGCAAGCATCCAGTTCTGCTCCGTCCGAACCAGCAGGCTCGCGCCTTTTCCTGGCGCCAGCCTGCCACGCATCCACAGTGTCATCAGGCTCAAAGCCGCTACGGCAATCATCCCCACCGCCACCGGAGTAACCAGATGCATCGCCTGGTCGCGCGTGCTGAGGGGGGGACTGGCATGATGCGGAAACAGCCAGTTGTTCTCGATCATCAGCCCCGGATCGCCATCGACACCGGTGGCCTGCTGGATTTCAACCCAGCGCTGCTCCCACGCGGCAGGAATCAGATAGAACCCGGTCAGCGCCAAGCCCAGCCCGTAGGCAACCGCCGCGCGGATGACCGGAAACCACGATCGCGCCGACACTGCCCCAGCCGCAGCGAGGGCCGCCAGCAGGTAACTGGACATTACGCCCACCGGCGCGTCGGAAAGCCAGCACCCCGCCAACACCAGCGCCAGAGCCAGCGCGGACCCATCGAGCGCACGTCGCCAGTGTCCTTGGCCCGGATTACGATCGCGGCAGGCAAACAGCAGCAGCAGCGGAATGAAACATCCCCCGGCCAGCTCCGCAAACGCTGTGCGAAAATACGCACTGAACAACGCATAGCTGGAGAAAATCGCCGCGCATCCGGCCAGCGTCGCCGCGCCGGCAGGCAAATATTCCCGCGCCAGTGCGCGCGTCGCCAGTCCGGTCGCCGCCAGCAGCAGAAACGCCAGCGCGAAGGGCGCAAGCGCCCACGGCAGCGCCAATCCCAGCGCCGCGCCCAACATCCAGGTCAGCGGCGGATAAAAAACAAAGCGCGCCTCGCCCGCGCCGAAGTTGGGGCTCACCGCCCAATGCGGATACGCGATTCCATGCAGCCAGCTGTACTGCGCATTCAGCCATGAGACAAGATGAAATTCGAAGTCATCTCCCGTCACTGCCCCATGCAGCCAGATCGGCATAGCGGCCAACGAGGCCGCCAGCAGCACCAGCGCCGGCCCTGCCGAGCGGTCGAGCCGCGCCGCCGCCGGCGTCCGCTTGCCGGAAGCCTGATCGCGTTCCTCGCGGCTCGAATTGGTTACAACGCTGGAATAAGTCATGCGAGCTGTCTCAATGAATCTACCACCCAGGTTTTTTCAGGTCTGGATGCCCTTGAGAGTGGTCGGTCAGTTTGAGTCTCCAGCCCCCCCGAAGCCCTCATGAGACTGCGTTCACGCCTGATAGGGGAGATCATGCACGAAAATGCCGTCCATACAAACGGGACTGGGACTTGGTCCGCTGCCTTTGCCAAGACCGGCGCAGTTGCGACCGCGTTCCTGTTCCCAATCCTGCTCGTGGCGATCGGCACGCGTTTCCCGCTCTACGGGCTCATCGCGGACTTTAAGCCTGGGGCAGCGGTCACGTGGGGCAGTTCCCGCATCGAGACCGCGGGGTCAATCTCGAGCTGATCAGCGAAGAAGTGAACAGACCCGAGGGGGCCCGAAGGCGATCGCTTGAATGCGATGGCGGGTAAGGCTGAAGGGGAGCGACCTAGGACAGGACAGGACAGGACAGGACAGCTGGGAACTGAGTTTGTCATGCAGGCAGCGGCAATGCCGCCGCCGTGTGTGTCTTGAACGAGCGAATCGCCTGAACTCATCAACTCATTAACTCATTAACTCATCTCGTGATGCTCAGGTTCGACGCATATTTATCTTCAATTGAATGGACCGTAACACATCGAGAGCCTTCGCGGGTCGATGATTCCTAGCAGACTCGCAGACGAGCAGAACCAATGCTGCGAGCCGGAAAAGGAGTCCTATATGTCAGACAAAGCTGTGCATCATCATACGCAGGCTGCAGATCATCACACGCAGGCTGCACACCACCACACTGAGGCTGCCAAGCATCACGAAGCAGGCGATCATGAGAAAGCGGCTCATCACGCTCACGTTGCGCACTCGCACCATCTCCATGCCAGCGATCACGCGGAGCACGCGGTTCACGAGCATGCTGAGGCCCACGGCGCTAAGTGAAGCTCTGCTGCCGATCGCAGCCGCCCGTAAATTGCGACGAATCCGGGCGGCTACGACTGCGGCGGCGCTTATAGCTTGTCGATTCTAGAAAAGAAGCTCACGCTCTGAAAGTGAATGCCATCGGGCCCCGAAGAGCACCGCATAGACCTGTGCTCAATAGGCTCACTGCTATTTCACGCAAACGCCGTTCCCGGTGTTTGCGTTGCTGGATTCTCTCCTGACACTCTTTTTATCTGACTTGTTTTTCACCGACTCGTTTTTCACCCGGCGTTTTCTCTCAGCAGGAGCAGCAAACTTGCATTCCGGGAAGAAGCATTAAATGCGCAGTAATATCTAATATGTCATATTTTAACGTGGGCTCAACCTTCGCGACAACCGCCATGCTCGAAGATCGGAAAAATGGTGTGTTTTTGGCCTGCGGAGCATTCGCTTCCACGATGCAGATCATCACACCCAGCCCTTTTCATGAGGTTGGTGCACAATGTTTGGTTCACGATTCCGGCGTTTGGTATTGATTCTCTTTGTCCTGTTGGAGCCTGTCAGCATCTTCGCTCAGGCTGGTGTAGCTTCGCTCTCCGGACTTGTCACGGACCCATCCGGGGCTGTTGTTGCAGGTGCACAAGTAACCGAAACGAACATCGAAACCCAGGTATCTCATACCCGGGCATCGGACAGCTCCGGCTACTATACCTTTGTTGGTTTGCCGGTGGGCCATTACAAAATCGATGTGAATCAGCCGGGTTTTCAGCAAGGAGAAGTCTCGCTCATCCTTGATCCCTCCGAACAGGGACGGCAGGATTTCCGTCTCCGGTTATCGGGCGCAACAACTCAGCTCGAGGTGACCGCGGAGGAACCGCAACTGGCGCGCGATGACGCTTCGATTGGCACCGTCATCGATAATCAGACGATCGTCGGTACGCCGCTCTATCAGCGCAACTGGGATGACCTGATTCGCTTGATCCCGGGCGTCCAAATGCAGCGCTTTACCGAGGAGAGCGGCAGCAGCGTATCCGGGAGCACGGGCCTGTTTGTGATCCATGGCATCGGCGACGAGCAGAACGACTACATCCTCGACGGTATCGACAACAACACATTCTCTGAGAACCTTCAGGAACTCTCGGCGTCGGCTGCCCGGCCCTCGGTAGACGTAATCAGCGAGTTCAAGCTCATCAGCAACGCTTATACGGCGGTTTACGGCCGCAGTCCTGGCGCCCAGGTGGACGTATCGACCAAGGGCGGAACAAACGGGTACCACGGCCTTCTCTTCGAGTATGTGCGCAACAAAATCTTCGACTCCAACGACTACTTCAGCCACCAGGAAGGCGTTGAGAAGCCCGAGTTGGACCAAAACCAATTTGGCGGCTACTTCGGTGCTCCTATCATCAAGAACAGGCTCTTCGCCTTCTTCGACTACGAAGGAACCCGCATTGCTCAAGGTGTGAACCGAATCTCTACCGTACCGTTGGCCAACGAGCGGGCCGGCGTGTTCACCACTGAGGCCGCAGCGGAAGCCGGGGTGCCCAACGTGACCTACGCGACTTTGTACAATCCGCTTACCGGCAAGCCCTTCGAGAACAACACCATCCCATCGGCCGCTTTCGACCCGTTCGGCGCCAAGATCCTCAACGCCTTCCCGCTCCCGAATCTGCCGGGTGACTTCAATAACTATGCGCGGACGGCTCCGATCATCGACAACACCGACAGCTACGATGCGCGTGTTGACTGGGACCCGACCGGCAAGGATATCGTCTTCGCCCGTTACACAGGCTCCAACCGCATCCGCGACGTCGGTGGAGACTTCGGCGGTATCGCCGATGGAAGCTCTACGTCGTCGTGGGGCAACTCCACGCTGGACTCATGGTCGGCCGCCCTGGGATGGACACGCACCCTGAGCGCAACGCTCACCAACGATTTCCGCTTCGGCTACGTCCGCAACTTCTCTCAGGACAAACAGCAGCCCTTCGGCATGAACAGCCCGGATGAGTTCATTCCTGGAGTTCCCGATAATCCAGCCACGGCGGGCGGAATCGGCATCACCGAATATATCTCGGATGACGATGCGATTATCGGTTCTCCGGCCTTTCTGCCCAAGCAGCAGGTTCCGCAGCAGTTCCAGTACACGGACACCGTCTCCTGGACCAAAGGCAAACATTTCTTCCGTTTCGGTCCGGACCTGCGCGCGCCTATGCGCAACATTTACCAGGATGAGGATTACATGAATGGCGGCCTGGCCTTCGCCGGCATCTTCACCGCCGAGAGTGGCACTCCAGGCAACGGGGCCTCCTATGCAGACGGTCTTCTCGGTTTGGTCTATCAGGGTGGGCTGTCCAATGTGTACTTCGTCGACCAGCGCCTCTGGATGCTCTCCGGTTTTGTACAGGACGATTGGAAGCTCAATCCTAAGCTCACATTGAACCTCGGCCTGCGCTACGACTTCGCCACGCCCCCTTATTCGGCCAAGAACCAGTTGGCCAACTTCAACCCCGAAGGAGCCGGATCGCTCATGTTCGCCTCCAGCGGATCGCTGTCGAGCCGCTCGCTGGTCCAGGTCAACAACCATGACTTCGCTCCGCGGTTCGGTTTTGCATACTCTCCGGACAGCAAGACGGTCATCCGCGGCGGCTACGGCCTTTACTACCTGCTCTTCAAGCGGGCCGGCAGCGAAGATCAACTGGCCCTCAATCCCCCCGATCTGCTGGAAACGGCGGCATATCCTAATCTGACTACGTTCCAGCCGGCCTTCATCCTCCAGCAGGGATTTCCCTCAAATACTCTGAGCACGACCAACATCAATTATTCGCTGCTGCATATTCATGCCATGCAGCAAGCCTCGCCCACTCCTTACTCGGGAGAATGGAGCTTTGGCGTCCAGCGCGAACTCCCCGGTAAGCTGGTGCTGACTGCCGACTATGTTGGCACCAAGTCCACTCACCTCGATGTAATCCAGGACCTGAATCAGTACATTCCTGGAACCACGACCCTGCCCTACCCCAACTTCGGGTATCTGGAGTATTCACGGGCCAACGGCGTCGGCAATTACAGCGGTCTTGAGCTGTCCGCGCAGCGCCGCTTTACCGGCGGCCTGTCGCTCGAGGCTGCCTATACTGCGTCGAAGAATACCGGCACTACCTACGAGCAAACCTTCTCCAACGCGCTGAGCGGCTCCGATGTTCCGGAACGGATGGTTGTTTCGTATCTGTACGAGTTGCCCTTCGGCCGTGGTAAGCAGTTCGTCCAGGGTGGCGTTGGATCGGCCCTTCTTGGCGGATGGCGGACTTCCGGCATCTATACTTATTCGTCAGGTCTTCCATTCACTGTCACGTCCGGAGGAAGTCTCTCCGACCTCATTGATGCCAATGGCAACGCGACCTCACTCCCCAACCTCATTGGAAAACCAAAGATCATTGGAAATCCGAATTGCTGGTTCTACACGCCGACCTCAGCCTGCGATGCGCTCTCGTCGGGCACCTCGCCTGCCTGGTCACTGCCTTCAAGCTCCAATCCTTACGGGAATGGAGGGATCAACACGCTGCGTGGGCCGCACACCAATGTCTTCGACTTCTCCTTGATGCGCGATTTCAAAATCTACAAGGAGACCAACCTCCAGTTCCGCTGGGAGGCCTTCAACCTGACCAACAGCGTGCTCTTCGCGCAGCCCGATTCCGCGCTGATGGATAGCAGTGTAGGCACCATCACATCTCTTGCTGGCGATCCGCGCTTCATGCAGTTTGCTCTGCGGCTGTCTTTCTAGCCCGCCACTGAGCGGGGTTGCCAGGCCACGCGGCAACCCCGTTCTTCTAAGATCGAGTCAGAGTTCTCCGGGCTTGGCCGGGGTGGCAGTAAAAGTTTGCCCTTTCCTCAGCATGTCCCGGTTTCGCTCTTGTCCCCCTTTGCTCTTGCGGTCTCTTTTGCCTTTCGCGGTTGCGAAAAGGACCGTTGAAGGGGCTAGCAACCGTAGATCCTCAGTCGAAACAGTTCGCTGGCCAACCAGCGTCAATGAAGGATACCCAGATGAGCCCTGCAAGACACATTGCATTTTTGGTGTGGATGTTCACCTCCGTCACTTTGCCGGCAGCCTTTGCACAGGGTCCGGACCTGGACTTTCTGAATCACAACCAGCCGATGCTGGATGCGCATAACTGCTATCCCTACGAAGGCAAATGGAACGACCGGGTCCAGCGCGCTCTTCGTTCGGGATTTCCGGTTTCGATCGAGCAGGATCTGGCCTGGTATGTCGATCCAGCCACCGGCAAGGGCCGCGTCGTAGTCTCGCACACGGCCAAGGCCAGCGGTGCCGAGCCAACCCTGCACGATTATTTCTTCGAGCAGGTGCGCCCCATTGTCGAGAAGGCCATTGCCGAGAACAAGCGCGAAGAGTGGCCGATGATTGTCCTGCATTTCGACTTCAAGGACAACCAGCCCGCAATTCTTCATGCCGTCTGGCAGCTTCTGGGCGAGTATGAGCCCTGGCTCTCGACAGCAATCAAGACAGACGATCCGCATCGGCTGTCGGCCATCGAACGCAAGCCCATTCTGGCCATCACCGAGGATTCAGACGATCAACAGAAGGTGTTTTACGACGAAGTGCCGGTGGGTGCCAGGCTGCGTGTCTTCGGCTCGGCGCATGAGGCTCCCACTCCCAAAGGAATATCCATGCAGGAACTGATGCACTGGGCCGTCGTTACACCTCCCGAAGTGTTGTTGTCCGAGCCGCCGACCAACTACCGTCGCTGGTCGAACAACTCCTGGTACCCGGTCGAAGAAGGCGGGCAGAATCATGCGGGAGACTGGACGCCCGCCGATGAGGCGCGCCTGCGAGCCTTGGTCGATCACGCTCACAAGCTCGGTTACTGGGTCCGCTTTTATACCCTTGATGGCTTCCGACCCGCAGATGACCAGGGATGGGGAAACTACTATGACTTCGGTTCGAAAGACGCCGCGATCGCACGGTGGAAGGCGACCGTTGAGGCGGGAGTCAACTTCATCGCCACCGATCAGTATGAGGATCTGCCCCCGTACCTCAAACAGTACGCCAAGGATCTTCGTCCGTCAGGGGCCGCGAGTACGACACACTGAGACTCATGCCGCCAAAACATGGAAGCTTCCCTCGAGTTGGAGGGGCACCTGCCGATACCTGATGCTGCGAATACAAGCCAGAGCCTGACGCGCAGCCTCATCCTATTGCTTCTGCTTTTCCCTTGCGCCCAAGAAGAACAGTAGGCCGCACAATCGGACATTGCTCCGAAGCCGGATGAACAGCTACAGGCGGTCATTGTGCTGGCGCGGCAAGCTGTGCGCGCCCATGGAAAGCCAGACCAGGTCATGCGCCTACAACAGGCAGTCTTGGCCCTGCAGTCTTGGCCCTGCAGCCTTGGCCCTGCTCGCCGGTTGCTGACCGAGTCCTGACGCCGCATGGCATAGAGGCGCTTAAACTCCTGGGCGCATACGACCGCTCAAACTATCCGTCGCTGGTGCCGGTGGCGGTGGCGGCCTATTCAATGAAGTGACTGCGATGCAGGGAATGATTGCAGCCGATGATGGAATGGCCGGTTTGGCGAAGGACCGCGAGAAGAAGTTTGCGGCACGGGCTTCTCGAAATCGGGCGATTTAAAATCGGGAACCACAGGCTGGCGGTCGCGCTTGATTCAGGGTGGCCGATGCTTCAAAGCCAATCTGCATCCTTCGACCAAAACAAAAAGGCCGTGCCGGCGGAGACGCCGACACGGCCTGTCCGAATGCAATTATTCGTGGTGGCCGGGGAACATTCCCACTTTGAAGGTGACGACGAAACTGCGCCCCGACGAGAGGTTGATCTGATCCAGCGGCGAGGGGGCAGTCGTTGCAATGTAGGCTGACCCATTCACGGCCGTTGGACTGTTGAAGGGGAAAATGTCGGTGAAATTTTCGTTGTTGAAGAGGTTGTTAATGCTGAAGCTGATCTTCGACTGGTCGAAGAACGAGGATTTGTGGAGTGTGTAGTTCAGGAAGAGGTTGACGTTGTTATACGGTGCAACATAGGCCTGATTGTGATAGGTCCCGTTATCATCGTAGTAGCTGCCGACGCGCTTCTCGATGACGCCCAGATCGTATCCGTGCGCCTGATAGGTCAAGCCCAGGCCCTGCGTGTAACCGGGCGTATCGGCCACATTGAGGCCGGAAGGAACGCCGGTTCCCGTATAGTTGGCCTTGCCGACGGTTCCGTTGGTATAGAGGTTCAATCCATAGCCCAGCGAGGCATTGACCTCGGCCTCAAATCCCTGGGTGTAGGAGTCCGGTCCCAAAGAGTACACCTGGAGGCCAAAGTTCGGGGTACCGACCTGGTTGTCAATGTCCTGGTTGTAGTTGTTCTGGAATTTCACGCGAAAGAAATCCGCGTCCACAGTGAGACGGCTGGTCTTCACAACGGTACCGCCCTGATACGTGGTCGCCAGCTGCGGGGTGGGAAATCCAGCGACTTTCTGGCCGCCGCCGGTGACGTCGAAGTCAGCCGTGGGAGGAATCATATCGCCCTTGCCGAACTGGCCGTAGACCGACCAGTTGCTTGTCAGGTGGTAGTTTGCCTGAGCCGAAGGCAGGTTGGCTCCCGAAGCAGAGCCGGAGGTAACGAAGGGCGCGCCCCCAAGGTTGCCCACCACCTTGCCGTTGTCGGCAAACTGCTTGAATGACAGGTTGTAGTAAGCAAATTTGTAGCCGCCGGTGATGGAGAGTTTCTTCGTCGCGTGCCATTCGAACTCGGCGAACGGATTGACGGAGTTGGTCCAGTAATTCTCGTGGAAGTTGGGTAGGGCGTCGTCCTGGCCGCTGATCGGGTCCGAGGGGATCTGAAAGCGATTGCTGGTTGCCCACTCGTACCAGATGCCGGTGCGGAAGACGCCAAACCTCGAGGTCTGGCTGATCGTTGAAGTTGCGCCATACTTGCGATAACTGTTCAGCTTGTCGATCCCACAGGGGTCCTTCGTGCCGCTCGCGTTGTACTGCGCAACGTTGCAATTGGCCTCGGTGATAAATCCGCTGGTGCCGTTGGGGCCGGTGGCCAGCCCGGTCGTATCGTTCGAGCTGTCGTTCGCGTAGAGCTGTCGATTGTTATAGCTGTAGGTGTAGGGGGTAACATCCACAAGCCAGCCGTGCTTCAACAAGGAGCGAATGGCGCCATACTCGAAGTCCGTGGGAACGGTGTTGGTGTTGTACGCCTGATAAAACGCGCTGGTAGGGTCGTTGTTCTCCATCAGGTAATTCCAGCCGTAGCCGTTAATCTGGGCGCGGTAGGCCGAAACGTTGGGCGCATTGCCGAACAGGTGGACGACACCGCTGTATCCGGTAATGGTGGTGCTATCTGACAGCCTGTAGAGTACCTTGATATCTCCGGCATTGCGGGAGATAGAATTCAAGGTCTGGAACCCGTCTGATGTCATATGGTGTACATCCACGGCAAGGCCGATGTTCTGGCGCGGCCCGAGCATGCCTGTGTTGTACTGGCCATCGACCAGCAGCGTGTTAAACGATCCGTAGGAAACCTGGGGCTGAATGGATTGCACGCCCGGGACCTCCGGAGAGAGCAGATTGATCGATCCGCCATAGGTCGCTTGCCCAATGGTCGACGCCGAACCAGGGCTGCGATCGAAGTCCATGCCGCCGATCCACGGTCCGGGAAAGAAAGACCAGGAGTGATGGGTGGGGTTGTTGCTGTCGTTGAAGGGGATGCCGTCCCAGGTGATGTTGTAATCGCCATCCACAAAACCGCGAAAATACATCGTCCCTTGCCCGAGTCCGACGCCGTTGGGATTGTAGCTGATGGTGCCCGGGGCAATGTTGATGAGTTCGGAAAAATCAGTCGTGGCCGGCGTGAAATTCTTGATGAACTCCTTGCTGATAAATGATTGGGCCGATTCCGAGTCGAGCGAGCTCTGCGAGAGAGCATGCTGGGCGGCGACCGAGTCGCCCGCGATGGCTTGCACTTCAACGCTGGTAGCCGCCGAACCGATTGCCAACTGAACAGGAATGTTCTGCGATTGACCGTCGGAAATCTGAATCCCCTTGCGTGTCATGGTGGCGAATCCGGCAGCGGTGATGGTAACGTCGTAGGTCCCGGCTGGCAGATGCGTCACGGTAAAGTTGCCCTGATCGCCTGAGGTTGCAGCCTGTTCGTAGTGCGTGGCTTCATTCCTGGCGACAACAGGTACCTTCTGTAATGCGCGTCCACCGGGGTCCGTCACTGTTCCAGTGATCGACCCGCCGGCGGCTTTTTGCGCTGCCAGCGAACCTGGCATTGCGGCGGTACACAGCAGTACGGCACTGACAATCAGCGTGGCGCAACCCCGCCTTGAGAAAAACTGCATGATTCCTCCAATTGGTTTGCCTGTTTGCGGCAACCTCCGCAAAATTTAATGGGAGTGCGTCAATATCGTGTTACAACACTGGATGAGCACAGCTGCCGGGAACCGGCCGCCCGGAGACTTCGTTTCTGCGAGGCGAGAGCACGCACCCCGTGGGGCGCGCATAATTTATGTGATTTGAAGGATTTACAGGTCCACAGGAATGTTTTTTGAGCGCCGACGGCATGCGCGCAGCTCGCAACAACTCCGCGAAAACAGGCTTTGATCGCGAGCGGGGTTTTCTGAATTTTCTTAAGAGGGACTTCAGGTTTTCGATCGCAATTTTGCGCGCTGCGGCCGGGATTTTCGACTTCGGCACGAGTGGACCGGCTACGCCCAATACCGGCCCGGTTCCTCGACCCGGCTTGCCCTCAACTTCAGTGGAGCGCCTGGGATGGGGCGGCTGAAGCTCGTTCGAGCGACCGGGTGCGCTGCTCTGCCGTCATGAGAGCAAATCGCACCTTGAACACCGAGCCGCGGAGCGGAACGCTGGTGACGGTCAACTCGGCACGATGCGCGTCCGCAATCCATCGCGCAATCGCGAGCCCCAGTCCGCAACCTGCCTGGGTTTTTCTCTCCCGCAGATCCGCCTGATAAAACCGGTCGAAGATCTGTTCCCGCACATCGCGCGACATGCCGATGCCGGTATCCCTGACTGTGACCACGGCGTCATGGCCGTTGCTCACCACCTCGGCGTGAATCTCGCCGTGCTCCGGTGTGTACTTGATTGCATTGTCCAGAAGGATACCGAGCAGCCGCTGGAGCAGTAGCTTGTCCCCTTCGATAAAGACTGGCTCGCTGGGAAGATTCCAGTCCAGCAGTATACTGCTGGATTCGGCAAGGTCTTCGACGCGTCTGCATCCGCTCAGGATCAGGTCGCAGAGATCAATGCGCTGGAAGGAAACTTCATGCATGAAGTTATCGCTTCGCGACAGGGAGAGCAGTGCGTCCAGCAGCGTCGCCGCGGTGCGGCACTCGGTTACGATGCGGTCCAGGTCATGGCGATACTCTTGCTCGCTGCGATGGCGATGCAAGGCAAGCTGCGCGGTCGCCAGCATGACAGTAATGGAGGTGCGCAGATCGTGCGAAACGTCAGTAGACAGTTGGCTCAGCCGGGAGATGGCGCCCTCCAGTCTGTCCAGCAATTGATTCCACGCTTCGGCCAGTTGCCTTACTTCATCTTTCGCCTTCGGTACCGGCAGACGCGCGGAGAGATTGCCCACCCCGATGCCCACGGCGGCCTTGGTCATGCGATCGACCGGCTCCATCGCTCGGCGGCTCAGGAAGTAGCCGCAGAGTGAAGAAAGAATGAGAATCCCCGGCAAAAGAAACAGCAGCGTGTTGCGGTAAGTTCTGAGAACGTCGAACTCTTCACCGAGGGATCCGCCAAGATAGAGGCTGGAGGGCATGCCGTCGAGCATAATCGCGTGACACATGACCATCGCAGGGCCACCATCGAGGCTGACCAGGTGAAAGACCCTCTGGCTGCAACCTGCCGAATCTGCAAAGGCCCACGCGGTATCCTTCGGATCGGCAGGAAACAACAGGGTGTGGTCCGGCCTGCGGAGTTGAAACAGATTCCCTTCATGCGTGACGAGCGCATAGTTGCCGAGTTGCTCAGAGAGGGCTGCCTTGATGTGCTGCGCCTTATTATCTTCAAGCAGGCGCAGGAGTCGGTCCTCGCGCCCCAGCAGGTGAGTTTTTTTCTCCTGCAACAACGCATACTCCAGCGCGCCATACGAAGTAATACCGAACAGCAGTGCGCCTGCAAAGGTTACCATCAGGTACCACAGCGTGAGTTTGGCCCGGATCGAAAGTGCATGCATATCAATCGACAACAAATGTATATCCCGTGCCGTGAATTGTACGAATCAACGGCCGACTTTCCGATCCGTTCTCCAGCTTGTTCCGCAAACTGTGGATGTAAACGTCAAGTGTATTTTCCTTGATCTCCGCCGCGCGGCCCCAACCCGCCTCGATCAGTTCCTCTCGCGAAGTCACTAGCCCGCTGCGGCGCATGAGCACTTCGAGCAGTTCCACCTGCTTGGACGTAAGATGGATCTGTTTCCCATCCCGGATGGCGATACGGCGCCCGCGGTCGAGACGGACGCTTCCGGCCACGAGGACAGGAGGTGTTCGAGCCAGGCCACGCCGAGCAATCGCACTCACGCGGGCGAGAAGGATCTCAAACAGAAATGGTTTCACCAGGTAGTCGTCCGCGCCCAGGTCGAAGGCTTCGAGCACCTTCGGCACGGCGTCAACGGCCGTGAGAACCAGAATTGGGGTTTTGCAGCGGCGCGAGCGCACTTTCTCGAGCACTGCAAATCCGTCCATGCCGGGAAGAAGGATATCGAGCAACGCAGCGTCGTATTCCCCCTCCAGCAGCATCTCGGCGCCTTCGGTCCCGTTGTACGACACAGAGACCTGGTGACCATCCTCTTTCAGCCCGCGCTCCACAAGTCCGGAAATACGTTTGTCGTCTTCAATCAGCAATACATTCATAACAGATGAAGCACAGACTATCGTTTTTTGGTTTCTAAAAGATGAAAATCTCGCAAATAACCTTAGGACGATCACAATTTCTGAAAAAATGAATCCTAGCATCGAATCTCAAAGACACCGAACCTTGGCAATGGCTGGGGGATCGGCTCATACCCCATAAAAGACGTTCTATTTGTTTTGTGTCATTGACCGTTTTGTGGCCGAGGGGCCGGAAGGCGCTAGGGAGCAAGCGGACCGCGTTCGGAGGGGCACATAAGAATGACAACGAGTTGAGCCATTTCGACTGCTCCTCAGTCTTTGTGCCAGGGTTTGCTTCGGGGAGATGATACCGAAGATTCAACAGGAAGGGGCAGGCTGCGACAGCAGCCATCTTTCGTCTGAGAGTGATTTCTGGGGAGCGGTACGTGGTATCCGATGTTCGCCGAGTGACATTGCCGTCTTTGCCTCAGCAGGCTGCAGGCTCAACCATAGGTTACGAACTCTCATACAAAAGCGGAGGTGAAAGCAATTTCTCTACAGCCTCCCTTTTCACGCGAACTCGGCGAAGTCGAACAGAAGCGGTACCCGGTCAAGCATGGTGGGCCGAGCTTAGCCGTGAACTTCCATCCATTCCACGTAGCTCTCCATTTGGGAGCCAAGCCGGCTTGCAGGGATTTTATCGACGGTTGACGGCTTGACAAAGTAGTGTTCGAGCTGGACATTCTCCATTCGGAAATAGCCGATGGAAAATAATCATGCACTTGGTTGCGCCAAACCGAGATTGAGACTGTGGCGTCACCTTCCGAGTCTCCGATAACACACCCGAAACTGGAATAAGGGCCAATATCAGACCTCAATGAGTGAGTTGACCGGCTTAACCGGCCACCTCGATAAGATTCGTGCCGACCAGCTGACTCTCTTTTCTTTCATTCACGGTGTGACTCTGTTCGGATTTTTCACCTGTCAATCGAAGCGGCTCAAACTGACTTGGGAAGTCTCGCGAGCTTCCCGCGAAGCAAGTCGTCGAGAGACGAACGAGAGCGACGGCTAAGGGTCAACCTGGTTTTGTCGCGCAGGATGACACTGTAGTCGCCTCCCAGCAGCGGCACAATCTCGCTGATCTCATTTACGTTGACGATGGTGGAACGATGAATGCGAATGAAAAGGTTGCTATTGAGACGCTGCTGAAAGTTGTTCATGGTATCGCGAATGTAATGGGTCTCTCGCTCGAGATGCAGACGGAGGTAGTCGCGCTCCGCTTCGACCCACTTCAAGTCCGACATCTTCAGGAAGAGAAGGCGACCCGCTGATTTGATGAGCAGCAACTGCGATAACTCTGGCCGGGAAGCTGGGGCAGGTGGTGGTGACTGATGAAGCCGTATTTCCGTTCTAAGCTGAATGTGAGCCTTTGCCCGGGCCAGGACTTCAAAAAAACGTGTCCGCCTGTAGGGTTTGAGCAGGTAGTCGAGGGCCTGTGCCTCAAAAGCGGGGATGGCATACTCGCGATGTGCGGTCACAAACACAACCGTGGGCAGAACCGCGCAATCGGCAATATCCTCAAGAACTCCGAATCCGTCGGCTCCGGGAATTTGCACGTCAAGAAAAAGCAACGCCGGCATGAAATTCCGAATCATTTCCGCAGCGCGCAGTCCATCGCCGCATTCGCCGAGGATCTTTATCTCGGGATCGTCCTCGATCAGAGAACGCAACCGCCGGCGAGCTGCCGGTTCGTCATCGACGATGAGTGCGGAGATTTCCATGGGCGCCGTCAGGCTCCGCGTCCTGCGCCTTCGGCATTGGCGGCAGCGGTGAAGGGGATCTCTAACTCCACGTCAAAACCCGACGGCGAATTATTGAAGTCGAGAGCGGCGCGGTCGCCATACAGCTTTTCCAGGCGAGCGCGGGTATTGCTCAAGCCGATGCCCGTGTTCTCGATTTTCCCCCGCGTCCCAGGGCCATTATCGGAGATTCGCAGTTTGAGAGTGCCATTGCCGTTTCTCGACTCGATTCTCAATACGCCGGGCCCTACGCGCTTGGCGATACCATGGCGAAATGCATTTTCGATGAGAGGCTGAAGAATCAGATGGGGAACCCGCGCTTCGAGGGTGCATGGATCGATTTTGATTTCGACCGTCAGCGTGTCCGGGAAGCGGAAGCGTTGAATGTTGAGATACAACTCGATGGCTTTCATCTCCTCTCGAAGCGTTATCTCATGCGAAGACTGAGATTCCAGACTCATGCGCAGCAGCGCGCCCAGATCGCCGATCATATCGTCCGCGCTGTCAACGTCCGTGTGAATGAGCGACGAAATCAGGTTCAGCGTATTGAAGAGAAAATGCGGCTGCAACTGACTTCTGAGCACTTCCAACTCGGCGTTCGCCAATTGCCCTTCGAGCTGGGCTGCGCGCAACCGGGCGTCGCGTGCGCCGAAGTAGTAGTCAAGCCCGTAGAAGATACCGACGATGACCCAATACATCCAGAGGTTCCATGCCAGGCTCTGCCAGAAAAGGATGTTAAGAAAGTGGAATGAGAACCGCGGCATGTTCGCGGGGTCCCCGCTTGCATCGGCGAAAGGGATCCAAATGGCTGCGATGAGCAGGAGAGTCAGGACGGCGAATACGCTGTGGGCTGGTATCCAGAACGCGGGCCTCAGACCAAGACGCCGGATGCGTTCGCAGAAAAACAGGATCGGCGGTGTGAACAGCGTCCAGATTGTGTAGGTGATGATCGGGAAGCGCGCAGCGTCGTGCCAAGTAACGGGCTGGCCCGTCATGGTCGGGTAAACGTAATTGTTGATCGTCAGCAGTGCAGCAAAGTAGCACCAGGCGCCAGTGATGACGGCTAGGCGCCGGCCGCTGCTCCATCGACTGGATCCAGACCTGTTCACGGCTCCATCTTAGCGCATTGGGTTTTCTTCCTTGGACGTTGAGGCGCGCTTGGGGCATCAGACGGGGCGAATTCCAACGGAATTCCCGCCTTTCGTCGCGGTTCTGCTGCCGTCCGTCGCAAATGCGCTCGATTTCCGGAAAGATTCGACGATAGTCGATTCGCAGCAGAAGAAGGAGAAATCTTATGGCGAACAAGACTGTGAATAATCTCGGGATATCGCTGGGATTATTTGGAACCATGTTGATTCCAACAACCATCTTTGCCCAGGAGGCTCAATCCGGGAACAGGCTCGCGGTTGTGCGCCCGACGCCTTTAACCACCGCGAGAGCGAATGCGCAAGCCCGGACACACGACCTGGCACAAGCAGATGCGCCGTCCTACACGTACACGCTGATCAGCTATCCAGGCACCCTGATGACGCAGGGTGTTGGTATGAACCCGGGCGCAATCCATTTACCTGACGAAAAACCGGGCATAGAGATTGTTGGAGCGGAGTTCTTTCCCGACGGAACTTCTCAGACGGGCTTTCGCGCGCATATTTCTGAAACGCACGGTGCTACTGATGAGAGCTACAGACTGTTGAACGATCCTCAGAGTCCATCACCGCAGCAACCGCAGCAGACCTATAGCGTGAATGATCTCGGCCAGACTGTCGGCGACTATTTCGACGCGGCGGGTGTATTTCACAGCTATGAGGTGGACTGCAATGATCAACGGAGTTGCGGTCAATTCAAGGCCTTGGACGTGCCATTTGCCGAAGCCACGGGAACCTACTCGCCGGCAATCAACAATGCAGGCTTGATTGTCGGTTCATGGTCCGATAGCGCCGGAAACCAACATGGCTACACACTGATCGCAGGTAAGTTCGAGCCATTCGACGTCCCGGGCGCGAACAAAGCTGAGAATCAGTTCTTGTTGCTCTACTACGGAATCAATAGTGAAGGAGATATAGTTGGCACCTTCTTCGACGCAAGCTTCAATACCCATGGCTTCCTGCGCAAAGGAAAGACCTATACTACGATCGACTTCCCGGGTGCAGCATCCACATTCGTCACCGGAATCAACGACGCAGGCGACATCGTTGGGGCATACTGCCCGACAAGCGAATGTTTGACGACGGGTGCGGGCGAGCTGGGATTTTTGCTGAGAGATGGGGTGTACATTACGGTCACGATCCCCACGCCGTCCCCCCAGTCGGGGAGCCCGATACCCGAGTCTTCCGTGGGACTGGTCGCGATCAACAATGAAGGTGTGCTGATGGGAACCTATAATGATGCAGCCGGACTGCTTTATACGTTCCTGGCCACGCCAGCGCAGTAAATGATCCCCGGAAGAGATTGACACAACACTGGACAGGCTCGGAATGTGCCCTGTCCAGTGCTCACTTACATTCGATTGGCGGCGAAGAACGCGATTCACACCAACAGAAAAGTAGTTTGGAGCCATGTGGTTCTCAGCCAGTGCTAATCGCCAACGCACTCAGCGAGTGACTACCGCGTACTGTTGGGAATCTCAACTTTCCTGAATTGCGGGCGGCTTCCCCAACTGCGCCCTTGTTGGGTTTGGGGTCTCGTGCATCCTTTTTGTGCCCCTTCGGAAACTAGGTCACATGCTGCCTTCCGGCCTCTCGTGGCCGTCCGCCACAAAACGGTCAATGACACAAAATGCAGATCTCCTCGTGCACCCAATAATAGGCTGCTGAGATCTGCCTCTCACCCGAGCTCCGTCGAGCTCTTGGACTGCACAAACAACGGTCTGGGATGCCTCTGGGAGACACACGCCTGATTGCCTGGTAGCGAACGTTTCTCGTAGAGTTAATGACAGCTGGGTGCGAAGTAGAGAGAAAATTGACATGCCCGAGAGCAGCTCCTATCGTGGAGTGGGACTGAAAACCGAGACGTCACGGCTTTCAAAGCGGGACAAAACCGACCAAAAGACAGAGAGGCGATTTTTTATGAGAGTTTTGCTTGGATTAATGCTGACTGGCTTGGCTGCGGCGCCGGCGCTGTGCGCCCAGGCGCCCTCTTCTCCCGTTGCGCCGCCCGCCGCCGCGACAGCCAATCCCGTCGTATGGAGCGCGAACCAGATATTCGGGCGCGAGGCGAAGTACGTCGTTGCCGCAGCTGATCAGATGCCAGCCGAGAAGTACAGCTACCACCCGACGCCGGACCAGTGGACGTTCGCAAAGATCGTTTCCCACATTGCGCAATCCAATGGAGGCCTGTGCGGGCTGATCTCGGGCGCGCCCGCGCCGGCGGCGGTGAAAGTGAGTGAAACCGCATCGAAGGCCGACTTGATGTCGGCACTTCAGGCATCTGTCGACTTCTGCGGTCAGGTACTCGGCAATCTGCAGGACGCCAAACTTGGCGACACCATCACCTTCTTCCGAGGGGCCCAGGTGCCGCGGGCCAGAGCGCTGTTGGAACTCACTGCCGACCTGCCGGACCACTACTCGCAGATGGCCAGCTACATGCGCTCAAACGGAATGCTACCCCCGTCGGCTGCGCCCAAGAAATAACCAGAGGAAATGAGCCGGTCGGTGCCCGGCCGAGATCCCATCCTGGTCAAAGAATGATTTTGGGTGTCTCAGGTCTCGAGTTTGAGACCGGGGATCACTAGGCCGGCCGCACCCCTTGCTCCTGCGGGGCGGCCCATGCCAAATCGGCTACTCACGCTTCGAGGGTCGGATGCCAGGCGCGATTCCTGCTTGCTTTGGCGATTGACTTCTAACTCGAAAAATTCTTGATCCCGGCGTCGCCCCAAACAACGCGGGAAGGGGTGTGGGTGATCGAGCGGTTTGACGATGCCTCTGGAGCTAGGCACAGTTGCACGCGCGCATCTCATCGCCCGGCCAAGCATCTTGAAGTCCGCAAGTTGTCACCTGCCAGCTCCAAGGCAAGCTCGCGCTGCTTTCCTCGCGTGTTGAATCTCTCTGCGAGCGCAGTTCGATCGTGGGCAACCCTTGGGACGGCGTCAAGCAGCGGATGAGGAACTACAACCAGGGAGTTCTTGGCTGGCCTCGGCGAGCTCAAGCCGGAACGCTGTTCGAGGTCCCACTCCAAGAACACGCTGAAAGGTGCACGCGACTGGCGGATTCTCGCTGCCCTGCGCTTGATCTCGGCTTGGCTCGGCAAGCGCGCTCGAGACTCTGTGTGCGATATCGGGGCGCACGTCATACCCGACGCCTGAAATGCCTTCGCTCCTGCCAGCCCACTCCGATCAGAACCAGCAAAGCCGCCCCGCTCGCCAATCGTCCCACAATCACATCCGGCGTGGTCGTCCAATCCGCCGTCAGCGTAACCGGCCCCTCTGGAACTGCAACCGCGATCAGCCCATCGTCGCGCGGGTCGGCCTGCTCTGCCGGCTTGCCATTCACTTGAATGAGCCACGCCGGAAAGCTGAGCAGCTTGAAAATCACAAACCCTGCACGCGGAGCGGTCATCTTCATCCGCACATGTTCCGGCGTGCGCACGGCCGTCGCCGTCGCCTCGCAGCTAGCCTGCTCGGGCTTCCAGGCAGCGATCGCATCATCGGACTCGGCCACGCCCAGAGTTCGATCCGAATCGCGCACGAAACAGCCGTCCGGCAGGCCCGTCGCAATCTTCCAGTGGTCCGCGTCCGGAGGCTCGTATTCGTCTGTCCCCTCCAACCCTCCGCCGCCCTGAAACGACTCAAGCAGATCGCCAACCGTATCGCCTTCCTGGCACACGCGCAGAAAATTCCTGGCGGCAAAAAAAGTCGAAGCCAGAAACGCGACCGAGCAAGCGGCAATCACAACCCCTCGCAGACCCCGACGGCGGGCGCCCGTCGGCCACACGGCCGCAGAGAACAACAAAGCCATCGGCGCTTCGACCACCAGCATCCAGCGCCACGGATATTGCAGGAAGCGCAGCTTGGGCAACAGATGCCAAACCGGTAATGAAACCGGCAGCAGCAGCACGAGTACAACAGCAGGAATCAGCCCAATCGGAATCCACCACTGCCCTGGGATGCGAGCCAAACCGGGGATCTCGGAAGGGTCCGTTTTCAGTGCCGGGCGCCTCGCTCGGCTGCCCCTTAACCAGAGCACCGCTGCGCCCGCCAGCGCGACAGCAATCATGCCCACCGCCAGCCAGGAAGCCCGATCGAGGAACGCCGTGAACGGCGCCAGCTTGGCATCGGCAAACCGCATGAACAAAAAATTGTTCTCAATCCGGAATACCGGAAGATTGACCGCTGCGTCGAGATCAACCCAGCCCTGCTCCCGCGCCGCCGGAATCAGATAGAGACCCGCCAACCCAATGCCCAGGGCAGCCGCAATCGATGCGCGCAACATGAGCGCCCATGAGCGAGCCAGCACCGATGCCATCATGGCCACTGCCGCCAGCAGATAGCTCGCCATCACGCCCACCGGCCCATCCGAGAGCCAGCACCCTGCTATAACCAGTGCCAGAGGCAGTGCCGAGCCATCCAGAGCCCGCTGCCAGAGCGGGGCGTCGGCCCTCGAGTCGCGCAGCGCAAACAGCAGCAGGAGCGGAATCCAGAACCCGCCCATCAGCTCTGCAAACGCCGTTCGCTCGTACGCCGTAAACAGTGCAAAGCCTGAGAACAGAGTGGCACAGCCAGCCAGCGTTGCCGGAGCATCGGCCAGCACTTCACCGGCCAGCGCCCGCGTCGCCAGCCCCGTCGCCGCCAGCACCAGAAACACCAGCGCTACGGGGACCATCGTCCATGGCAGCACCAGTCCGAGCGCCGCACCCAGCATCCAGGCGAGCGGCGGATAAAACATGAAGCGCGGCTCGCCCGCCCCGTAATTCGCGCTTCCCATCCAGTGCGGATACGGAATCCCATGCAGCCAGCTCTGCTCGACATCAAACCACGACACAACATGAAACTCAAAGTCGTCGCCGCAATAGGAGCCATGCAGCAGTATTGGTGCGGTGGCCGCGGCAGCTGCCAGCAGGATGATCGCGGGACCCAGAAAGCGGATCGGGCCGCCGGACTTTTCTGATCCCGCTCGCCTGATCTCTGTTCGCTGTTGCTTCATGGCAGCAGGCGCAGCGTATGCGTAGTTTGGGCTGCTACGGCTGCAGCGGAGAAGGGAAGCGCGAACGTCGTGCCGCCATAATAATCCTGCCACTGGTCGCGGAAGTACGCGCTGTATGGATCAGAGCTCTGGCCCAGCGCAATGTTTTCCGTCGACCCGTCGATATTGCTCCAGTCCATGGTGAATCGCTGCGAAGGACCAAAGTCGCGCCCCACCTGTTTCACCGTTGTGGTGTCGCCGCTCAACGGCTGCGGCCCCGTTCCTGCTATGCGGCTGATGACGGGAAGAAAGTCCGCCAGTGGATGCTCGATGTCCACCACATGCCACTTGCCGTAGCGCCACAGCGTCACATCACCCGGCGCCTTGCCCGAGTCCATCCCCCTGCGCACTGCGTCGGTCAGCAGCGCATCCCAATTCTTGTAGGTGCTCGGCAGCCACTCCGCGTACCCGTGCATGATGATCTCTTCCTCGGCAAAGTTCGACTCCGACCAGCGATACTCCTCGCCATCCTTGCCCAGCTTGGGCGTAAGAATCAGCGGCCAGAACGCACGCCTTGCCTCGGTCACAATCGATGCTGCCGCCGAGTCCGTCGTCAGCCGTCCATCCCAGCTGCGCATCAGGTCCGCCGCCTTCTTCAGCCGGTCGTCGGCGTCCGCTGTATGGTCGATCGCGTACGCCAGCCGGTGTCCAATCTCCTGGTCCACTTCGCTGTAGATATCGGTCTCGACGGCCAGCATGTCGGCAGGCGTCAGCTTGTCGCGTCCCTGCAGCGCCTTGTAAATCCGTTGCGTGCGATACGGGTCCGCCCACTCCAGCGACAACGGATACGGCGAGCCATCCGTCGTAACCCGCGCGTTCGCCGTTGCCAGAAAACCTGCAGGCGGATCGAACGCACTTGGCATCTGCCCAAACGGAGTGTAGCCCTGCCAGTCGTTCTTCGCCTCGGCGGAAGGCTCGAAGCGAATCGGCACGCCTTTCAGGCCCAAAGGCCGTAGCGGTACGCGCCCCACCGCGTGGTAGGCAATGTGTCCCTGGTCATCGGAGTAGACCACGTTCTGCGTCGGCCAGCACCAGGTTTCGAGCGCCGCGGAAAATTCCTTCCAGTTCGCCGCCGTGTTCATCTCATACAACGGCAGCGTGTTCAGGGTGGTGTCATAGAGTGTCCATCGCAGCGACATCGCTCGCTTCTCTTTGCTCAGCAGTGGATTCACGAGCGGCCCGCGCTCGGTCGACTGCACATCGAGCTCCACATCCTTGCCGCCGCGGACATGAATCACCTCGTGATCGACGGCAAGCGGTTTCATCTGTCCGTCCAGCGCCTGGTAGTTGCCGTAACCATCGAGCTTTTCGACATACAGATCCTGCACATCCGCATAGAGCGCCGTAAAGCCCCACGCCACGTGCTCATTGTGCCCGGCAATCACAAACGGCACACCCGCCAGCGTTACGCCGGCGGCGTGAAAGCCCGGCGCTGCCAGGTCGGCCATGAACCAGATATTGGGCTCGGTGAGCGGCAAATGCATATCGTTTGAGAGCAGCGGCTTGCCGCTGGCCGTATGCGTCCCCGCCACCACCCAGTTGTTTGATCCCGGGGTGCAGTTGGCGCAGGCAGGCAGTCCCAGCAACGCGTGCAACGCAGGAAAATCCTCATGCACTTTGGGAACCGCGAGCCGCGCCTGCGACCGGTCATCGTCGTCATCGTCCTCGTCCGGGCCTGGCGCCGGCTCCGGATGCGGCTGGCTCAGGTCGACCAGAATCCCCGTCGGAGGATGATCGCGCCACGATCCCACCGGGTACAGATCGCCCTCCAGCTTGGCATTGTGCAAGTCCAGGGAGATCAGTTCGCGCTCGAGCTTGACGTCCCAATGCGTGTCCAGCATCTGCACCATCATCAGCCCGATCGCTACCGAATCCTGTCCTGTCCATGGCGCCGGCCGATAATGCAGCAGCCTGAACTCGGCCGGCAGCGCGTCCTGATGCGCGTCGATAAACAGATTCACTCCGCGGGCGTACTCATCCATCCGCGCCCGATCCGCCGGTGGCAGGTTGGCATAAATGCGCTCGGCCGTCACCCTCATCTGCAATACGCGCTGCATCCTGTCATGCTTGAGCAGCGAAGGCCCAAGTACCTCGGCCAGTTCGCCCTTGGCGTTGCGCCGGAACGCATCCATCTGCCAAAGCCGGTCCTGCGCGGTCACGTACCCTTGGGCCGCAAACAGGTCGTCCTGAGTAGCTGCCTCGATGTGCGGAACGCCGTGCCCATCGCGCCGAACGGTCACCGGCGCGGAAATGCCAGTACTCCTATCGGAGTTGATGTGCAACTCGCCATCCAGCACCGGCAACGCCGTTTTTTCCGCCGCGCGCAGCCACACCACGCCCGCAACAGCGGTCAGCAGCACCACCAGCAGTAGGCCGGCAAACAGGCACCGCACAATGCGCGGCCAACGCCGTTTCCGGCCGCGGCGCGGGGGACCAAGAATGCCTGCGTAGGAAGGAGTCATGAAGTCGGAGTCGAGCAAGGCTCCACTTCAGCATAACGCTCGGACATGGCCGCCGGTTCCAGGGAATGGCTACCCAGCCGCCTGCCCCAGCTGCTCGGCATTGAAAACGGCGCTCGATTTCCGGCGTCCGTAAATCACCACCAGGGCTGCCAGCAGCAGCAAGATCGCGCCCAGCACCAGCACCGATCCTTCCGGCCCATCGGTGCCGCCGCTCCACAACGTCGCACCCGCCGGTGTCACCGACAGATAATGGCCCGTGGCCACATTGCCCGAGTCGGCCGCGCCGTAAAAATAGGTCTCCGCCCAGTCCCACGCCGCGTGACAGCCAATCGCCCACCACGCCGAACCGGTGACATGAATGCTCACCACAAACACAAAGCCGATCGCCGATGCCGCGAAGATCCCAACCCAGTTCTCGCCGTTGTTGCCCGTATGCACGTAGCCGAATAGCGTCGAGGTCACCCAGGCGGCCTGCCAGAACCCGGCGCCCCCTGCCTTGTTTAATTCCAGCAGCAGGCAGGGCACAAAGCCCAGCGCGGCCATAAGGTACACGCCCCAGATGCCGTTGCCCTTGCCGAAGATCGCCAGTACCGCGCAAACCGTGCCCACAATGCCCAGTGCCCACCAGAAGTTGATGCCGCGGGTGAGCGTTGACTGCAGAAAGCAGCGGAACAATCCCTCTTCCACACAGCCCACAACAAGAAACGCAATCCCCCACACCGCCGCATAGCGGGCAATCTGCCCCCCGGAAAGCGAAATCGCGCCGAAGTGCAGCCACCCGCCCCAGGCCAGAGCGCCGATCAACGCCGAGATCGCAATGAACCCCGCCACCAGCCCCTCAACAAAGTGCCGCGCGCGATGCGGTCCCATCAGGTTGAAGGCCAGCAGGTTGCCGCGGCGCCGCTCCGCCAGCGCAACAATCGCCGCCGCGCCCACCATGGCCAGCAACTGAATCAGGTCGCCAAACAGCGCCGCAGAGGCCGTGAAGTGGCTCTTGGTGTCCACCAGGTGCAGCTTAAGAAAAATAAACCCGACGCCGAAAACAAACAGCCCAAACAAGAGCAGAAACAGCAGCACCGACCAACCGGCGCGCAGCCCCTGCTTGCCCCACAGAATCCACAGCAGAATGCGCGTCTCGGGCGGCTGCTTGAGCCCGGCCGGTTCTTGAGCGCCGGTTTTGATCGCTGCGTAAGCCGCCGGCGATTCGGGCTGAATCGTCTGTGCCCCGGGAGTCGTTGCCGTGTCGGCAACTTCGGGAACATCAGGGTCAAGCGGAGCGAGCGGATCCATAGCGGCCTCTTCCAAATCAATACGGACACAGAAATACACAATTCCTGTGCGCCGATTCTACAAGGGATTAGGCGTTGGACCCAAACAAGCGGGTTGGACAAAATCCAGACCGGCCCGCCCGGAGAACCGGTCTGGAGCCTCGTTGCTACTCGTCCCTGAGCGCCATCATGGGATCGATCCCCGCCGCCCGCCGTGCCGGCATCCAGCTCGACAGAAACGCGACCGCAATGATGGTCCCTGCAATCACCGAGAACACCAGCGGATCGTTGGGGCTCACCTGGTAGAGCAGGTTCGCCACTCCATGCGCCAGCGCAAAGGCCAGCACCAGCCCGGCAGACACGCCAATCCCGGTCAGCCACGCTGCGCGCCCGAGAATCATGCGCAGCACCTGTTCCCGCTCGGCGCCCATCGCCATGCGTATCCCAATCTCCCGCGTGCGCTCGCCCACCAGGTTGGCCATCACGCCAAAGATGCCGATCGAGGCCAGCAGCAGTGCCACCAGCGCATCAAAGCCCAGCATTGCGGCTACGTAGAACAGGCCCGTCAGCTTTTCGTGGACGAACTGCTCGTAGGTCTGAACCTGTTCGAGCGGCAGCGCCGGGTCCATCGCCGCCATCGCCTTGCGTATTGCCGGCGCCAGTGCCAGCGGATCGCCGCTCGTGGTGATCGCGTAATTGACGGCAGTGGCCGGCAGCTCAGCCACATTCATGTACACCGCTGCCGGCCGCGCCCGGTCCATCAGTGAGTAGGTCGTCTCGCCCACAACGCCCACAATCGTCAGCCACGGCGTCTGTCCCGGTCCTGGGTCGCCCATGCGAATACGCTTGCCCACCGCATCTTCGCCGGGAAAATAGCGCGTCGCAAACGCCTGGCTCACCACTGCCGACGGCCTCGCGTGCCCATCATCACGGCCGCGGAACAGATGCCCGGAGATGATCGGAATTCTGAGCGCCGTAAAGTAGTTCGAGCTGACTGAGAGCCGCAGCGCGGTTTGCGCTTGCCCCGGAGCCAGCGGGCGATTCTCAATGTGCGTGTTATCCAGCCACGCGTCATCGCTGTAAGGCATGGCTGAAGTCACTTCGGCGGTCTCGACGCCCGGCAGTGCCCGCAGCTTGTCCAGGCTCTCATTGAACCAGGCCGCCTGCTTCTCGGCCGTGTCATAGCGAGCCGCAGGCAGGTGCACCCCAAACGTCAACGTCCGGTTCGGATGGTAGGGATCGGCAAGGTGCAGCATGCCCAGCATGCCCTTCGACATCAGCGCAGCGCCAATGACCAGCGCCACCGCCATCGCAATTTGCGCCACCGCCAGCAGATTTCGCAGCTTGCTGCTGCGCCTCGATCCCACTACCGAACGCGATCCTGATTTCAGCTGGTTCACCAGGTTGATCCGCAATGCCTCGAGCGCCGGTGCAAATCCTGAGACGATCCCCGCCAACACTGCCAGCCCCAACGACAACGCCAGCGTGCGCCCGTTCAGCGAGATATTGGACCACCCCGCCATGTACCGCGCAATGTGCTCCGGCATGGTGGCCTGGCTGATGTGCATGTAGCAGGCCGCAAACAGAAGGCCGCCGAGGCCGCCCATCAACCCCAGCAGAATATTCTCCGTGAGCAGTTGCCGCATCAGGCGCCCGCGACCGGCGCCGAGCGCCGTGCGCATGGCGATCTCCGGCCGCCGCTGAATCCCGCGTGCAAACTGCAGATTGGCGATATTGGCGCACACCACCAGCAGCACAAAAAAGGTCGCCCCCTGAATCAGGTCGAAGTAAAGCGCCGTCAGGTCGTCGTTCATGTCCGCCAGCAGCGTCTCCACCTTCACCGCTCGGCCCAGGTTGGTCGCCGGATACGCCTGGGCGTCGTGCTCGGCAATCACGTTCAAATCGGCCTGCGCCTGGCCCACCGTTACGCCGGGACGCAGCCTGCCAATCACCAGGTAGTCATGCGATGAGCGATTCGTCCGCTGGGCATCGGTCGGCGCAAAGGGGAGAAAGAAATCCGCCACCGAAGGGTATTGCGTGGTCTTCGGCATCACCCCGATCACCGTATACCCGTGCCGGTCGAGCTCAATCCTGCGGCCCACAACGGAGGCGTCAGCGCCGAAGTGCGATTTCCAGAACGCATAGCCCAGCACCGCGACCTGATCCCGCCCCGGTTCGGTCTGGCTCTGATCGAACACCCGCCCGAGCATCGCGCCCGTCTTGAGCACGGTGAAGAACGACGGGGACACATACTCCCCCTCGACATGCGCCGCATCGCCCGCACCGGTCAGCGTCATGTCTGCCGGCAGGCGCACGCCCAGCTCTTCAAACGAGCGGTTCTGTCGCTGCCAGTCTTCAAAATTCCCCAGCGCCACCTGTTGTTGCTGCCCGTGATTCTGCTGCTCGTAAATCGTCACCACGTGGTCCAGGTCCGGCACCGCCAGCGGTCGCAGTATCACCGCATCCATGATGCTGAACGACGCCGTGTTCACCCCGATGCCGATGGCCAGCGTCAGCACCGCCGTAATGGCGAAGCCCGGCGACTTCCACAGCCGGCGATAGGCGTATTCGAGGTCCTGAAACAGGTTCAAAAGCAGAGTTTGCACGGAGCCCTCCCATAAGCGACAGAATCAGTGGCGCGCATTCAGAAGGATCCGTGCATTTTGCTGGCCAGTCCTAGCGCTCCGGCAACTGATTGATTCCAGAAGGCATGTCTAGGGATGCCGCGCGAACTGGCGGATCCGCCCTGTCCGAAATTGAAAGGTTCCGTTCAGCAATGAACACCCCGCCCCGCCCCCGCCACGGCCCCGAATCCGATTGCCGCCTTGACACAACGGGCCAAGCGCTTGATGCTTAACAGTTCCGGTTGTTCATTTTTCATGCGGTTTACCGTTCGATCAAGGGAGTGCTGCTCTTGCGGGTTCGGGTCTTCTATCACGACAAATGTTTTGACGGGGCCTGTTCCGCGTCGCTGTTCACGCGCTTTCATCGCGAGTGCGTCGCCCCGGACGCCAGCTACGAGTACCGCGGGCTCGTCCATCGCGCCGGCGCGCTGTTTGACGAGAGCGAGTTCACCGGTGACCAGAACGCCATCGTCGACTTCAAATACTCCTCCTCGCCAAAAATCACCTGGTGGTTCGACCACCATCAATCCGCCTTCCTCACCCCCCAGGATCAGCAGAGCTTCAAAGACTGCAAACAGGATCCGGACTGTAGCCGCCGCAAATTCTTTGACCCCAATTACACCTCCTGCACCAGCTTCCTGGCCCACATCGCGGCCACTGAATTCGGCTTCGATACCGCGCCGGTTGCCGATCTGATTCACTGGGCGGACATCGTCGACGGAGCGCAGTACGAGAGCCCCGAGTCGGCCGTCGAAATGGCCGCGCCCGCCATGAAGCTCACCCTCATCATCGAGTCCACGCAGGATCCGGCCTTCATCCCCCGCCTCATCCCGTTGCTTACCGCAATGCCGCTCTCTGAAGTGCTCAGCCAGCCCTTTGTCGCCGAGCTTCTCCCGCCGCTTCTGGAGCGCCACAAAGAAGCCCTGGCGTTAATCCGCAGCCGCGCCGAAGAACGTGACGGCACGATCTTTTTCGACATCACCGATCATCCGCTGGAAGGTTTCAACAAGTTCATCCCGTATTACCTGTACCCGAATGCCACTTACTCCATCGGCCTGTCGAAGTCCAGCTTCCGCACCAAGGTCGCCGTTGGCTCCAATCCATGGACCAAAGCCGACCCGGCCAAGATGGTCAACCTCGCCCAGGTGTGCGAGCGATACGGCGGCGGTGGCCACGCCCGCGTCGGCGCCATCAGTTTCTCTCCCGACAAAGCCGACCAGGCTCGCGAGGCGGCCGCCGAGATTGTGGCCGAGCTGCGGGCAAACAAGCCCTTCGCCTGAAAGGGAGCGAAACGGCTACCAAGCGTCGTGCCGCTCACACCGACGGCGAGGCTC
>DATDLS010000232.1:0-3502 GCA_036519195.1 Occallatibacter sp. | reverse complement strand
ATCGCCTTTACACGGCGAGGGTCGGGGGTTCGATCCCCTCAGCACCCACCAACAGCGGAGTGGTAGTTCAGCTGGTTAGAATACCGGCCTGTCACGCCGGGGGTCGCGGGTTCGAGTCCCGTCCACTCCGCCATTTCCTTAAGAGCAGCGCGAGCCATTTTGGCCGCGCCCAAGGGTATGAAAAGGGTGGGAGCATGCTGCAGACGATACATGACAAGTTGAAGGGTTGGCTTGCCGGCGTGGTGCTTGGCATCATCGGGCTGGTGTTCGTGTTCTGGGGCATCAACTGGACGCTGAGCGCACCGACCTATGCGGCCAAGGTGAACGGCAGCGAAGTATCCGCCGACGAGGTCAGGCAGTCCTACCAGCAGCAGCTCGCCCAGGCTGAGCGTCAATCCAACGGTTCGATCAGCGATGCACAGCGCAATGACATCAAGATGCGCGTGCTCGACGACTATGTGAACAGCGAAGCGCTGGTCACCCGCGCCAATAAGCTCGGTTACCGCGTCACGGATCAGCAGTTGCTGCAGGAAATGGCGCAAATTCCGATGTTTCAAGTGGACGGCAAGTTCGACTACTCCCACGCGGTTGCGGTGCTGCGGGCGCAGGGCCGCTCCATTCCCGAAGTCGAAGGATTGTTCAAGCGCGACGTACAGCTGCGGCAGCTCGACTCGGCGCTGACCCTGTCCAGTTTCGCGACCGCGGCTGAAATGAAGCAAATCCGCGCGCTGACGAAGCAGCAGCGCGAACTCGCGTGGCTGACCCTGCCGGCGGAGAAATACGCCGCTCAGGCCGTTCCCGACGATGCCGCCCTGAAGGCCTATTACGACGCGCACAAATCCGAATACATGACCCCGGAAACGGTGGATTTGCACTACGTTGAAATCAGCCTGGCGCAGCTTGCCTCGAAGGTGAACGTCGACGACGCGCAGCTGAAGGCCTATTACGACGAACAGAAGGCAAAGACTCCGGAGCTCTTCGTTCAGCCCGAACAGCGCCGGGTCAGCCACATCCTGCTGCCGGTTGCGAATCCGAAGGACGACGCTGCGGTCAAGGCCAAAGCGGAGGGGATCTTGAAGCGCGCCCAGGCGGGCGAGGATTTCGCTCAATTGGCCAAGGAGTTCTCTCAGGACCCGGGATCCGCGCAGCAGGGCGGCGATCTGGGATGGTCGGAGCGCAAAGCCTGGGTGCCGCCGTTCGCCGATGCCGCCTTCAGCATGAAGGTCGATGAGATTCGCGGACCGGTAAAGACCCAATTCGGCTATCACATTCTCAAGCTGGCAGGGATACAGCCCAACACGGTCAAGACATTCGAGCAGAGCAAGGCGGATCTGGAAACCGAGTATCGCCGTGCCCAAGCGGAGAAGCTGTTCAACGACGCTCAGGATGCGCTGGCCGACGCCGCGCTGCAAAACACCACCGACATCGGTGTGGTGGCCCGCAAGGCGGGTTTGACCGTTCTCGACGTGCCGGGCTTCAGCCGCACCGACGGCGGCGGCGCCTTGGGCAAGGTGCCCGCGGTGATCGATGCCGCCTTCAGTCAGGACGTGCTCGATGGCCGCTTGAGCCCCATGGTCGAAGTGGAGAAAGGCCGCGGCGTGGTGCTGCGCGCCACCGATCACAAGCTCCCGCAGCAGAAGCCTTTGGATGAGGTGCGCAACGACGTCGTTGCGACCTGGAAGAAGCAGCGCGGCATGGAGCTTGCCGCTGCCGCGGCCGCCGACGCCGTCAAGCGCCTGGAGGGCGGCGAATCCTGGGACGCGGTGGCGAAGAGCTTGGAGCAGGCTGTGGTGCCTCCCAAGTTCGTTTCCCGGTCCGATCAGCAAGTGCCGCTGGAAATTCGTACCACGGCCTTCGGCGAATCCAAGCCGGCGGGCAAGCCTATCTATTCCGAGGCGCGGCTCGGCAACGGCGATGGCGCAGTGATCGCCCTGAGTGCGGTGCGCGAGGAGCCGGCCGATGCAAGCCACCCGGATTTGGATATGCGCCAGCAGTACGCCGCTCAAATCGCCTCCACCGAGGCGCAGAGCTACTCCGCCGGCGCGCGGGCCGATGCCAAAGTGATCCTGAATCCACAGGCACTTGAGTAATTGCACGAGTTACTGCGCCACTTTTCCGATTGGTACCTCGCGACTCTGGGCCAGGGCGGCTATTGGCTGATTGCCGGATTGATGGCGATGGAAAGCACCATCGTGCCGATCCCGAGCGAAGTGATCATTCCGCCGGCCGCGTATCTCGCACACACTCAGGGGCAATTCTCCCTGCTCGGGGTGGTGCTCGCCGGCACGGCTGGATCGTGGGTGGGGGCTGCGGCGATGTACTGGGCGGCCCGCCTCCTGGGTCACCCAGCTATCGTGCGCTTTGGGCGCTACGTCGGGCTGGGACGGGCGAAACTCATTCTGGCGGAGCGCTGGTGCACCCACTATGGATCGCCCGGCGTGTTCCTCTCCCGCTTGCTGCCGGTGATCCGGCACTTGATCGGCATCCCCACCGGCATACTACGGATGGACTTTCGCTGGTATGCACTCGCCACGCTGCTGGGGTCGCTCGTCTGGTGCTCGGTGCTGGCCTGGCTCGGAAGCGCCGTCGGGCAGCATCCTGAGCTGCTGGCTGGCTCGCTGCACCGCTTCTTTGCGCTGGTACTGGCGCTGGCTGGAATTCTGGCGCTGCTGTACATCGCCTTCGTCCATCGAGTGGCACGCAGCCGGTAGACTTTGTGGAAAGACCCGTGTAAAAATACACGGGTAATTTTCGGAGGTGCCATGCGAATTCCTTTGTTCGAGCCTAAAGCGGCTAAGCGCACCGTCAGCGTCACGTTGAATTCCGATCTCTATGAGAAAGCCAAGAGCATGGAGATCAACGTCTCTAAAGTTGCGGAAGAAGCGTTGTCGCAGGCGTACGCCAAGAGCCGGGCTGAAGCAATTGCAATCGAGCTTCGCGAGGGTTTGCAGGCGGCGGAGAGCTACGCCGATCAGCATGGCGCCTTCGCCGATCTTGTTCGCGAACACTATGGGCGCGACGATGGCGCAGTTTGATGTGTACGTGAATCCGATCTCCGCAGCACGTCGGGCGTACCCTTTCGTGGTCGCGATGCAGTCTGATTTCGCACGCGATACACGCGATCAAATTGTCGCGCCTCTGGTGCGGCGCGAGGCGATGCCTAAGGTAGTAAGCCGGCTGACGCCGATCGTTGTCGTCGAAGGGTCGGAGTATCTGGCCATCGTGCCGGCACTTGCCGGTGTGCGCTCGCGCGATCTGGCTGAGCTGCGCGCCTCGCTGGCGTCAGCACGCAGCGAACTCCTGGCCGCGATCGACTTCCTATTCTTCGGTATCTAAACCCCGCTTAATCTACGGGGTCGTCTCCGTACCTCGTCAAGAAAGTCTTGCCGCATTGGTACGAGTGGAAGGAGGCTGGGGTGAGGGGTATCCCGTCCCCTTTCATAAATCTTGATGAAAGGGGACGGGATACCCCTCACCTCAGCCTCTGGCCCTCTCCTACCGC
>DATDLS010000231.1:0-9167 GCA_036519195.1 Occallatibacter sp. | reverse complement strand
AATCTGCTGGCGGAAAGAGGAGTCGGTAATGCGGCGCGTGTTGATGGCCTGGTACATGAAACGCTTGTTGACCCAGATACCGGCTCCCTGCAACAGGTGCTGGGTCACGGTCGCTGTGAACGAGGCGCTGAGCAGCGGGCTATAGGAGAACAAAGGGTTGTTCGTCGTCAGCCGTTCGTTGTTGAATGCAACTGTCAGCGCCGTGCCCGTAACAAAGCCCTGATTGTAGGTGAAGTTGTAGGTGTCCGTATTTTGGGAAGCCGCCGGAGAGAGCACGCTCTGTTGCGGCGTCTCCTGCCTCTGCAACTCGATCGAGGCACCGACCGACGGGTCAAGGACCTCGGGATTGGGGCCGGCACCTTGCGTGGTGAGGGACAATCCCTGGGTGCCGGAACCGGCGCCGCCGGAACCGACCGTCGTACCGCCCGGTCCGCCGCCGGCCGTCAAAGTGGAAGAGCTGCCGCCCAGCGTGTTGTTCACAATACCGGTGTTGACGCCCAACGGCACCTGTCCGGTTCGCGAACGCAGAACATCCGTGTCCGCAATATCCAGGTTGTAGCGGGCGATGGCGATGTCGAAGTTGTTCTCGATCGCCAGCGCGATGGCGTCAGAGAGGCTCAGGTAGATTTTGCCGTCCTTGACCAGGTCGCCGAGGCGCACGGAGTTGGCAAAGTTGGCCTTGTCGATGGTGGTGGGCCGGTAGGCGTTGATCGGATTTCCCCAAAGCCGGCCGGCAGGCTTGGAAAAATCGCGCTCGGACGGACGCAGGTTCAACGGCCCGGTCAAGCTGGGCGTCGGTGCGGACGGCAATACGGATGCCGCTTTGTCCGGAGCCGAAGACCCGGCGCCAATCTGCTGGGCAAATCCTGGAGGCACCCCTGCCGTCAGGGTCAGCATGACCGCCGCGATGGCCCGCAACTGTTTGCCTCTAACTCCCCCGCGCGATCTCCGCGTGGCACTCCGAACGTCCTCAAACACACGTGTACCGTACAAATGCATTGTTCCTCTCCGCAAATTGCTGAGGCATGTGGGGTGCCATTCTTGAAGACGTCCGGAGGTTTGCCCCGTACGCCGATTTAGGACTCGTCGAACCGCTTTTGGCAGTTCCCAACGCTTTTCGGTCTGAGCCCAGTCTTGAGGCTCTCCATTCCTTACGCGCGCGGGGCCAGGTTCGTTCCAGCCAATCCGATTTCTGCGTGCAATTTTCTCGTTTGTGGGCAGCTCGGCCGCAATCGCATGTAGAAGTCCTGAGTATATCGTATAGCTGGCTTGGCGAGTCGTAGCCGATGCATTCGGGTAACCTGTTCATTACCCCTTTTTCGCCGGAACTTGAAGACGTTGACTCGATCCACCCAACCCGCAAGCCAATTGCCAGCGTCCGACCTGTCCCCGCCGGAGGGGCCATTGCAGGCCTTAAATTCACAAAACTGGAAGCTGACACTGGCCTATGACGGGACGGACTTCAGCGGCTGGCAGGTGCAACCGGGCGAGCAGACCATCCAGGGGGAGCTCCAGGCCGCGTTGGGACGCGTGACGGGGGAATCGCCGCTGCCGCAGGGAGCGGGGCGGACCGATGCGGGCGTTCATGCGCTGGGACAGGCGGCAAGCTTCAGACTTGAGGCCCGGATTCCGGCCGAAAACCTGCACCGAGCCCTGAACCGGACCCTCCCAGCAGCGATTCGCGTCCTCGATGCCAAAACGGTGGAAGACACCTTTCATGCGCGACACTCGGCGGTGGCCAAGACCTACGAATACCGGGTCTATCGGGAGCCCGTGTGCCCGCCATTCCAGGCCCGCTACGTTTACGCGTGTCCGTGGCCAATGGAGCTCAAATTGCTTCAGCAGGCGGCGCGGTGGTTTGAAGGGGAACATGACTTTCTGAGCTTTGCGGCCACCGATCCGGATCTTAGAAGCCGGGAGCGGAGCAGTGGGACGGGATTCGACCTGGAAGAGGAAGCGCGCAAGGCGGAACTGGCCAGGAGCATTGGCAAGCAGGGGGCGGTGCGCACCATTTATGCCTCCACCTGGGAGGCGCGCGGCGGCCAAACAGGACAATTGCTGGTCTATCGCGTGCACGGCAACGGGTTTCTGCACCATATGGTCCGCAACCTGGTGGGGACCATGCTGGATGTCGGCCGAGGCTACCGAACAGTAGAGGCCATCCCCGGAATGCTTGCTGCGCGCTCCCGCTCTGCTGCGGGCCCGACCGCGCCGGCGCAGGGACTGTTTCTCGATTCGGTAGAGTACGGCGCTCAGAACTGATGGCAAGCCCGGCACCATGTGCCGGGCGCACGCGCTCCACTCGCGGGCATTTGCCCCCCCTGCTACCCTGAGAGCAACCCTATGCCCCTGTCCCCGATCAATTCGCCCTTTGCCCGCGTAACCGCCCTGGCCGGGCTGCGGCCCGTCCATGGAGCGTTTGCGTGGCTGCATGGAAACCCCAAGCGGATCATGGACTGGCAGGCGGAACTGGTGGCCATCCCCGGGCCCCCGTTTGGCGAACAGGCGCGGTCGGCCTGGATGGCGGATCGCTTTTCCCAGGCGGGCCTCAGCCGCGTGTCCACCGACGAGATCGGGAATGTACTTGGATTTCTGCCTGCGGCCAATCTGTCTCCGGAAAGCACCGGGCCGATCGTGGTGCTTTCGGCGCACCTGGACACGGTTTTTCCGGCGGAAACGCCGCTGAACCCGGTGGTCGAAGGCGATCGGTTGGAAGCGCCCGGCGCCTGCGACAACGGGGCCGGCGTCTCTGGGCTGCTGGCCATCGCGTACGCGATGGTTCAGGCGGGGGTGGAACTGCCGGCATCGCTCCTGTTTCTGGCAAATGTGGGCGAAGAGGGGGAAGGCGACCTGCGCGGCGTGCGCCATTTTTACAGGCAGAAGGCTCTGGCCGGGCGGATTGCCGCCCACATTGTTCTCGACGGCGCTGGGGCCGACTCTGCGGTGACACAGGCGCTCGGTAGCAAGCGCTACCAGGTAGAGATCACCGGGCCCGGCGGGCACAGTTTTACCGATGCCGGGACGCCCAACCCGATTGCGGCTCTGGCTCAGGCGCTCGCTCGCCTGTCCGAAACTGAGCTGCCCGGCGAGCCGCGTACGACGCTGAATCTGGGCACGATTCACGGCGGCACCAGCGTGAATTCGATCCCCGAGAACGCGCTCGCCTCGGTTGACTTCCGCTCCACCAGTTCTGACCAGTTGCTGCGGCTCGAAGTTGCGCTCTATCGCGCGGTCGAAGACGCCGTCGAACGCGCCAATGCCACCTCGAGAGCAGCCGCAGCGTTGGGCCGGGGTGGATTGAACTTTGCGATTGAGAAGATTGGCGACCGGCCGGCGGCGCGCCTGGCGGTGGATTCACCGCTTCTCGAAACGCTGCGCGCGGTCGATCGCCATCTGGCTCTGCGCACCGATCTGCGCCTGGGATCGACGGACGCGAATCTTCCCCTATCGCTCGACGTGCCAGCTCTTTCGATGGGCGCGGGTGGCGAAGGCGGCGGAGCGCATACCAAGGCGGAGTGGTACTCGGCGAGGGACCGCGAGGCCGGGCTGAAGCGGGTACTGCTTCTGACGCTGGCCATGACGCATTGGGCCGCGGAGTAGCTGCGCCGGCTCTCTGCTAAACTCCGCCCATGCGCGTCTCCTCGGCTTTCGTTGCCCTACTCCTTACCTTTCAGTCCGCCCCTCAGCTTGGCTCGGCACAAGCAGTGCCTGCCGATCAGCCGGTCAGCAAGAGCACAGCGTCGCATCAGCGGCCAAAAATCGTTCCGGATGTGATTTTTTTTGATGGCACAATCTATACCGGCTCAGGCATGGCTGAGGACAAGCCCGAGACCGTTGAGGCGATGGCGATTGGTGGCGGCAAGGTGCTGGCGATTGGGACCACCGCAGCGATTAGCCGGCTGGCCGGCCCGCAAACCCGACTACGCGATTTGAAGGGCGGTGCCACGCCAACGTTTGTCTTTCCCGGCTTCAACGATGCGCATACGCATCTGGGCAGCGCCGGCCAGACCAAGCTTAACGTCGATTTGACGGGCGTTGATTCGCTGGCCGCGATGCTGGCAAGGATCGAGGTACTGGCGAAAAATGCGCCTCCGGGACATTGGCTGACCGGCGGCAATTGGGACCACACCCTGTGGGCTACCAAGACACTGCCGACACGCCAGGATCTGGATCGGGTCACGGCCGGTCATGCGGCGTTTTTGGGGCGCATTGACGGCCACATTGCCGTCGCCAACTCGACGGCGCTGGCCTCTGCCGGCATTACCGGCAAAACAACGCCGCCCCAGGGCGGAGCCATTGACCTGGACGCCAATGGGGAGCCGACTGGAATCTTGCGCGAATCAGCGCAAGAGCTTGTGAACAGGGTGATTCCACCGCCCAGCCATCAAGAGCGGCGGCGCGGCGACGAACTGGCCATTGCCGATGCGCTGGCACATGGCGTCACCAGTGCGCAGGACTTCAGCGACTGGGATGATTTTCTGGTGTATGAAGAGATGGAGAAGGAAGGCAAGCTGAACCTGCGCATCACCGAGTGGCTGCCCTTCAAAGATCCGCTCGACCAACTGAAGCGCATGCGCGCCCATCACGACCCCGGCGATCCACTGCTGCACACGGGATTTCTCAAGGGCTTCATGGATGGGTCGCTTGGCTCGCGCACCGCGGCCATGAAGGCGCCGTACACGGACGATCCGCAGAACACCGGCCTGCCGCAATACACGCAGGATCAGCTCAACAAGATGGTTCTGGAGCGCGCCAGGGCCGGATTCCAGATTGGCTTTCACGCGATTGGTGACAAGGCCGCAGCGATGGCCCTCAATGCGTATGATCAGCCGGGCGTCTCGCGCCGGGCACGGAACCGCATTGAGCACGCGCAGGTGGTGGATCCAGCCGACATTCCGCGCTTCCAGCGACTGGGCATCATCGCATCGATGCAACCGAATCATCTGCTGACCGACATGAACTGGGCCGAGGATCGGCTGGGGGCCGGGCGCGCGGCCTACTCATACGCGTGGAAGGCGTTTCTCAAAGCGGGCGTCCCGCTGGCCTTCGGCACGGACTATCCAGTCGAGCCGATCACGCCGTTTCGCGGGCTCTACGTGGCCGTCACGCGCCAGAATGAAGCGGAGACGAAGAGCTATTTTCCGGAAAACAAGCTGACCCGTGGTGAGGCGATGTCTGCGTACACCGAGGGGTCGGCCTACGCGGAGTTTGCCGAGAAGCGGCTGGGCAAGCTGATTCCCGGTTTCGATGCGGACTTCATCCTGGTGGATCGCGACCTGTACAAAATTCCGCCGCAGGCAATTTTGCGGACGAATGTGCTGGAGACATACGTGGGCGGCAAGGAGTCATATTCGGCAAATGCGCAGGCCCAATAAAGGATGTGACCGGGCAGGCGGCCTGCAGGCGGAGACAGACTGCAATAATCCTTGCAGATGAAGCTGCGTGCTTACCTGCTGATGACGTTTGTGGTGGCGGTGTGGGGATCGACCTTCGTGCTGATCAAAAGCGCGCTGGCCAATGCCACTCCGGCGGCGTTCAACCTGGTCCGCATGACACTGGCCTTCCTGGTGCTGGCGGCAGCGTACCACGGTTCATGGCGAACGATGCAACGCTGGCAGATGGGCCTGGGGGCGCTGGTGGGGCTGTGTCTGGCAATCGGCTATCAGTTCCAGACCATCGGCCTGGTGCGGACGACAGCGTCCAAGTCGGCATTTATTACCGGCCTGGTGGTTGTGCTGGTGCCGCTGTTCTCGGCGATTCCAAGGCTGAGGCCGCCCGGCGTGCGCCCGCCGCAGTGGAACGCGTTTGTTGCCGCCGCTCTAGCCTTCGTGGGCATTGTTCTGCTCACTACGCCGGCGGCGGCTGCGCACTCCGGAATCGAATCAGCCGGCAACCGGGCGATGAGCCTGATGCCTGACCTCACTTCGATCAACATGGGCGACCTGCTTACCTTCGGCTGCGCTATTGGGTTTGCATTCCACTGCATTGCGCTGGGCCATGTTTCCCCGCGCGTCGAATTTCGGCCGCTGGCGCTGCTGCAGGTAGGTTTTTGCGCGGTCTTCATGGCAATCAGTTTGCCGTTTATCGAGCATCCGCATATCGATTGGACGCCCGGGCTCCTGATGGCACTGGCCACGGCGGCGGTACTGGCCACGGCGGCCGCCTTCTCCATTCAAAGCTGGGCGCAGTCGGTGCTGCCTTCCTCTCATACGGCGCTGCTGCTGACGCTGGAGCCGGTGTTTGCCTGGATAACTTCGTTCCTCATCATGCACGAGCGTCTGGGGCTACGACCGGCATGCGGAGCACTGCTGATTCTGACGGGAATCGCGCTGACGGAACTGGCGCCGCAGGCGCATGTTCCCACCGCGCACGAGGCGTAACAAAGGCGTAGGGACCAAGAAAGCCCAGGCACCGCAACAGTTCTTGTACTTATTTGCCGGAGCCGCAAAGGCAAGACTCGTTCCTATCGGCGCGCGGTGCAGAATCCCGGGGGATATACAAGGGGGCAGCGCTGCCGTGTACCGCGTATCTTCCCACTCGCACCGGGAAAACGATTTGACATCTCGCACCCGGATTCCTAGCGCTCAAAGCGCAACTGCGGCGCCATGTGCAGCAACGTCTCGGGCTTGCATAGTAGGATGGGCCTCCAAGAAGCGCCTCGGAAAGCTCTGACTGCGTTCGCGGTTGATGGACTGAAATGATTCTGTTCTGGGGGGCTAGTCATTATGACCCTGCTGGGTCGTGAGACTCCCCAGTTGCCTCCCGGTGTCGTGTTCTCGAATATCGAACTGCAGATTCTGAACGCCTACGTAAAAAAAAAGGGCTCCCCGCGCCTCTAACTTTGCGTGATGCGGTACGACTCGTTGCTCGCATAGGCGGCTACCTGGGCCGCAAAAATACACCGTGTTCCATAGAATGACGGCGGCCACCGCCAAGTTGAGACCGCTGGCGTAGTAACGCTGATTCTCGTAGCTGCGATCACGTATTTCTGCGATTGCCTGCAAGGCTCGAAGTAAGCTTTCGCAGGGCCGGCCCAATGTGCGATGGAATGTCCCTCGGCTTACTTAGCGCGTTTTTGTCTGAGGGATTCGAAGTGCGCCAAGGCAGCGATCTTCAAGTCATTGAAAGCTGATGCTTCAAAGAGGGATTTGCTCCCGGCATTCTGCTTCAAAAGAGGGACCCTTGCCTTGACAGCGCGATAACTTGCAAGCATTTCCGGGACGGTGGTACCGTTTAGTGGAACGAAACTGTTCCGGAGACCGGCCATCACGCCTTTCACGGTGTAACGATGGATTCTTGGGTCAAGCCCGTTGATGTCGCTTGTCGATTTCTGAGCACGATAGGCCTTCTTTTCGAATACGAATACCCGATGACGTCCCTCGCTGCTGTGCGAACGGTAGAGGGCCAGTCCAAGTTCGAGAGGCATGTTGAACCGAGGTATGTTCTTAGAGAGTTCAATACGCGACAGATCATGGGTCGAAACCTCGCACTGTTCGATCAGCGAGATGATGGTTTCGAGGCGGTTTTGGTTTGGCACACCGAGGGTGGCCTGCACATCGAAGCCAAGCTGCGTCAGCCCTACGACGTACGCCAGATAAAGGTCTTCGAACTCAAAATCATAGGGGATGTTGAGAAATGCCGCTGGGCGACGTGTTGCTTTTGCCACGCTTGTCCTATCGTGTTGCTCGCGTTCTGGAAGATTTCGTCCGACCTGAGGATGCCTTCTTTGCCGCGGCAACGCGATAGACGCCCGTAGGGCGAGCGGATGCCTTCTTCGCCGCTGATACGCCTCGATAGGTACCGCTGCTGGAAGTCTTTACCGCCAATGGCCGGCTCATGATGCTGCGCACCGCCTTGACGTGCTCCTGGGTGAGGCCAAGTTCACGCCCCAACTCCTCGGGCGTGGACGCCAAGCTTTGCACGATGAAAGGCCTAGTAATCATGAAAGTATTATAGGCCGATTTCCTGCGCGATGGCTTCCGCAAATCCTTTAAATATTCCTCGCGTTTGACCGGATCATCGATCTCGGCGAACTTCTGCGACAGGAATATGACGAGACCGAACAGCCCTGTCACCAGCCACCACTTGAGCCTTGCCAATCAACCGCCGCCGCGGAGGAGCCCACAGCTAGCCTTGCCGAGCCGGCTGCCCAGTGGGAGCGAAGCTGCTTTCTCACGACATTTTGCTGCGCGGCGATCCAATTCGGAAAATTCCTGTTGGACTTTACGTATCTTTGTTGGAATCTAACCGCTGTAGTGCGAGACACTTCAAGAAACGGAACGCAACGTACACTAAGGCGAATCCAGTTCATCTAAGCCTTTCGTAATCAGCAAGATCTAAAAGCAAGCTAAGCAGTTGTTGATGAGCTTGCGCGATTCTTATGGAAATTGCTCAGCGACCAGTACGATCATGTGAACATGATGATTCCCATCGAAATCCGATAGGACCATCCGTTGCGGGGGCTGGCGGCGTGCATGCTCAGCTCCAGTTGCTTTCAGTTGGCTCCACAGTTTCAGACGAGTGATCCGGCCAACGACACCCTTCAATCTCAGATGACTGAGAAACGAAATCCGTCGAAAGCGAAAAAGAAATTGAAAGCTGACGCGAGCCGGAAGCATATCCCGAGAAACCCAGGGCCACGACCACGGGCGCGGTAAGAAGAATAATCGGATTAGCTCACTTGATCTTCTGTGATGAAGCGTGCGAACCCCATCGGCGTCCGCTCTGCGACGTGACGGTTGTAATCGAAGAACTGCTGGCCACCTGTCATTTTGCTCAGCATGACTTGCTCTGGCGGCTTCGCGCGATTGCGGTGAGCCTATGATGTAGTTTCCTGGCCTTGCGCCTGTCTGCATCCTTCTCAGCCCTTTCTGGTGGCTACCGGTCCACGCACTCAAGTCTGAGAAGTTGCTTCTCCGGCTCAGCCGTCACCCATCCGCGGAAACCGCAGTGGCGGCATATCGCTGGATTCTCCACGGTCAGTCCGCGCCGACGGGGCTTGCGCTGGATTTTCCCCAGGATGGGATGTCCGCAGCTCGTACAGTCGAATGCGATGTTATTCCCAAAGGCATCGCAGAGAAGCCTGTCTCCTCTTTCGTTAACGAATTGAAAGTCTGCGACCCGCGCCAAAATCCCCTCCCTTGATCCCGTCGGCTTGGCTCTTCGCG
>DATDLS010000230.1:0-11564 GCA_036519195.1 Occallatibacter sp. | reverse complement strand
CGACTCCGATGAGGCTGAGGAGGTCATCACATTGTTGCCGCGTCGCGACAAAATTCGTTCAGAGAGTTGGAAAGCCAATCCCGTGGGCCGGTTCTCAGCTGACCACGCGCGGCCGCCTTTGCGGTGTCGACTGAGGTAGATCTGAACCAGCGACCTTTGGGTTGTTCGAAGGATAAATAACTGATTCTAAAAGAATTATAGCGGCGTAGATGATCCCCAGCCACTCTTTGGAATCAGCAGGATACGAGGTGGCCCTTCTTAGCGTTCCCCGATATGTTCCCTCGTTTTTGGTCTTCGTAAGGCGCCATGACCTTTGGGATTGGGTCCTTCAGATCGCCTGGCCCCTCGGGCGAGTGAGATTCGCGCCAAGCTTGTTGCCATAATAGCTTTAAAGCAATATTCTGTTCTTGGATGGTCAACTGCTTATACGCTATGCCTTGCACAACTTCAATGAATGGTGACCTTTGGCTCGGACAAAGCGCGATCGACTGGATGAGATGATACGTAGACTCAACCGCTTACCACCGCTTGAGGATGCAGCTGGCGCACGCTCAGCACTAGACAAGATCATGCGAAATGTCGAGGACGAACTCAGTGGTATAGCTGAGAATCCAAATGCGGCGACAGCTCCTCCTGACGGCCGCATGTATCCGCCGGACGATCGTTTCGAAAAGATTTCCGGGTCTTCTCGGGTACGTCTCTTCAAGCAAACCGGTCATGCGACCTGGTTTGGGGAGAACGGCGCAATAAGGATTCGACGGGCCGATAGTGTCGTCGAAATCGATAAGCCAGGCGCAGATCTTAAGACCATCACAGATCTTTTGTCGGAGGGGCAACAATGAACAACATTCAGGAATTGCAAAAGTACATTCTTCGACACCACCCTGATGCAGTGATCAATATTGATACACCTGTCCAAGACACGGGGGTTTGGTCACTCGATATCGACTTAGCGGACAGGCATCTGGTTGTTGAGTGGAGCGCTGCGACGGGATTTGGGATTTCCAGCAGGAGTTTCGAGACGTTCGGAGAGACCGCTGATGAGCATATCCGCTCTTTGAGCGATGCGCAAAGACGAGTCGAAGAATTGCTCACAACTGATGCGCAAACCGCTCCTCCTCTTCCGGTGTTTTTATCCAGATTGAGAGAGCGATGTGGGATTACGCAAAGAGATCTTGCTGAAAAACTAGGAGTTCGGCAGGCGACTATCTCGGGAATTGAACGCCGAGAAGATATTCAAGTGAGCACTCTTCGGCGCTTTGTAGAAGGCCTGGGCGGACGTTTAGAAATCTACGGTTTATTTCCTAACGCCGAATACTGCATCGCCACAACGAGATCTTATGTTGCCTCTCACCCGACATCGGCGCGTCAGGAACATTGCCGCACTATCCGTTGGAGTGGTCTAGGAGAAGGCGCATTTGAAAGTCTTCGTCAGGCCGGAACTCTTTCGCATGCCAATAGTCTTGCGAAAACCATCAGCTTGAGACACGCTGTCATTGAGATGCCCTAATGCGAACAATAACTTTTTACTCTTACAAGGGTGGTGTCGGTCGCTCCCTTCTGGTCGCGAATGCGGCCAGATATCTCTCGATACTAGGGAAAAGCGTTGTCGCACTGGATTTTGATCTTGAGGCTCCGGGTCTGCATTACAAATTTGAACTCGGTTCTGAAAGCGCTCGGACTGAACCATCACGTGGGATCGTCGACATTCTTACCGATTTTTTGGAAATAGGAACGCTACCGCCATCACTTTCCGACTACACAACGGAGCTTCCAGTAGCAAAAGACTCAGGGCCAATTCGGATGATGCGAGCGGGAACCGCACCTCTTGGGGATTACTGGCGTAAGTTATCTAAGATCAATTGGAGCGATCTCTTCTATAGCTCAGAGCCCATAGGAACGCAGTTCTTCCTGGAATTGCAGGAGCGCATCCATCGAGATTTTAATCCGGATTTTTGTCTGATTGACGCGCGCGCAGGAATTACTGATATGGGTGGTGTCGCAACGACGTTACTGCCAGACACAGTAGTCTGCTTGGCACTCGACAGTACAGAACATTTAGAGGGACTCCGTGCAATGATGCAAGGGGTTCAGCAGACAACCTTGAAACAAGGAACGACCGTAAATCTTGTACCAGTGATTTCGCGGCTCGTGGTCAGAAGAGACCATGCGATCGAACACCAGCAGCTAGACAGAATACGGTCTTTTCTAAATCAGCCGATTAAAGAGGACGCGCCGAGTCTCGATCTCACAGAGGTAATCACGCTCCATTCAGAGCCGGTTCTGGATTCGCAGGAACAACTTCTTGTCGGGGGTAAGAATAGTCCCCATGAATTGCCATTGTTGCGCGACTACCTTAGGCTATTCTCGAAAATCATTCCTGCAGAAGAGATTAGACCCCACGTTGGTCAGTTGATACAGAGCGCAATCGGTCGCCTACTCGATGATCCAGATGGAGCGCAGAGCGATTTGGAAGCTCTAACGACGTACTGTGCAGACCGGGAAGCCTATCGGGCCCTACTGAAGCTGTATCAGGTTCGGAAAGCGCCGCTCGAAAAGAGCATCGCGACCGCAGCGGTGATGTGGCAACTTCACGCATCGGGAACTGTGCCAGAACCTCTTCTTGTCGATGTCGTTAAGGCTGCATATTCCGAACCCCGCGCCACTGAATTTCAGAAGAAGTATGTAGATTTTGCTGAGGACGTCTGGCGATCAAGCGGACTGGAAGATATCCGCATATTGATCAATATTGCTAACTCCTATTTGCCTGAGAGACGGGAACGTGCTGTGCGGGTCCTATCAGGCTATATTGACAAAGCCGAGTCGCCAAGAGTTACTGCGATCGTACGGCTTTTGGATCTTTTGAGGAGCGGGAGATCTTTTGTGCCGGCGTTCTCGACTATCGAGAAATTCAAAATGACTGTAGATGCGCCTGAATTTCATGCTGCTTGGGCTCGCCTACTTGTTGATCAAAACGATTTGTTGAAAGCTCAGGAGGCGTTGCAAGATACAGCATTCCGATCTGAAGCGGTGAGAAGTGAAGATCCGGCAACTTTGTTTCGATTGCTCAAGCTGGCGGGTACTGACATGCCAGGATCTCTCTTGAAAGAAGCGTTGGAGGTCGCAATTACAAAGCATGACTTCCCACAGCTTCAAGATTTGGCTGAACTCTTTCAAGAAGAAGGACACTTTGATGAATTTGAGGCTCGTGTTCGAGGGCGATTGCCGGATGGCTTTATCGAAGAAGTGACTCAGGGTTTTCAGAGCCGCAATCGTCGCTATCGCATGTTTAAGTGAGCTCTTGTCACTATGGCCGGTTTTTAGGTGACCCTATATGGCCGGTTTTGGGTGACCCCCAAGGGTGAGACAGCCGGCATAAGCCACTCGGTAAGCCAGGAAGAGCACGCTGTGGCTCTGTTGACAGATAATCGCCTGCTGGGGTGGCTGACTCCCGCAGGAGCGGAACGCGCCGCTCACAGCGGACTCAAGTGCATACCTCTTGAGGATTCTCAGATTCGTCTCGAAATGCACATTGCCACGCTAGCCAACAACAACTCGCCACTTGTCAGCGAATATGTGCGGACCTTCATGAAGCGAATTGAGGAACCGCGCCCACCGTTGCAACTGCAATTGCCAATTGGATGAGAGGCGATAACTGACAACGAAAGTGGACATATCGGGTCCGATGAAGGTGCTGCATGGGCAGTTGTGTAAACACCCCGCCGTGTTTCGCATTTAACGTCTCATCGCAGCATCTTGGTCAACAGTTCATCCAGACGTCCGTACAGCAGGATCTCCGGTTCCTGATCCTCATCGACAGCGGTCAACATTTCGCGGATATCTTGGAGGTCGAAAATCATAATGAGCTTTCCCGCTTCGCGCAACGCGCCACTGGCAGCTCTATGCGCACTTTCATCTGCCCCGTTCCGGGCGATGAGAAAACAGACCGAGCGAAGAGCGGTGGTGAAGAGATACTTCTCGGTCGAATAAATCTCGTCTTGCCCAATCTTGCCTTCATAGTTCTTGAATTCAAACAATATGTAGCGGCTTCGGAAATCGTGAGCCAGCGCTATCCAGAAATCATGAGTGGGGCGCAGTCGGACGAGAAGATCGCGGCGGTGCATTCCTCCTTCACTCGGGCTCTGTCGATGTGAAGATCCGAATTGTTCCGAAAACAGATAATCGATCACCTCAGTGCAGACGAGCTCGAACTGTCTCCAGCCAGGTGCCCCCTGCGGTATAGCATCCAATGCGGCAATATAATCCTTACCTTTTCTGCCCTTTTTCGCGTCCTGCGCGACCTCGCCAGACGAAACGACTGATTCGACCGAGGCAGGTTGTAAGGTGCCAAGATCGCCGACACCAACATCGGACAAGAACTGCCTTAATTCACCGTAAAGAGTTGTATGCGACGCCTCCTCGATCAATCTTGGAAGATCCCAGATGACGGTGATTCCAAGGGTGTGCGTTAACTGCTTTGCATTTGGAGACAGTGTGCTCGTGGTCACCAGCAATAACTCTATGTTTTCATAGTCATCTTTATACCAATCGACTTGCTCCTTCAGTCGCGCGATCGAACTACCCCAAATGGACGGGCGCCCAAAACTTGAGATGCTGAGATTAAATTCTGCAATGACCAATGCCTTCGTTTCGCGGTTGATTCCGACATAATCGGGAGCGTTAGGGTCGTGATAGCTCACGACGCCTGTTTCATCATCGACCCCGCGCTCTTTCAGAATCGCGATGCATAGCGTCTCGAACTTTTTCGCGAATCTTGCTATGGAGTTGGCTGCCATCGCCTGAGAATAACATCGCCCCCCCGTGTTTCGCGGCTACCGTGGCAGGCTCATTCAGACGCATCGGGAGCCTGGAGCATGAGGCTCCACTCGTGGAGCTTTTGCTGTAAGACGGCCTTGGGGATCATCTGGGTTTCGTATTGGGCGACTAGCGCGGGGGAGAGGTGGCGGCTCATGGCGTATTCCACGACCTCATCATTCTTGCTGCGGCAGAGCAGAACGCCGATGCTGGGGTTTTCGTGCGGGCGCTTGCGGTCGCGGTCGAGCGCCTCAAGATAGAAGGCGAGCTTGCCCAGGTGCTCCGGCTCAAAGCGCACCGCCTTCAGTTCGAACGCCACCAGACATTGCAGGTCACGATGGTAGAAGAGCAGATCGAGTTCAAAATCCTGATTGCCCACTTGTACGCGGACCTTTTCGCCAACAAAGGCGAAGCCGTCGCCGAGTTCCATGAGGAATTTGCGCAGATTGCGCAGCAGGCTGGTTTGCAGATCGGCCTCGCTGTGACGCTGGGGCAGGTCAAGGAAATCGAGCAGGTAGCTGTCCTTGAAGACGCCGGTTGTGTCCTGGGGCAAAAGTCGCGGCAGTGCTGCGAGTTTCTTGTCCGACAGGACGGTTCGCTCGAAGGCCGCAGTTTTGATCTGGTGGGCAAGTTCGCGCGAACTCCACTTCGCTTTCACCGCCAGCCTCAGATAGAACTCGCGCTCTTCCGGGCGTTTGTTCTGCCCAAGAATCATGAGGTTGTGCGTCCATGGCAAAACTCGCAGCAGTGCTGCGAGTTTTGGCTGATCGGCGTAAACATCGTAGAACTGTTTCATTCGCCATAGGTTAGAGGCGGAGAACCCCTTGAGATCTGGAGCCTGTCTGAGGAGCCAATCGGACAGCTCCCGGACCACCCCTTTGCCCCACCCTCCTTCGGCCACTCTGCTGGACAAGTGCGCACCAACCGCCCAATAAGTGTCAATCAACGCAACGTTGACGGCCTTATACGCCTTGGCGCGGCCAGCCCGAATGATGCCAAGCACTTCAGCGAATTCGGAGTCCTTCTTGACCAGTTTGGTGCTCATTCGGCTAGGCCCTCCAGCATGGTCATGATCTTAGCCGTGAGGCCCTTCAGCTCAGCGTCAATCACTTCCTGCGAGCGCGGCGGCTTGAAAACGTCGAAGTGCCGGTTCGCAGTGATCACCTTGCCGTACTCGGACTGCTTGTAGTCGCCGCGCAACAGATCGACAACTGACCATATAAAGGACGACAAACTCATGAGGAGACTCTGCGAGAGAAAGATGCAGTTTTCACTGCCTCTAATCTTAACTCTGCAAAGTCGCAGATCACTGACGGCGCAAGATTGAGTCCGCCTATCAATGTGTGAAGGGATTACGGCGGAATAGCTCAGACGTGAGCCGGACAGTATTGGCATTGCCATGCCCGTCGGGTGGGATCAATCTGGTGCTCCTGCCACGGAGCAGGAGCAAATGACATCTCCAAGAAAGTCTGAGGACGTGGTTCAGCAACTTCTCGATGCGATGAAGATGCTCGTTACGAAATACCACCCTACCGTCAGACAAACCGGATCGACCTTATCTGATCTCATTCCAGGCACAGCATTCTTCCCAGGTGGTTCCGGTTTATGGAGAGGCCTCGAAGCCAGAGGTCCGATGCCGGCTTTGTTCCCGGATGCGCCTGTCATGTTTGTGGGGCACAATTTCGACAGCATTCGCGCCTTTGATAAAGCCTTCCTCAATGGCGGCGAAGCCCGCAGTGAGTTCTGGAGACGACTCTCAGCGATATTGGCCGGGGCCGCGCTTTCTCCAGAAAGATGCTTCTTTACCAACGCACTGATGGGATTAAAGCCTGGCAGTGCCACTGGTTCAATGCCAAGCGTCCAGGGGTACCGGGAACAGTGCGCACTGTTTGTCCAGAAGCAGATCGAGATCGTTAGGCCCAGTGCAGTAGTCGCGCTTGGGGTTAAGGCGGAATCGTATGTGTCTAAACTGAAACAGCCGTGGATGAAGTCGCTTCATCCCACCGACTGGCATTTCCGCGAGCGGATGACTCGCCAGCAGCGATTGAGCGCATCTTAGAAATTATCGAGGCTACTATCCCTGAAGAACTGGCTTCTAAAGCGCCGCCGTCTTGATCATCAGATCAGTTGGAACCCGTGTAATCGTTTCGCGGCATCTTCATCAAAGGTCAAAGTTGCCGAACAGCCCCTCCAGGCGCCCAGAGTGCCGATCAAAGCATCTTCGAATGTTCCAACTCCATTTCGGAGAGAAACAACGGCAAGATAAACCTCTTGCTCGTTCTGAACCTCAAGCGTATCAGCCGCTAACAGCATTTCAATATCGTTTGCGATTTCCTGACGCGACCGCTTGAAAAGGCTCTTGAGAACCCAAACAACTTCAAGGATGGTTACCAGGCTAACGAAACCCGGTTCCTGTTCCGTCAACCGCCGCTCGATGATCTCCGTTGAACGGGGAGACTGCTTTGGATCGTCTTGCGCAAGGTAGCGCAAAAGAACGTTTGTATCGAGACCCATCATTTTTTACGCCGAAATCTCTGCGTTGCGCCTGATTCAATCGCACGATCAATTTCTTCAAGGGATACCGGTTTGGCCGGTTTTGGAATAATGCCTTTGAGTCGAGCAGTCGGAATTTTGGGCAGAATGATCACACCGTCCGGGTGGAAAAAGAACTTGAACCTGTCCCCCGGCTTTATTTGCAGGCGATCCCGGACCGTCTTAGGGATCGTCGCTTGCCCTTTACTACTGAGTGTTGCTTCCATTTGAGGTGGCTCTCCTTTCCTTACATCCTATCAGAAGTAAAGAGCTTCATCTTCGGTGCGATTTCAAAAGGCCGGAGAAATTGTCGCTCCTTAGGTTAAGCGGATCGCGGATCCGTTCAAAATGAGATTGTGCCAGGGTAGAATTCGCACTGACAATCCGAATATCTCATTTTGCTTGACCCAAACTAACGTCGGCTTCCGCTTAATAAGGTGAAGATCGTCGAAACCAGACGCTTCACGAAAAGGAGACGCAGTGAAAAAGAAAGCCGTGTTAGTTTTGCCCTTTCTGCTGATGAGTGCAGCGTTGGCAGATGACCATCACACTGGTTTGTCGGAGAATCACCCGGATGCCAAGATTTTCCGATGGGCAGAGAACCATGCCGGAGACTGCCACCAGGTGGGTGCCGTACTCGCTATAGACTTCGCGGCGCTCATGGCCCGGGGCCTGGTTCGCGGACAGTTGCGGAGCACTTAAGCTGTTCGTTAATGTTGTTAGAATTCGTTTCAATGCGCTCTGGTTCTCAGCAGTGCGTTAATGTTGCTCAACAGTGACGCCCTTTCACGGCGATAACACGGGTTCAAATCCCGTCGGGGACGCCAATTAGAATCTTAGACTTACAACGATCCTTCCGATCGGGCGTGGGCACAGATGGGCACAAAAATGCTCCGCCAACTGCTTCGACGGAGAAAGAAATTCAGCATTCACGCGGTTATCCGCCACAATTCCGTGGGCACAAATGGGCACAAGTGCCGCCGCGGGATCGTCAGTTCCTCGATTTTCTGGATCCGACTAACAACTTGACCACCGCACTTTGGGCATTCCGCTTCTGCTCGGTGATTGCCTGGGTGTATGTGTCGAGCGTTACTCTGGCTGAGGCATGCCGCAGCAGTTCCTGCATTACCTTGATATCCGCTCCCGTTGCCCGCAAGAGACGTTCTTCCAAGTCTCCTGGGTTGCAATGTTGAGGATGACGCACTCTTTGTTGTTCTGAGCGGTTTTGGCTTCTGAGTCCAGTCCGAGGCGGCCGATAAGGATGATTTTGTTGAACATGGTATTTGGCTCCGTTTCTTTTGACTTGTCGCTGTCTGCGGTACATGCTTGCCCAGAGGGCGTGCCGCCGCGACCCACTCCCAAGGCGACTGGACAGAATCTGCGGAAAAGCGCGACAGGCCGTCGATGATCGAGAGATGATCTGGGTCGACACCGTGCCCCATTCCCAACGCTGCCACAATAGTGATCAGAGCTGTGCTATTCATCTTTGGCCCTCGAAGGCAAACTGGTCTTGCTCTCTGTACGGCATCAGGGTTAATTCCTTTAGCTCACTGGGTAGTGGAAGGAGGTCATCGGCGATCTTCGATTGCTCCGCCCAGTCCGCCAGCATCGCATAGTGGCGCTGGCTATTCAGCCGCGCCATCCAATCTGGCCACACCGCAATCCGATTCCTGCCGGAAAATGGTCCGATCACAATAGACATCCAATCGGAATTTGAGGGCAGGACGTACTTCACCGAAGTCAAGAATCTTAGGGAGCCAAGAACGCTAAGTATCGTCGCTTTCAAACGGTGGAATTGGAATTTGGAGACCCAGCAGTATAAGTTTCAACGAGACATTACCCTATCCGATATCAACAGCTGCATCGCTGCATCGGCGTTTTTTGGTCCCGATCCTGGCCAGATCAACTGACAATTGACAGTGGCGTACCGAGACGTACGGCTGCCCCAAACCCATTCGCTGATGTCCCTATTGAGTCCATGAATTGCCCAACTCCGGTATTGTCCAACTCCCGTATTAACCTTTGAACCGTTAACTGAAACATAACTTCCGGTTTGGCGACTGTCTTTAGCAAGTGCAGATGTCCGGTTTTCTAAGCAAACGAAGTGGGAGCAGCCGACAAGGTTGTCCGCAACCTTGAAATCGGCGCACCTGTTCCAAAAGGAACTGCGATGCAGTTACCATTCGTTCCACACTAGAGTGCGGTATGGCGCGCATTCTTCGCGGGCGAACCCCGGCAGGAATTGCGCGATGTGGCACAACAAAGTGGGACTTCGATCACCTCGTACTCTCGATTCCGTTGCTCTGGTAATCCCGCTTGATCTTCCGATTCCGCGCGTGCCCATGCGGCAAAGGAGATCGGTCGCGATGTGTATCAAGTCCTGTGAATTATCCTTGATTGTCTTGTTCACCTCGCCCCTCTTGTGGATGAGTCCAGCGCTTTCCCGGTCCTCAGAAAACACCGTTTTCTATCGATTCGCATATCGCGCGTCGAGAGTACCCATCGATTTTGAAATGGGAAAATCCAGTTGGGAGGATTTCAGATAAAAAACACTCTTACGGTCGTTTGCTGTCTCTGTCTCTGCTCGATTACTGTGCTGGGTCAGAAGAAGCAAGCGAAGAAACCCGCAATGAGCGACCAGAACTTTATCAATTTCGCAGCACAAACCGACATGGTGGAGGCCAATCTTGGGCAATTGGCGCAAGCCGCGACCTTCGTATTCAAATCCTTGAGGGACTTCCCATTCGTGGCCTTTATCAGCGCATTGCCAAGGGCAGGAATGTTTAAAATGACCCCCAGCTTGTTGGCTACTTCTCTTACTGGCTGGCGGGCTCTTTGAGAGGATGCTGGCATCGGAACAACAAAACCTACCTGAGAAAGCTTCGGGGAGATGTTGTCGGCAATGGACTGAGCAAGAGGCTCTGCTTGTGCCCAGTCATCCGATATTGGCCTAGACCGAACAGCCGTGTCACCAGCCGCCACTTGAGCGTTGCCAATCAACCGCCGCCGTTGAGGAGCCCACGGCTAGCCTTGTCGTGTCGGCTGCCCAGTGGGAGCGAAGCTGCATTTTCACGACATTTTGCTGCGCGGCGCTCTAAACCGGAAAATTGCTATGGGACTTTACGTAACTTTGTTGGAATTTAATCAACCTTCTCGCTACCTGATTTCGCCTTCATAGCCGCGATGATGAGGCCGCTCAACCCCAACGTCAACCCACTAAATTGGGTTGGGGCGACAACCATGCTGGCATCATCCAGCAACCTTTAGCAAATGTTCCCGGTGAGATCATCTACGGTCTGACGTCAAGGCCGACTGTCCCACGAACTTCGAGGGTGGCAAGTATGGTCCGGGTCTTTTGCCAGGCAGCCTCGATGTCTTCGCGATCCATTTTCACCAAGGGTCTGATGTTCGCCGTTTCCCAAACGGCAGCTGCCTGCTCTATCAGGGCACTGCGATCCTCCGTTCGTTGCAACTTCGGTGCGAGTCGTCCGATGGTCGAAAGCAGGCGAATGAGGACTGCAGGGTTATCTGCGGCTGCCTGACGAATCTGATCGAATGCTTGTTTAACCAGACGTGGAAGGAGCAAGGGACGCACCTGAAGGCGCAGCTGTCCGTTTGTATCGAACCAGCGCCCGCTACTCTGCGGGGCCTCAGCCAGAATCGTCAGGGCCTCTCCGAGCAAGTCCACGGAGGAGATGCCGGTGAAAGTGTCGTTGATTGCTGGGCTAAGGGCACGAATCGCAATCTCGACGATTTGAGCGACACCAAACTCCAAATCCTGAGACAGGACACGGTGGCGCCCCATCATGATGCTGCGCGAAACCAGAGGAGTCAGAGATGCCAGCTTTGATGCGGGAGAAATGAAAGCGAGAGTCTCGCCCTGCAGCACAAATTGCCCGGGCCTGAAGGGGACAGAGATCATCGCACCTGCTTTCGCGGCTGTATTTACCAGCGTTTGATGCTGAATCTGCTGCAGGTAACCGCTCGCAGGGCTCAGCATGGCGGCGCTGTTGCTCATGGTCCGATGCGCTTCAGAGGCGTCCAGGTGCTGAAGGTGGAGTTCGCTCTTGCTGTAAGAAGCGGTGAGTTCCACTGCGCGGCGGAGGTCATCGACAATCCGTCCAATGGCATCAGGATTCTGAATCAAGACTGCGACGCGGTGACTGTAGAAGACGAGAAAGCCGAAGGCCGCCAGGACCAGGAACCAGCTTGTGATC
>DATDLS010000229.1:0-4863 GCA_036519195.1 Occallatibacter sp. | reverse complement strand
TCATCGCGAATGCACGATCGATCGGCAGCCGGGCAAGGTGGTCGGGATAGCCATCGACTGGTTGCATGGCCAGAGATAAAAGCTCGCGCCGCAAATCCTCCAGCCCTTTTCCGGTGCGTGCACTCACCGGCACAATGACCTCCTCAAGAAATGTTCCCTTAAGGAATTCCTTTGATTCGGAGTAGACAGCTTCGAGCTGAGTCGCGCTGACCGCATCGGTCTTGGTAATCACCGTCAGTCCGCGACGAACTCCGAGAAGAGTGCAGATGAACAGATGCTCTTCGGTCTGCGGCTTGATGCCTTCTTCCGCGGAGATGACCAGCAGGACTGCGTCGACGCATCCTGCTCCCGCAAGCATGTTGCGGATGAAGTTTTTGTGTCCAGGAACGTCGACAAAGCTGACTCGCAACGGAGTGCCATCTGCGGCAACCGCGTCCATACATGCGAAGCCAAGATCTATTGTGATGCCGCGCCGCTTTTCTTCAGGGATGCGATCGGTGTTTACGCCAGTGAGTGCGCGCACAAGCGCCGTTTTTCCGTGATCAATGTGACCGGCGGTTCCAACGACGATGGATCTGATCGGCATGCTCATGAGGATAAATTCTGTGCTGACGGCGTTCCCGGATTCACTTCCGGCCCTGCAAATCCGGATAGGGCACGGCGCCGCTTTATGCAGCCTGGTTTAGCAAAGCCGCGAGCGTCGCATCCAATTCGGGTTCAACCGTGCGAAGATCCAGGAGCACATTGTCATCGTTGACGCGGCCAACGACGGCAGGATCGAGTTGTCTGAGGGCATGAAGCAGCGCCTGGGGTTGAAGCGCTTTGTGGCGAATCGCTACTGCGGAGCTCTGCAGCCGTGCTGCCGGCGCGGTGCCGCCACCGATCAAGCTAAATGCGGGAATGACATCCGCGGTAAGATTCGTGCTGTTCACCTGCGAGGCAATCCACTCACATCTCTTCAACAATTCCTCCGGTAAAGCCCGGAGCATTCTGACAGTTGGAATAGAATCCGTTCTGCCTGATACGTAATCCATCAGCGTTGCTTCCAGCGCGGCGTAGGTCAGCTTGTCGACGCGGAAGGTTCTTAACAGAGCGTTCTTGCGTATGCGCTCGATGAGGTCAACTCGGCCGGCGAGGAGACCGCACTGTGGACCTCCGAGTAACTTGTCTCCACTTGCGGCAACCAGGTCCGCGCCGAGGCTGAAGCTACCGGGCAGCGTTGGCTCAGAACCAACTCCCAGATCTTCAAGCGAAATGCATAAGCCCGTACCCTGATCTTCAAACACGGGGATGTTATTTCTTCTACCCAGCGCGACAAGCTCTTCAAGAGTTGGCCGCTGGGTGAAACCTTCCATGCTGAAGTTGGACTGGTGAACGCGAAGGATCAGCGCCGTCTCAGGCTGAATCGCATTCTCGTAGTCGGAAATGCGTGTACGGTTCGTGGTGCCAACTTCGCGCATGCGCGCGCCGGACTTCGAAAGAATCTCAGGGATGCGAAATCCGCCGCCGATCTCGACAAGCTCACCGCGGGAAACAATAACCTCAGCGCCCTCGGCAAGCGAGTTGAGTGCAAGTAAAGTAGCTGCCGCGCAGTTATTGACCACGAGCGCGGCTGTCGGCGTATTCGAATTGCGCCCGCTTAAACCGCCAGCCCTGTTCTCGAGCAACCCCAAGATGAGTTCCTCTGCATGAATATCGCGACGGCTCCGTTCGCCGCTTTCCAGATCAAACTCAAGATTGCAATATCCCTTCGCAATTTCGGCAATGTGCTCAATGGCTGAGGCGCTGAGTGGCGCGCGTCCAAGATTGGTATGGAGTATTACGCCAGTCGCATTGATAACGCGCCGCAGCGAAAAGCGCGTATTGGCATTGAGTTCTTCAGCGACTGCATGATCGAGTGCGCTCACGCATCCGATAAGACGGTCACAGGTCAGTTTTCCGCTGGCAATCCCTTCACGTATGCGATTGAGCACGGTTCGGGTAGCTTCTGTCGTCGCGCTGTGGGAATGAATCTGGAGCAGATCCTCAAACTCGGGAGTGAGCAGAAGATCGTTGACTGAAGGCAGCAGCCTGTAGAGGCTGGCACGTTCGTCGCTTTCGTTTGCTCTTTCAATCCTCTTCATAGGGCGACCGCTCTAACAGGGAATGTGCAGTATCAGTTTGAACTACCTCAGCAGAATCGCCGGCTCACCTGCGCCTGGAATATAGGGGCCAAGCACTGAGCCGATCCGGGCCGCATTCAAACCCGCGCCGCGAAGGGAAGCAAGAAGCGCATCAGCGGACCCGGCTGCAACTGAGACTAACAGACCTCCGGCAGTCTGCGGATCGTACAAAAGTGTGCGCAAGTCATCCGGAATTTGAGAGCCCGGCGCGTCCGCGCTGATGCATTCGGCAAATTCGCGATTGGCCAACAGGCCCGCAGGGATAGTGCCGAGGCGAACAGCATCCCGCGCCCCCTCGATGCAGGGAACCTGTTCCACGACGATCTCGATCCTCATACCGCTGCCAAGAGCCAGCTCGCGTCCATGGCCCATCAAGCCAAAGCCCGTGACATCAGTCATCGCGTGGACGCCGGCATGTTCCGCCACCAGCCGTGAGGCTGCGCGATTCAGCGTCGTCATTGACTCGACTGCGCTGGCAACCCATTCAGGCGTGGCTTTGCCCTGCTTGATCGCAGTCGTAATTACCCCGGTACCAATCGGCTTGGTAAGGATCAGTGCATCACCTGCAACCGCGCCTGCATTAGTAAGGACGCGCTGCGGATCGATCAGGCCTGTTACGGCGTAGCCAAACTTGACCTCTGCATCGCGAACGCTGTGGCCGCCTACAACGGCACAACAGCCCTCAGCCATTTTCGACATACCGCCGCGCATAATCTGTTCCAGCACGTCCAGATTCCCATCCGGAGGGAAGCACACGATGGAGAGAGCGGTCACCGGCTCCCCTCCCATGGCATAGACATCGCTGAGTGCATTGGTGGCTGCAATCTGACCGAATGTAAATGGATCATCAACCAGAGGAGTGAAAAAATCGACGGTCTGGACCAGCGCAAGATTCGTGGCAATCCGGTAGATCCCGGCATCGTCTGAAGTGTCGAATCCTACCAGCACGTTGGGATCGTTCTGCTTTGGAAGCCTGGATAACACTGCCGCGAGCAGGCCTGGCGCAAGTTTGCTTGCACATCCACCCGCCTTCACTGTCTGCGTCAGTCTGATCTCTGCTGAATCAACCAATCGAGCCCTCCATTTTCAGATACCATACAAAGCAGAACGCAGCCCTGTGAATGCGCTGCGATCGTTGAGGAAGTGCTTAGGTTCCGGTGATCCTCCCGGTCTTCAAAACCGGTGGTCGTTCTTAACGGGCGACGGTGTGTTCGACTCACACGCACTTCCGCCAGCTGATGCATGCTGACCTGACGCGCTTCACCAAATCAGATGGCCCTATTACCCAGATTAGCGTCTCCCATCATTCGTGTCATTCAACCTTTCGGCCGAAGACGAACTGGGCCTGGCGAAATATACTCCCGCTCAAACCGCAGTCGATCCCGACACAACCGCCTCGTTGAAAGCTATTTCTCTTCACGCCTCTCCGGAATAAAGCAGGCGGACCAGATTTCCTTTTCTAACCCAATCACGTCTTCTCCACTAAAAAATCTATATTGCGGAAATTTTCATCATGGTACCTGGATTATGCATGCTTTTGCTGGTGAGGCGCGATTTCATTGAGGAAGTCCACAACCAGTGTCCACCCGAATGGTTGATTGCCGCTCTCGCCAAATTCGAAATGGCCGCGTCACACCAGGCATTTTGAGCACTTAGTCAGAACATCGGTAAAAATGCTGGTTTCCCAGATGTTCCCGGCAAGCATTGGCGACGCAGTGTTGTGTGTAAAATTCCATGCACATGTAATCCTGTGTTTTCAATGAGTTGCGGGAAGGCATCTTTATGGAGACGCCGACTGAGTGTGGAGCCTGAGTCGGCTCACGGCTAAGATCGTGCATAATTCAGGTGGTATATCCGAGAGATAACGAGTTCCGCAACGTCTTCTTCGGGCCGGAGAACCGCAACGGCATCCGCGCCGGACAATATAACAACGACATTGGAGCGCCGTTGTTCGGACGTTTCGTGCAACTCTTTTTCGATGTGGCCAAGGATGAAGGATTGCCAGGTAGGGATGACATAGTGGTAGCCCACACTTGGTGGTACGCGATCTTTGGCCTCGCCACACTCATGGTCATCAAGGGGGTTGTGCCTGACTTGCCTGACCAGACTCTCGTGGTCGAGCAAACGATCGCAACGCTTTGGGCGGGCGTCCAGGCTGTTCCGCGATTGCCGAAGAGCGCAATCACTAAGCGATCCGGCCGATCCAGTGCCTCAAAGCGCGAACAGCTTCTGTCTACTTAGGAGTCGCGTGGAGGTATGCCCGTGGAGTACCAGGACTCAACCACTTTTCCAAGGCCCTAGCCCAAACTTGGCGTCCCATACCGGTGCGTCAACGCGTCAGGCAGGAACGGCCGGGACTCATGCAATCGCTGAAGCACTCCACCGACAAACAGCCAATTGATCGCAGAATCAACCATCTCTATCCCACCAGCCGTTCATATTGTTCCAGCGTCAGCAAGAGGTCGACATTGCCACGGCCAGCCATGATGGCATGTTCGACTGCCTGCTTAGAAGCGAGGTCGCGGAGTCCGTTGCCGCGGCGAATCATCTCGACCATGTTGTCGGGATTTGTGAAGGTACGCGGGGGAGCGGCCTGAGTGCGGAGATCCTCCTCCATGAAAGTGCAATGCCATCGCTCTCGAAGAACGAAAGACATATGGATGCGGCGGAGCTTCGGAGCCGGTGCGCGTTGGGCTGCGCA
>DATDLS010000228.1:0-3593 GCA_036519195.1 Occallatibacter sp. | reverse complement strand
GGGCTGCTCGGCGGCGATGACGATGACCGGCGTCTGCTGCCCGCTGGCCGCCAGCGAAGCCAACAGCCGCTGCTGACGTTCCGGCCGGTGCACGCGCAGGTGCTCCAGACGCCGCTCAAGTTGGTGGAATTCCAGTTGCATCGGATGTTCACCTCTACGAATTGAAGTAAGTTGATGAAAAAACAAGCATAAGTCGTGTTTTGATCCCATTTATGTAGACATGCATATTATGAAAATAATTGCACTTTGTTCTTTACAGTATTGAGCATTGTAGTTCACTATGTGGGCATGCATGTCGCCCGCGCCAACTGGCTCTCCGCCAACGGCAAAACCTACCAGTCCATTTATCTGCGCGAGTCTTATCGCGTCGGCGACAAGGTGCAGAAACGCAACATTGCCAACCTGACCCATTGCGATCCCAAAGAGATTGGGTACGGCTCCTTTCCGCCAAAAACAATCATGTAGTTAATAAGTCGTTTCATGGATGCGCGAAGTGGTGTCAGGAAGAAATGTGAGATTCAACAGCCATAGGCTGTGTGATGGGTATCTGGAAGTAACGGTTTGGATTCACAGTCTTGAAACGTTGGTTAACCGAACAAAACCCGCGCCGAGCTGCAGGGCCCGTTCACGCGGCGAGGCGCTGGGCAGCGGTCTCGGGGTAATTCCGCGACCGTTCTTTCTCTCGATGGTATGCGCTATATTCCTTCCAGTCCCCGCTCATGGACACCGCGCGTAGCCTCAGCACCGCTTCTGCTCCTTTCAGGCGCCAGGTAGCACCGGAGCATTCCATTCGTCGCCTGACCAGATGTCTGCAAGCTCCTTCAATCACCCCGGTGGCGATGGGCATACCTTTCTTGAGTGCTTCATCGTAGCGCAAGTGCTCGCGATTCTTTATCAGGTGGTTCGCGCATATATCGAGCGGCTTACGTTCTGCCTCAGACAGACCGCGATGAGTAGCGCTTCGGCGCATTCCGCCAGCTACGTCACTGGACTTGCCCAGCAGGACATCGATGGCACGCTGCTTCATCCACTCTTCCGCTGCTGGATCGGCTTGCTTGTAGAGACACCACGCTGCATCCCATAAGTAGTCCAGTATGTGCACAAAATCCATGAGCACCAATGCCAGTATCTTGTGGCGCTTGATCGCCTTGTGGACCTGGCGCAGCTGTTCGTCTGAACCGTCGACCAGAAAGACCCAGGTGAGCTTACCGGTCGGATCACGTCGCTTGCCCTCAGCGACCATTTCGTCCAGCACTTCGGCCGGCGAGTGTTCGAGCGAAGCCCAGACTCGCTTGTCCACAGGCTTGGGGGCAGGCGGCAGTTGCTCGCGAGCCTCCTTGTCCATGATCTCCTCCGGAGCCCGCGGGTAGGCATCCACGCTATACACCGCTGCTACCGTGGCCATGCGTTTGCGGTTGTGTTTCTCCCCGGCCGACAGACGGGTCTCCAATTTGTGAACGCTTTCTTCAGCACGCTGTCGTGTTTGCTCACGCAGATCCTCGTGAAGCATCACAACCCCTTTGCCGTCCAGAGTGAGTATGAGGAAGTCTTCCTTGGCCTGGTAGTGTTCGGTCGCCTGTCGCTGCCGATAGAATCCGTCGAAATCCTGAGCATACTCTGTCGCCACCACTTCAGCCTGGCGCTTCGGAACATGCCCTCCCGTGTGCAGATCGATCTGCTCCACGGTCTTGTCGTAGGAGTCGTTCGCCACCCCGAGGGCAACGCGGTCCTGCATGGCAGGCGAATACGTTCTTAGCGGCAAGTTCAACTGCTTATCCAGCGGAAAGACGCTTGTGGCGCCGGGAGCGCTATAGCCCATGCGGTTCGCGGTCACCTCCCCAAATGGCGTCATCAGTGTGCGGCTGCGCCCACGGGCATAGGGGCGTCTTATCCCGTCCGGTCCAACCACATCAACCTGTACCTTTTCCTTCGCGGCAAGGTTGTCCAGCCATTCCTGCAGAAATGTCCGGATCAGTTCCCGGCCTGACTTATCGAGAAGTTGCTCAATCTCCCACGCTTGCGGAGGGTTATCCTCGCGCCGGATGAGCTCCTCGCGGATCTCGTTGGCTTTGCGCATCGCTTCTGCGTAGGACGCACTCATGCGCTCAACAGCCTCCCGCGAAAGTCTTCAACCAGAGGCAGGCCCAGAACATCCTTCAGGCTTCGATTGGGCTTGTTTGTGTGATCATCCTTACCTCGACCCGTGGTTTGCCCCATGAACACCCAGTTGGCTGCCCGGTAGCACGTGCCGCGATGGCGAGTGGTATCTACGAAAGTTTCCGCGAAGTACACCTGGTGTCCGTAGACCTTCTGCCACTCCTCGGGCAGCATCCTGGTCATGCGTGACAGCAGGTGCGAGGCCAGGTGTGGGACCCGAACCCAGCTCGGGATGAGGTAGCGCGTGTTATATGCCACATAGCGCACGTTACGCTGCCGTACCTCCCTCGGCCAGCCGATGTAGCGATCTCGTGGTCCCAAGTGCCGCGGCGCCGAACTCCATGCAAACAGCGCAACCGGCTGCGAGCCGGCGAACACCATGAACTTAAGGCTTTCGCCAACAGGATGCGTGAACGCAAGGTAATGCTCGCTCTCTATCAGCCAGTTGAACAGCGGCTCCTGAGGGGTACGTCGTACCTGACAGAATGTAAGCGGTCCAAGCTCCCTCAGGCTGGAACATAACGGCGTGCGATCTATCTCGACCGCATGCGGTCGCTGTCGGTTCGCCAACGGGTTCGGGCTCTCGCGCCTCGGCGGGGGCAACTCAATATGGCCTGCTCGATGCAGTGCCAACATCAGCCCGCGGCAGACCATTGCCTTAAGTTCACCGTTTTCCTGACGCCAATTCCACGTCTCACACAGCAGCTCAGATAACCGGCGGCGATGAGCCCCCGGATGTGCGGCAATAAACTGTCTGATGAATTCAACGTCGACAGGCGTTACTGCTCGGCCTCTGTACCGAAGCACAATTTCCATGCCGATACCCTACACCGTTCGGTCGAGGAACGCAAGTGCCAATCGCTGGAAATTATTGCTTCATTCAGCCAACCGCGCAAGAAAGGGCACGTAACTGCGTTTCCTTCCGCTACATCCTTTGATTCCAACCAAACCGCCCGGCCGTAGCAAGGCTAACTTGATGAAAATCCAACGGTTTTCCCTTCGCGCAAAGGAGCCGTACCCAAGCCGAATCGGGCTTAGGCAAGAGTGTGGCGTGCCACAAGCAGTTGTCGAAGCATGTTGCCGCCGGCCGTTATGGCTTGGTGCTGACCCACGCTGTCGTTTCCTCTTCTCCCACCATCGAACACGCGATTGAAGCAACGCTCAATCAACTCAACCCGGCTTTGGCCAGCAGTGCTGGATCGGATGCCCTCGCTTTCTGCTCACACGAGCGACCGATGTTTCTGGTGGTGGAAGACATCAATAAATCGGGACAGGCGGCTGCTTTGGCCGAGAAAGTCGCGAGTTGGGACGTGTCGAGTACGACCACGGTCAGTGCTGTTTCGTCGACACATCCCGCTTCGCGTCAAAGATGGAAGCTCCTTTGTCCGATTTGGCCTCAGGTCGTCGCATCTACCAATGACGTAAGTCGCAAGATC
>DATDLS010000227.1:0-17799 GCA_036519195.1 Occallatibacter sp. | reverse complement strand
CACTACAAGAGCAACGGCAGACCCATCTGCTACAAACGGAAATGCCTCTTCTGGCGCCGTTACATGCTGAATACTTTGGGGACGGATACCGCGTTGTGTCGCCGCGTGAATGATGGCGTCATACACGGGCGGATGTAGTTGGCGTTCGAAGATTATCCAGTGGCGTCCGCTCATCTGATCGAGCAACACCGCAGGATGACGCGCCAAATCTTCTCTTTTCGACATAGCGATGTAGAACGGTTGCTCCGCGACCTGGACGCAGGTGAGCAAAGGCGATTCAGGCGGATCGTTCGCGATGGCCAAATCGAGCACCCCTGCCAGCAGATCGTCGATAAGACTCATCGAAAACTTGCTGACCAAATCGATCTTCAGGCGCGGAAACAAAGGAAGTTGAACCGAGAGAAGTGTCGAGACCAAAAACGGATCGGCATACGGCGTGCGTCCAACATGGAAGGTCTCGTCCACATTCTGCATTACTGCTCGGGCGGATTGGACAGCCCGCTCTCCATAAAGAACGGAGAGACGAGCCTGTTGCACATAGGCGCGCCCGGCATCGCTCAAGACGACGTGTTTGCGGTCTCGGAGAAACAAAGGGCCGCCAACCAGCGCTTCTAAATCTTGGATGTTTTTTGTCAGCATCGGCTGACTGATGCGCAATCTACGGGCCGACCGTCCAAAGTGCAACTCCTCTGCGAGAGCAATCACCGACTCCATCAGTTTCGTGTCGTTCTTTAACATACCGCCCCCATGAACTCCGCGAAAATGGGGATGGGACGTGGACTGGGCAGTCGGTTCTTTCAACGTATCGGCGCGCAGGCGCGTCCCATCGTCAAGCTGGTGGGGTTAGATGATAGGGGCGTGGAAAAGGTGGGCCGGTGTGTGGTTATCAGCGTCATTGATAAGTAACCCCCTTCGATGAATTGGACTCTACAGGCATCTTCGGCCATCTTCAGAGCACGTACGTTATCTCCGCCCCTCCTTGGGGTTCTTTCAAGAGTGAGGTTGCATGCTCTCAGCCGCAAAAACAAATTCACGAACCCTTACTCCAGCCTTCGAACCGCTGCTTGATCTCCACGAGGCGGCCTCTGTGCTGGGCATGCACTGGAAGACCCTTGAGGGCAAGGCTCGGCAGCACGAAGTGCCTGCCGTCAAGGTCGGAAAACGCTGGAGATTTCGGCTGAGTTCGCTGAATAACTGGCTTGAAGCTGGCCTAAAATTGAATACAACCGATCGGGCCGAAGTGACTAGACAGGAGCAACATCCTTGAAATTCACACGGCAACGCTACCAACGTGGCTATTTGCGGCGGGTGCCGCGGGCCAACAACAAGTCGGCTTGGGAGTATCGTTACGCGGACCCCCAAACCGGCAAGGAAAAGTCCATGTACTTCAGCACAGAACAGTTTCCAACGCAGACCGCGGTCGAGCGGCACTTGGAAACCTTTGTGCTTAAACTCAACACTGACAACCCGACGTTAGCTGTCCTTGAGCCCACCTTCGATGCGTTATTGGATCGTTTCATTGAGGAAGAACGCCTGCTTGAAATCAAGAAGGTTCGACCCGGTGAATCCTGCGACAACGTCGGCGAGCTGAGCTATTCGACAGCCAGTTCCTACCTCAGCGTCATCAAGCGAGTGCGTGCGAAGTGGGGAACCACTCGTATCACTCGTCTGAAGCCGATGAACGTCCAGGAGTGGTTACGAAATCTGGAAGCCGCGCCCAAAACCAAAGGTCACATCAAGGCCGTCATACATCGACTGTATGAGAAGGCCATGCTGTGGGAGATGGTCGAGTGGCAGCGGAATCCGATGGAGTTCGTCGAAATCAAGGGCATCAGCAAACGGCGGAAAAGGCCGGTGATTCTCACCGTTGAGCAGTTCTTTTTGATCCTCCCTCTGATTCCTCAGCCTTACAGCATCATGGTCATGCTCGCGCAGTGCTCGGGTCTTCGCGCAGAGGAAATTCTGGCCGTCGAAAAGCCGGACATTCACTTCGAGAAGTTGAGCATGCAGGTTGTCCGGGCAGTCGTCCATGGTCGGGTCAAGCTGGTGAAGACGGAATACTCCGAGGATGAACTGCCGTTGGACCCTGATCTCGCTGTGATTCTCCTCGACTGGATTCGCCAGACCGAGGACGAAGCTCGCCGGGTATCGGACGACAACATGATCGAGGTCATCGAGTCAGACCTGCTCTTTGTCAGCCCAGTCACCGGGCGTCACTTCCACGCTTCACCAATCGGCCAGGACTACATCCGTCCTGCCGGCTGCTGTCTTGTGGAGTGCCCGGCGTGCGGAGCTCAAGCCGGGGAGTGGTGCAAGACCGACTCACCCGTGCCAAACGGCAAACGCCTGCCTCTGCATGATGAGAGGTGGGACGCTGCCGGGAAGTATGGAAGCGTCGGCTGGCATACCTTCCGGCATACCTACCGCTCGTGGCTGGATGAAACGGGAGCACCGATGGGAGTGCAACAGAAGCTGATGCGGCACGCCCAAATCTCGACCACGATGAACGTGTACGGCAACGCGCTGATGGAAGCAAAGCGGGAAGCCAACGCGGCCGTCGTTCGCAGAATTTTGAGGAGCGCATAACCCATGACGCGAGTGTCCAAACGTGCGAAAACCCGGCGGAGCAAATACCTTTGCTCTTACACCGGGTTATTCCGGGTTGGAAGTTTCGCTAAGTGGTTGCGGGGGCAGGATTTGAACCTGCGACCTTTGGGTTATGAGCACAACGTTGCACTTTCAGAGGCAGTCTTCGGGCTTCTGCACGGGGTTGAGGTAGCCTTCAGGAACGCAGCCCACCACGCTTTGACTGTCGGCTATGGCGTCCCTGATTGGTACGATAGAGCGCCGCTCTTGCCGTACTGGCAAACCGAACTAGCCGGGGCAAAGAGGAAGGCCGGGACGCAACCGGGAAAAGTCGTAGCGAAGCTGACTTTTGGATTCTGGTTGGAGCTAGTAAACCACATAACAATACGCTTTGGGTGGGTCGTGGGCTCAGGCTGGCATTCCCCAACACCCTGCTCTCTCGCAACGCGATATACGCTCGCCTGAGGACAGTGAACCTGCGACGGCATCGTGTTGCCCATCACGAGCCGATTATCACTTCCAGCAACCGGCTTTATGCCGGTAACAATTTCATAAGCCTCTCTGAGGTCGTGCAGTGTGTGGAGTGGGTCTGCCCAGATACTGCGCACTGGCTCCGCAGTTTCGCTATAGCGAGGCAGCGCGGATCCTTGCCCACGTCCACGGAATGAACATTACCCTTTAGCCATCGAGCTGTCGAGCTAGGTTCCCGGTGGCAAAAAAAGTTATATTGCCCGATAAGGGTTTGGCGACGATTCGGTACAGACGGGCCATTTGGTTATTTGGAGCGTTCAGACACCCTCCAGCAGCCTTCGAGCTGAGGTCCGGCCGGATAAGGCCAAAACCTATAGTTTGTACAGACAAGCCGCTTCCAGCTCGGGAGTCCAGGCAACTGCCGAGACTTGGCTATTTCTACCCAGCGCCCGAAATATGCTGTGCTCAGCATATTCGAGGAGTTGGACCATCATCGGCTGGATAGTCGCAATGGCTTGGGCAATATGGGGGGAATCCGACCCGGAAGGGTTCGCCAAGACCATCATGGGGGGAAGTTCCTAGCCCATTACCAGCCGGTTAGCGGAGTTCCGATTAAACCGCCTATCCGTCAGTTACCCTTCAGTAAACAGCATCGAGTTGGGAACAGATTGCCCCTGATGACATCACTCAGATACAAGGAGAACCGCAAGAAGCCAGCGCAGTTTGCTTGTGTCGAGTGCGGCTTCTCTGAGAATGCCGACCTGGTCGGCGCCATCAACATCCGGGGAGAGTCGGAGTTGGCAAATTGCGCGCGGGCCCGGATCGTGCAGTTACGGTTCCAGGCAACGGGAACAGAACGAGAGCGCCAGTGAGAAAGCGCATGGACCCGGTCGGCATTGTTTCAGCCCGCATTCATCATGCCGCGACCGGCCCCCTCGCGCTATCGTCTGATGGGCATTAGTTGGCCGGAGCCGCAGCAGCTGGTGGCACGGCCGTGGGCGCCGGATGCGAAGACTGCCCCTTCGAGAAGCCACGAATGTACACGATGAGAGCGCGAACGTCGTCATCCTTGGCGCGGGTCGGGTCTTCCGGGGGCATCTTGTCGCCTTTGCCCTTGCGGATGACGTCAAACAGTTCCGGGTCTGACTTGTCAGAGAGCGACTTGGGGTCGGTCCAATCCAACAGTGTGACACTCATGCTCGTGGCGATATCGGTTTTGCCGTTGCCGTTGTCGCCATGGCAAAGGGCGCAGTCCATGGCGTAAAGCTTCTTTGCTCTATCGTGGGCGGCGGGGGTGGTCTTGGTATTCGCGTCCTGGAGTGCAGAACCGGTGGGTGAAGGGCCGGCAGATGAGGAGACGGCGGCGAGCGTGGCAGGTCGTACGGGAACGAGGACCAAAACGACTACGGTGCAGAGCAGCAGGAATGGCTTCAGCATGGCGGCCTCCCCAATTGCAGGTGTCAGTTACAGGCATCTGGCAGCTGGATGATTTTTTCAGGCCGAATTATATGCCCCGCGAGTCGTTTGTGGACTTGTGAGCCTGCTTAACCGTTAAAAGAGTCCCACGTAATCATCAGGAAGGGGGGCGTGCTTGAGGAGATTGAGCTCTCCGGCCACCCGTTCCAGGCGCGCGCGCGTTGCCAGGGAAGGCAGAACCAGAGGCAAACGCACGCGGTCAGAACAACGGCCCATGAGGTTGAGGATGGTTTTCACGGGCGCCGGATTGGAGTCCCAGAAATTGGCGTCGATGAGGCGGGAGTAGCGGCGTTCCAGATCGCGGGCTTCGGGCCACTGGTTGCTCAGAGCGGCGCGGATCATGCTGGCCATTTCGGAGGGAATCTCGTTGGCGGCCACGCTGACCAGCCCATGCGCACCGACGCCGATCGATGCCAGGGCCAGGTTATCGTCACCGGAAAAAATCTTGAAGCCCGCGGGGAGAATACGGATCAGTTCGGCAATCTGGGGCAGCTTGCCGCTGGACTCCTTGATGGCCTCGATGTTGGGCGCGGCTTCCGCCAGGCGCAGAACGGTTTCCGGATCAAGATTGACGCCGGTGCGACTGGGAATGTTGTAGAGCGTGACAGGCAGGGGATGGACGGCCTGGGCCAGGGCCAGGAAGTGCTGAAACTGACCTTCCTGCGAGGGCTTGTTGTAGTAGGGATTGGCCGAGAGTACACCGTCAATGCCGCGCAGCTGGCGCAGCCGGCCGGCCTGACGCAGCAGGGTGCGGGTGGAGTTGTGGGTGCATCCGGCCCAGACCGGAACGCGGCCGCCAGCCGCATCGGCCACGATGCCGAGCGCCATGAGCCATTCATCGCCATCCAGCGTGGCAGCCTCACCGGTGGAACCGCAGGCTACAAGAAAATCAATGCCGGAGTCAATTTGCCAGTTCACCAGCCCGCGCAATGCCGTTTCGTCAATCGAACCGTCGGCCTGGAAAGGCGTAACAATTGCCGTGCCACAACCTGTTGTTTCCATCACAGGAAAGTATAACGCGGGGCCGGGTGGGAGCTGCACGCCGCGCGGATCCACAGGGCCCGATCTTGCAGCCGGGCTCTAGCAATGGCGCGTCGAGTATTCGCGATCAGGCATGGACAGGAGGCGGAGCGAGTGGTAACCGCCGTTGCCGAAGGCGGCTTCGCGCATCAGGCCTTCTTCCGCGAAGCCCAGGTTCGGGTAAAGATGGAAGGCGCGGGGATGATTGCAAAACACCTCAAGGAAGAGGCGATGGGCGTGGAACTGCTTAAAGGCAATGGCGAGGAGCGCGGTGAGGATCTGACGGCCGAGGCCTTGGCCGGGCGGATGAACGACAAGGCGCTTCAGCTCGATCGAGCCGGAGGTTTTGGCGAGGCCGCGAAGAATCGCGAAGGCGCGGAGCGGGCTTGGGATCCGGAGGATCGACCCTTGGGCTTTCCGCATCGCTGACGAAGGAGCGGGCGTCGGAGCTGAGCAGGGCTGCCTGATGCCGCTCTTCACTCCACTGGCCGACGAAGCGGGCGGACTCAGGCAGGCGCTCCAGGGCGATGAGGGCGGGGATGTCTTCAGGATGGGCCGGGCGGAGGAACATGGAGCTTAGACGAACGGAAAAGCAGGTCTTCTGAGCCGACCCCAACGCCACGCCAGGTTCGGAATATGCTGGTTGCCTCAGGAACATCTTTCTTCAACCGCGTCGCAAATGCCGAGTTTCATTTGATTCGCTCCTGGGGTGATCGTGCTCAAGCATCCGGCTGCTGTTGCCATGGCGCAGGGATCAGCGGCCGGGCTCGGCTTGCTGGACGAACTGGAAGCGAGCGGGGAGCCGCGCGACGACTTCCTGCTGCCGGGCTCGCGCGCGGGTCCGCTGCGGTGGGCGGGCGATTGGACTGCCGCTCCGCAGGCCCGTCGCCAGCCGTTGCAGTCGGCGGGGCCCCAGGAGGGCCGCCGGTTTTTTCGCGCCGGCTACGGGCGATGGAGAGCAAACCTAAATCTGCCCCGGCGGGCGAACGACGGCGAGCGTGGGATGTTCGACCGACGTACGCGACCACCCCCAGGAGGTTTCGCGCAACGAAGCGGAGATGATCCATACTGCACCTGCAAGGGCTGTGGCGATGGAGACCATGGTCCACTGCATTCGGCTGGCGGGCTCTCGAATTGCACCGGGAATGTGGATGAGCACGACGAAAAGGCTGATCATGCAGGCTTCCATGGTGGCGGCGAGGCGAGGAAGGACAGCAAAGAGAATGGCCAGGCCGGCGGCAAAGTGGCATGCGCCGGTGAAGTAGGCCAAGCCAAGGTGCGCGGGCAGCCATGCGGGAATCATGCTGGCGGTGCCAGGGCCGTAGACAAAATGGGAAAGTCCGAACAGCAGGCAGGCGACGCCGAAACAGATGCGCGCGAGGTGGAGACCGCGGTCACTGGTGATGTAGGCAACGCGGATACGCATGCGCGGTGTGGCGAGAAAGGCGAACAGTATCCAGCCCCCGGTAAAAAGCAGCGTGCTTTCAGCAACGCCGAGCCACATGCCTACGTTGGCCGGAGCCTGCGCGGCCCGCGGGGCTTGCAGCACCAACACCCAGCCGAGCAGGAAGATCGCCAGCGCGAAGGCCGCGGGGCTCGCGATGCGCTTGATGAGTAGGCCGATGCCGCCCGCCAGCAGAATGGCTCCGGAAAGTTGGGCGAGGATCTCGCGCCACGGCACCCAAGTCGGGACAGGTTCCCAGGTATACGGAAAGTCGCTGGAGACAAGGCTCAGAACGCCGAGCCCGGCCAAGCCGAGGGCAAAGAGAAGATGACCGGTGCCGGCTACGCGCATCGTTCGGACTCCTGGGATTTTCGATTCTGAAATCGATAAGGGCACGGCTTCACTCGCCTGGGGGAGCGAGCTTAGGCTAGTCCGCAGATTTGCCGCACGCCATATCCACTCGCAACGGGTTGAGGATGACCACTGCTGGCCGGAGACTTGCTCCCCATCCAAGAGGTCCGCGGGCGGGAATGATGTAGTTCTTTGCCTTGAATTTGGCCGAAAAGCAGTCCGCGGTGGACTTCCACCCCATGGTGACAGGCCCGTCGCCCTTGCCAGGCTTGCGGGAGAGCAAAGTCGTACGGCCAGTGGCTTCGTGCGAAGCTTTGCCGGCCCTGGTCCGCCTGGCAGTACCGATCGAATCGGAGACTGATGAAACCTGCAGTAACCAGCAGGGGGGGGCAGTCTCAGCAAAGCAATGGAAGATGCAGACAATCGAGTCGCGGTGTGCATCTCCTTAGTCAACATACAGATGGCGGCCGGACTAGAGTTGATCGAAGATTTCGCGGACGTCGTAGACGCCGGATCTGTGCGCCAGCCACTCGGCGGCGCACACGGCGCCCAACGCGAAGCCTCTGCGGTTTTTGGCGTCGTGACGAATCTCGAGCGTGTCGTCGGGGCCCGTGGCAGTGACGATGTGTTCGCCGCTGGCGTCGCCGATGCGGTGCGACGTGATCTCGACGGTTGCGTTGGGCTGCGCGGCCTGGACGATCTGCTTGAGCGTGATCGCAGTGCCGGAAGGCGCGTCGAGCTTGGACTGGTGATGGGTTTCGGCGATGGCAAACTGATAGCCTTCGAGTTTGGCCAGTTCGCCAGTCAGGCGAAAGAGCTTCTGCATGCCGATCGAGAAGTTGGCGCCGTAGAGCAGGCCTGCCTGCCGGCGGATGGCGAGCGCCTTCATCTCGTCGATATGTGCGTACCAGCCGGTGGTGCCGACGACGATGCGGCCGCTCAGCGCAAGGACAGCGCGGATGTTGGCCACGGCAGCTTCCGCGGTGGTGAAATCGATCACGACGTCGATGCCGGCCAGCGCCGGCCCGGTGATGGCGGACGCGTGATGGTTTTCCCTGGCGTCGAGTACGCGGACGCTATGGCCGCGCTCGCGCGCGACCTGAGTTACAAGCGATCCGGTTTTTCCTTTGCCGAGGACGAGCAGGAGCATGGGGACCTCAGTGTTCGGTGGCTGACGTGCTTCGGATTCTTACGCGCCAAATCATAAACAGAATAGGCCAAAGATCGGAGGCAATTCTTCACAGGGTAAGAATTGCCTTTAATCCGTGAGATTTCAAGGGCGTAGCCTTTGGGCCGAGATTCGAGCAGCGTGGAAAGCATCATTCAAGTCTTGGGCGACAACGCTGCCACATTGCGACACCCACTTCGCCCTGGCGATCAGAGCAATGCAGATCCACGCTGACCACCATGCACGGTTCACTGCGCACTGCTTGTTGCCTGCACTCTGCGCGCCTCGACGTCAAAGATCGTGGGGTCGGGGTCCTGGAAGAAGGCGGCATGGAGCGAGCGGACAGCTTCGTCGGCGTCGTCTTCGTCGATCATGAAACTCATGTTAATCTCGCTGGCACCTTGGGAGATCATGCGGACGTTGATGTCGCGGACCGCGGTGAAGACCTGGGCGGCCATGCCGTTGCGGCCGCGAATGTCTTCGCCGACCAGGCAGACGAGCGCTTTGCGGCCTTCGTATTTTACGTCGGCCAGCTGACTCAAATCAGCAGCGATGGCGGGCAGGTTGTCGTTGGAGTCGACGCTGAGCGAAACGCTGACTTCGGAGGTCGAGACCATGTCGACCGGGCAGTGGTGCTTGTCAAAGATGGTGAAGATGTCTCTCATATAGCCGTGCGTCATGAGCATGCGGCTGGCGACGACGTCGATGATGGTGAGTTTCTTCTTCACCGCGATGGACTTGAACGGGCTGCTGCAGTGGGGTGCGAGCGAGGCGATGCGGGTACCCTCGCAGGTCGCGTTGCGGCTGTTGAGCACCAGGACAGGGATGTTCTTTTTGACGGCGGGAAGGATGGTGGCCGGATGCAAAACCTTGGCGCCGAAGTAGGCCAGTTCGGCGGCCTCTTCGAAGCTGATGATTTTAACGCGCAGGGCATCGGGGCAGACGCGCGGGTCGGCGGTCATGATGCCATCGACATCGGTCCAGATTTCAATGGATTCGGCGGAGAGCGCGCCGCCGATGAGGGCTCCGGTGAAGTCCGATCCTCCGCGGCCGAGCGTGGTGGTGATGCCGGCCTCGTTCGACGCGATGAATCCGCCCATGACGGGCACGCGGCTGGCACGGATGTGCGGGTCGAGCTGTTCGTGTGCGCGCTTCTCAATGATGGTGTCGAGTGGCGCGGCCCTCTGGAACTGCGAGTCGGTGACGATGACGTTGCGGGAGTCGACGTGAACGGCGTCGATCTGGCGCTCGCGGAAAGCGGCGGCAACGATGCGGCTGGAGATGCGCTCGCCATAGCTGACGATAAGGTCAGAAATGCGCGGGGTCAGCTCGAGAATGGCGGCCAGACCGCGCAGGATCTCATCGAGCGAATCGAATTTCTGATCGATGAGCACTTGCAGTGCGGCCGAGTCGGTGGAATCTTGGACCAGCGCGCAGGCGGTGTCGCGATGGCGGCAGCGCAGGCGCGCACTGATTGCAAGGGCGCCGGTGCGGTCGCCGGCTGCTGCTGCTGCGGCGGCGCGCAGCAAAAGATCGGTGACTTTGGACATGGCACTGACCACGACTACGGCCTGTTTGCCCTGGGCGATGCGCCCGGCAACGATGGCCGCCGTGCGACCGATGGCGGCCGGGTCCTCGACCGACGTGCCGCCAAACTTCATGACTACCAGGCTCATGCGAACCTTCCCTTAATGGCTAGGCGCGGACAGCGGCCTCAGCCACCGGCTCCAACTTGCCCAGGCTGGCGAGCAGTTCCGCGTTGAGGATGGCGGCACCGGCTGCTCCGCGAATGGTGTTGTGGGAGAGCAGGGTGAACTTCCAGTCGAGCAGCGGGCATGGGCGCAGGCGACCCACGGTGACCGCCATGCCGTTGCCGCGATTGCGATCGAGACGCGGCTGCGGGCGATCGTTCTCGGGCGCCCATACGATGGGCTGGTCGGGAGCGGTGGGCAAGCCCTGGCCAGCGAGCGGCATAAATTCAGCCCAGGCGGCTAGCAGGTCTTGATGGGTTACCGGACGGCCGAGCTTGTTGCCCAGTTTGATGGAAACATTCTCGGTGTGTCCATCTTCTACCGGGACGCGATTGCAGTGCGCACTGATCCTGGCACGGAGCGGCTCGACGACCTGGCCGGTCAACTTTCCGAGCAGTTTCAGGGTTTCGGCTTCCATCTTCTCTTCTTCGCTGCCGATGTAGGGAACGACGTTGCCGAGGATGTCCATGGAGGGCACGCCGGGGTAGCCGGCGCCGCTGACGGCCTGCATGGTGGTGACGAAGATCTGCTCGATGCCAAAGCGCTCTTCGAGGGGCTTGAGAGCCATGACCAGGCCGATGGTGGAGCAGTTGGGGTTGGTGACCATGTAGCCGCCGGAGTCGGCGCGCGAGGGCTGCTGTTCAACCAGGTGCAGGTGGTCGGCGTTGATCTCGGGGATCACCAGGGGCACATTGGCGGCCATGCGGTAAGCGCTGGAGTTTGAAATCACCGCACAGCCGGCCTTGGCGAAACCAGGTTCCATTTCGCGGGCGATGGCGGCGTCCAGGGCGGCAAAGATAATCTTCGGGGCGCCGGTGGGCTCGGCCGGCTGGACGGTTATTTTGGCGATCCGCTCAGGCAGCGGCGTGTCTAGGCGCCAATTGGCGGCTTCGCCGTAGGTCCTGCCGCTGGACCGGTCGCTGGCAGCCAGCCAGGACACCTCGAACCAGGGGTGGTTTTCAAGCAGCTGAATGAAGCGCTGGCCGACCATTCCGGTTGCGCCCAGAATTCCGATTGGAAATTTGGATGTGATGGCCATAAACATTCCAGTGTACAGGACTATGGCCATTTTGCCGCAAGAAGCGCCGGGTGGCTGCCAGGTGGCTGCCGGGTGGCTATGAGCCTTGATGACTGGGATTGTCTGCTCGCTCGGGAAAGGTTCAGAAACAAATACGAGGCACGGGGTCCTTGAGTTCACCGTCCGTCTGTTCGGCAGGCTGGATCCATCCAAAGGTGGGAAGACTATTCTCCGGCGCAATCAATCAGCGTGTTTGCGAAGTCAAAAGTGGCGCCTCCCCCGATACGAGATGCTTGAGAAGCTTACGGTACGGATGGTACTAGGAATGGATTACTTCCATACCAGACACAGAGCTCGAGGGGATATGGCTATCGATGGTCTAGGGCAGATTTGTCTCTCGGATACGAATGAAGGATGCTGAGAACACGGCGCTAACTTACTTTAAAGAATTCTCAGACAACCTAAAAACAAGATTCGACGACAAACCAATTAGCGTAGGCCGCAATCACACGGTTACGGTCAAAGCTTCCAAGCGGAGGATCAGGCAGCCCATTTGGGGTGGGCGAGCACGATTTGAATTCCTCGATTCTTAATTCTGAAAACTGTCGCGGTGCTTGTCTTTCTATGATGAAAGCCTTTAAGGTTGTCTTGTCTAATTGTGCCCTCTTCACACTTCTGCTCGCAGTATCTTTGTTGAGCCTGGGGTGCGGGGGCGTGAGCGTTGGCCCAGGAAAGAAGATGACTGCCATCGCGGTAACGCCTGCTACGGCCACGATGGCGGTGGGGGCGTCGCAGCAATTCACGGCGACCGGGACCTACAGTGACGGGTCGACCGCCAATGTGACTGCGTCTGTGACCTGGTCGAGTTCTTCGCCATCGATTGCGACGATTACGACGGCCGGAATGGTGACAACGCTTGCAGCGGGGTCGTCGACCATGACGGCCTCGCTGACCGGAATCAGTGGAGCGGCAACGCTGACGGTGACCGTGGCGACCAAATCGCTATCCTCGCTTGCAGTGACACCGGCAACGGCCAGCATTGGGGTGGGCGCTACCGAGCAGTTTACAGCGACGGCTACCTATAGCGATGGCTCTACTGCGGTCGTGACAAGTACGGCGACCTGGGCAAGCTCGAGTGCAGCTGTGGCCACCATGAACGCGGCCGGCCTGGCAACTGCGGTTGCCGCAGGCGCCACGACCATTACGGCGACGGTGAGCGGGGTGAGCGGAACGGCGGCTCTGGCGGTGACCGCAAAGACGCTGGCGTCCATTGCGGTCACCCCGGCCGCGATGAGCATTGTTGCGGGCGCCACCCAACAGTACACAGCGACAGCGACCTATAACGATGGTTCAACAGCTGTGGTGACAAGTACGGCGACATGGACGAGTTCGAACACGGCAGTGGCTACAGTAAGCGCTTCGGGCCTGGCAACCGCCATAACTCCGGGCATCAGCACGGTGACGGCTACAGTGAGCGGGGTGAGCGGAACGGCTGGACTGACAGTGACGGCGAACACAGTGACCGCGATCGCAGTGACGCCGGCTGCTCCCACGATCGCGGCGGGAATGACCGAGCAGTTCACGGCAACGGCGACCTACAGCAATGGCGCAACGGCGAATGTGAGTTCGACGGCAACCTGGACCAGCTCGAGCGCAGCGACTGCTACGATCGGCGCGACCGGGTTGGCCACCGCGGTGGCCGCGGGATCAAGCTCGATCACCGCCATGGCCGGCGGCGTGAGTGGAAGAACGACGCTCACGGTGACCGCGAAGACTATTACTTCGATTGCGGTCACTCCCACCGGGGTAAGCTTCGCCGTCGGGGCGACCGAGCAGTTCACGGCGACGGCTACCTATAGCGATGGCTCGACGGCGAACATCACGTCGACTGCAACGTGGTCGATGGGGAACACCTCGGTGGCAACCATCAGCCCGTCCGGACTGGCCACCGGGGTCGCATCCGGGACAAGTTCGGTCATGGCCGCCGAGAGTGGAGTGACTGGAAGCGTGGTCGCCAGCGTAACGGTGGCAGCGGGCTCGGGCGTGGACATACCTACGTGGCATGCCGATCCCAATCGCAGCGGATTAAACGCGAACGAAACATCGCTGACAACGGCCAACGTCGCACCGATGTCTTTTGGAAAACTCTTCTCCTATGCTGTGGATGGGTACGTCTACGGCGAACCGCTGCTGATGTCGAACATTACGGTGAACGGCGCGCTGCACAATGTGATCTACGTGGCCACCGAGCACGACAGCGTATATGCGTTCGACGCGGATAACTACGGCACGGGCGCGCCGCTGTGGCAGGTATCTCTGCTCCAGACCGTTGGAGGAGTGACCGAGACGCCGCTCACCGACGGGCCGATTCAGCCCTACCAGGGCGTGACTTCGACGCCGGTGATCGATCCATCGACGAACACGATCTATGTAGTCTCCGAGCAGACACTGTCGGGGAATGCAACCTTCCGGCTCAATGCACTGGACATTACGACCGGCGCGCAGAAGTTCGGCGGCCCGATCACCATCCAGGCCTCGGTCCCGGGAACAAATTCCGATTCAGTCAACGGCGTAGTCAGTCTGACCACGTCCTGCATCCAGCGCGCGGCGTTGCTGCTGGCCAACGGCAATGTATACATGGGCTTCGGCAGCTGCCACAGCGGATGGCTGCTGGCCTACGACGCAAGCACGCTGGTCCAGAAGGGCGTCTTCAACGCCAGTCCCAACCTCGACGGCGAAGGCCAGTATGCCAGTGCAGGCGGCGTGTGGATGGGCAGCGGCGGCCCGGTTGCGGACAGCGCTGGCAACATCTACATTACGACCGGAAACGGGCCGTGGGATGGCAAAACAGCCTTCGCAGACTCGATTCTGAAGTTCAACGCAACGCTAACGCTTCAGGACTACTTTACGCCGGACGATTATGCGTTCATGGATTGCGACGATGGGGACCTGGCAGCGGGCGGACTGATCCTGATTCCCGGCACGACCGAGGTTGTGGCCGGCGGCAAGACGGGCATGATGTATATGGCAAATACCACCAATCTCGGTCAGGAGTCGGCCAACGATGCGGGTGTAACCCAGGAACTGTTCTGGGGCGCCGGCCTGATAAACGCCTATTCGTCCAGCTGCACGGATACGATTAGCGGGACAGCGATGATCAATTCGTATGAGATCTTTGGAACACCGGCGTACTTCAACGGGTCACTCTACCTGGGCGTCACTCCCACGGCTGCGAACGTACCGGCCGGAGTCCGGCAATTCACTTATTCTGGTGGAATATTGACACCCGGGGCCATCACGGCTCTCAGCGTGCAGGAAGGCACGCGTGGCACGACTCCATTCATCTCGGCCGACGGGACATCGAACGGGATCCTGTGGATGATCGACACCGGGTTGCCGCTACAAAACACGAGCAGCAACGGTACCACCACTGCGACGTTGCGCGCTTATGATGCAACGAACTTGTCCGACGAACTGTATAACAGCAGCACCAATAGCGCCGATGTGCCGGGATATGGAATCAAGTTCAGCTCCCCGATGGTCGGTAACGGAAGGGTCTATATCTCCACCGGCCATGATTTGACCACTGTGCCCAATCCGCAGGGTGAGATTGATGTGTACGGATTACATTAGAAATAGATAAAGTACGCATCGAGAGGAGCACCGTTGCGAACCGGATTGGTTTGCAACGGTGCTCTTCTCTCAGCGCGGGCTTTCCGTCGATGACTGGGGCATCGAAAAGGAAAACGGAACTACGACTTTGGTGGTCAGCCTGATGCGAGCGGCCAACGGACGCCTCTTTCTCGACGCTATCAACGGCATGTGAGGTCAGGGGGCTGTTCGCTTTATACTCCATGGTATGCAGTTAGGGTGTTTGAGCGCATTGTTGTTGGTAGCGGCAATCGCCGGCGCAGGCCAATCCAGCTCTTCGGTACAGTCCCCGGCAACGCAGGAACAGAAGCACGCGTGGCTGGTTGAAGACTCAGCCACAACCGCCAGCTTGCGCGGCATTGATTCTGTGGATGGCCAGGTGGCGTGGGCCAGCGGCAGCCACGGAACGGTTCTCAAGACGACGGACGGGGGCGCGCACTGGCAGAAGTGCGCCGTGCCGGATGCGGCGACCGATGGCGACACGCTCGATTTCCGCGGCGTCGAGGCATGGGATTCAGCGACGGCCATTGTGATGGCTTCCGGAGCCGGCGAAAAAAGCCGGCTCTACAAGACTGTGGACGGATGCATCACATGGACGCTGCTTTACAAGAACCCTGACTCGCCGGATGGGTTCTTCGATAGCTTCTGGCTCAATGCGCTCTACGGCGAGGGAATCCTGCTGGGCGATCCGGTGAAGGGGCGGTTCACGGTCTTCCGAACCGACGACGGCGGGCAAAACTGGAAGCGGGACGGCGGCAAGTCTCTTGCGCTTGATGGCAATTCGCTGGCGGCCTTTGCAGCCAGCAACAGCTCGATCGCGCGCGGTGCTGGCAAGTATCTGGATGGGTTTGTGACCGGCGGGAAGTCGGGCGCGGTGCTTTACAAAAGCTGGACGGCGCCGCACTTTGGCAAATTGCCGGAGCTGCATTTGCGGCGGGGAGAATCGGCTGATCCGGATTGGACTCTCAGCGGGTTGCCGCTGGCCGGAGGGTCCGAGGCTACAGGAGCGTTTTCAATCGGTTACAGGGTACTGGAGAGTTCCCCGACCGGTATGTTCCGCAAAGGGGAAACCACTGGCTACTCGAGCGTGTGGCGATTCGTGGTCGTCGGTGGCGACTATACCAAGCCCAACGTGAGCAAAGGGACAGCAGCCTGGAGTGAAGACGACGGACGGCATTGGAGGGCTGCAGTGGTGCCGCCGCATGGATATCGCTCGTCTGTCGAGTGGAGCGCCGACGGGAAAGTATGGGTCACTGCCGGCAGCAATGGCTCTGACGTGAGTCGCGATGAAGGCCGCACCTGGCAGAAACTCGATGACGGCAACTGGAATGCGCTCTCGCTGCCGTTTATTGTCGGCGAGAAAGGCCGCATTGGCAAGCTCGATGCGACGGCCATCCCTTCAGCGCAGTGAAGCAGCTTTCCCCCCCTGACCAACGCGTAACCTCGGTTGCGGTACTTCAGATTTGCTCTGGGTCGATCCGCGCTTGCGCGCACTGCGGGCCCATGTCGTTAAAATAGATGCAACAAGATGACTGAAACTCCTTCAGCGGCTGCCAGCCCGACTTCCCGCACTGAGCGGGGACACGGCGTGCGGGTGCGGCGGGAAGGCGAACTTGGCGACAGCGCGGCACCGATCATTGAGGTGAGCGGTCTACAAAAATCCTACAAGACGGCGCGCGGCGAGCTCAACCTGTTTCACGGCCTGCACTTGCAGGTTGAACCGGGTGAAATGGTGGCCATTGTGGGCCAGTCCGGGACCGGTAAAAGCACACTTTTGCACATTCTAGGGGCGCTTGATACGCCCTCCGCGGGAACTGTATACTGCGCCTCAACCAACGTAGCCCAGCTTGGTCCCCGACAGGCGGCCGCCTTTCGCAACCGGGAGATTGGCTATGTATGGCAGTTCCATTACCTGCTGCCGGAGTTTACGGCGCTGGAAAACGTGGCCATGCCGTTGTTTGCGCGCGGCAGCAACAAGCGGGAGGCGCTAGCCGTGGCGGAAAACTGGCTCAAGGAAGTTGGCCTGGAAGACCGCGCAGATCATCGCCCCGGCGAGCTTTCGGGCGGTGAGCAGCAGCGCATTGCGCTGGCCCGGGCGCTGGTCAACAACCCTCGCCTGCTGTTGGCCGACGAGCCTACCGGCGACCTGGACGAAAGCACAGCCGGGCGCGTCTTCGACCTGCTCGAGCGGCTGCACGTGACACACGGACTGACTTCGGTTCTTGTTACGCACAATTTGGATCTCGCCAGCCGATGTACGAGGGCCTTGCGCCTGGAGTCTGGAAAATTGACGCCGCTTGCGGTTTGAGCGGCCAAAACGGCACGAAACGGAAATGTCGGCGGAAAGTTTTTGACGCATTTGAACCGTTATCGTTGATTTTTGAGTCAAATCAGTAAGCAGTTTGGGCGCAGATATCGCTTTCCAGGCTGAAAAGGCAGGATGGGCGTTCTGATGCGGGTTGATTGCTGAAGGGCGTAGGGAGCGGGGCATCGCTCGCGACCATCCCAAAGAGCTGTTCGGAGCAGGATGGGCAAATTTCCTGAGATCTCCGGCGGCGAAGTCTAGAGAGGGGCACGGGCCTGTTGGGCTGAGGCCGGGATTTTACCGGACAGCCACTTCAGCCGTTAGCCTGCAAGGGGAGAACACCATGTTCGAACGCTATACGGAGAAGGCACGCCGCGTGATCTTCTTCGCGCGATACGAGGCCAGCCAGTTCGGCTCGCCTTATATCGAGACTGAGCACTTGTTGCTTGGTCTGCTGCGCGAGGACAAAGCCTTGACCAACCGATTTCTGCGCTCGCACGCCTCGGTGGAATCGATTCGCAAGCAGATTGAGGCACACACCACCATTCGCGAAAAGGT
>DATDLS010000226.1:0-3367 GCA_036519195.1 Occallatibacter sp. | reverse complement strand
GTCTCCATCTCGTTTGGCCTGGAGTGTGTATTTCTGCTGGGTGGCCTGGAACGCACCGACAAGACAAAGCGCCTTCTGTTGGAACACGGCGATGTGCTCGTGTGGGGCGGCCCTTCGCGGATGCGATTTCACGGTGTGCTGCCGCTCAAGCCGGGCCATCATCCGCTCACCGGGCCGTACCGGTACAACCTGACGTTTCGCAAGGTAGCGTGAGTTCGAGCGCGAGGTCGACTCCTTTGTCGACAGGTTCAAGACCAGCCTGGAAATGCCTCAGTTCGTACCTCCCGAAGCCGCAGACGCAGGGGCACCTGGAGAGTCTCGCGCGCTTCTCAGGCCAGTCCCTCAATTCATGATCTTCATCATCAAATAAGTAAAATACTCTGCCCGCGTCCGCGCCTCCTGCCGGTTATCCGCGCCCGCGCCATGGCCGCCCTCGGTAATCTCGTCATAGAAAAACGGTTCGTGGAACTCCTCCATCTTTGCCGCAAACTTGCGCGCATGTACCGGCCCCACGCGGTCATCCTTGGTTGTAGTGAAGATCAGCGGCACCGGGTATTTCACATCAGGCTTGAGTTGGTTATACGGCGAGATTGAAGCCAGAAACGCCCTCTCCGCCGGCACTGAAACCGACCCGTACTCGCCCACCCATGAAGCTCCCGCAGACAGGTGCTCATACGACAGCATGTCCAGCAGCGGCACCTGGATCACCACCGCACCCCACATCTGGGGATGCTCGGTGAACTCAACGCCCATCAGCAGGCCGCCATTTGACCCGCCGATGATCCCCAGGTGCGGCGTCGAAGTAACCTTCCGCGCCACCAGATCCTGAGCCACAGCATAAAAGTCGTCGTAAATCCGTTGCCGGTCGGTCTTCAACCCCGCCTCATGCCAGGCCGGACCAAACTCCGCCCCACCCCGGATATTCGCCAGCACAAACACCCCGCCCCGCTCCAGCCACAGCTTGCCCGTCGGCGCCGAATAACTGGGCGTCGACGACACCAGAAACCCTCCATACGCCGTCAGCAGCGTCGGATTGTTCCCGTCGTATGCCATATCCTTCCGGTGCACAATGAAGTACGGCACGCGCGTGCCATCCTTCGAGGTGGCAAACAACTGCTCCACCACATCCTTGCTCGCATCAAAGAGCGGCTTCTGTTCCTTCGCCTTGGTCAGAGAACCAGCGCCCGCATCGCCAAGCCACAGCGACGGCGGCGTCAGAAATCCGGTGAGCGAGATGAAGAAGTGATCGTCGATCCGACTTGCGCTCACGATTCCCACCGACACGTTATCCGGCACCGGCAGAGGCTTCGCCGACCACTTTCCCGCCGCGTGCGTATACACGTAGGCGCGCCCCTGCACATTCGCGAGCGTCGTCATAATCAAGTGGTTCCCAGTCACCGCCATCTGCTGCTCAAACTCCGTTGCCGTCGGCGCGAACACCGTTTCCGGCTTCAGATGAGACGGGTCGCGCTTGACAGCCTCAAGATCCACCGCCACCACTGACCCTTGCGGAAACGTCTTTCCCCCCGAGGTCCAGTCTTCCTCGAGCGTGATCAGCAACTGCCCGTCCAGCAGGCCCTCAACAGAAGATTTGAGCGGCAAATCCAGCTTCTTCACCCCGTCCTCGAGGACAATGTAATTCTCGCTCGTGAACGTCGTCAGGTTCCGCTCGATCATCGTCGCGCGCCTTCCCTGCGCGTCAATGAAAACGCTGGGGTTATCTCCGTACCCGTTATCCTTCACATCCCCCTTGAAGATCTCCTTCGCACTCTCAAGCGGAGTCCCGCGCTTCCACTCCCGCACGGTAATCGGATAGCCTGCCTCGCTCATCGTTCCCGCACCCCAGTCGCGCCCCATCAGAAGCGTGTCCTTATCCAGCCAGGCCACTCTCTGCTTGCCCCGCGGCAGCACAAATCCACCGTCGACAAACTTGCCGCTCTTGAGGTCCATCTCGCGCAACGTCGCCGCGTCCTCGCCACCCGCAGAAAGACTCACAAGGCACAACTGAGCCTGCGGATCGAGGCAGTCCAGCCCGTGTGCCACCCAGCTCTGGTTGTCAGCCTTTGCAAGCGCGTCAAAGTCCAGCACCGTCTCCCACGCCGGTTCTGGCTTGAGATAGTCGTCCAGCGAAGTCCGCCGAAGGATTCCTCTCAGGTGCTGAGCATCGCGCCACATGTTGTAGACCATCCCCCCGCGCAGTTGCGGCGCCGCCAGCCGGTCCGGCGACTCAAGCACGGTGAGCGCCTCGGCCTCAAGCGTTGCAAACCGCGGGTCCTTCTCGAGGACCGCCGCAGTTCGTGCGTCCTCCGCCTTCACCCAATCCATGGACCGTTCGCCATGAATGTCTTCAAGCCACGTGTATTTGTCGGGTTGTTCGATCGTGGACAGTTGAGCGGAGGCAGGCAGAGCGGGGAACACAGCAGCCGTAAGTACGAGCACCATAGCGGCGGCAGAGCGAGTCAATTGGAGTCTCAAAGGACACCTTCCTGGGAGAATGAATTGCCGGAGTACGCCTGATAGAAACCGGAGCCAACGCAGGGGTCGGAGGCCCCCATTATCGCAGACCGCTGCGCTCGGTGTAATCTCAACTCGCCGGCCGATCGCGCGCCTGTTGGGGACCGCAGGCCATGATCGAGCTTCTTCGCAGGATCGCCGCCCGAGTCGGCTCCATCACGAGCTTCGCGGCACCCCTTCCCGGCTTGATGCACTGTCCCGTCGGACCTTCCCAAAACCGAGGTCCGCAACCGGTAACCATCGCCCCACACCATGCGACGGCTCATAGCGCCCTTGCGTTGATCAAGGCCAGCGATCGGGAGATCGGCCATCGGATTGTTGAAGAGAGGTAAAAGCGCAAGCTGCGAATTGGACGGAGCTCATCGGAGAAATATCGACCCTCAGATCGTTTGCTCACCACCATCGTGATACGCAAATCGCGTTGCGCCACTCTGCTCTCGCCCAGCAATTCTGTCCGCCCTTAGACGCGTCTACACGTTAAAAGGCACCAGTCTGGCTATCGATTTCTTGCAAAATAAATCGTCTTTTTTCGGGCAGAAAATGGAGACATCTCTCTGACAATTCGCTGACAACTAAGCTCATCTCCTAGGCCTATTTTTATCCTCGGGTCACGAAATCAATAGAGACCCAGCAGCAAAAGAAACATTGGACAAGAAGGGTAACTATGAAAAATCCAGTGAGTAGCAGCAGGCGTCCAGTTGACCGCCGTTCTTTTATGAAAAGCGGACTTCTGGCAGGAGGCGCTGCAGTAGGCGCCGGATTGTTAGCAAATGGAACTAAGGCCCGTGCCCAGGAAACCGGTAAGCTCAACGCGGGCGATACCGCCATCCTCCGGTTTCTGGCCGCGGCCGAA